>DATNIH010000197.1:0-24977 GCA_035604515.1 Caulobacteraceae bacterium | reverse complement strand
ATGGCCGAGAAGTTCAAGGAAGCGGGCGGCGAGATCTACGTGGAGGCGAAGGCCTAAATCTCCTTCCCCGCCCGAAGGGGCTGAGCCGTGCAGGGGCGCGTTGGGCACCCCGACGGCGGACGACCGACGAACTGGTCGACGCCGTGCTGGCCAGCGCGTAGGTCTGAAACGTGGCTTCACGCATTGGGGCGTCCTTGAACTACCGGGCGACGATCTTGGCGGCGGTGTTGGTTGCGCTCCCGGCCATCGCCTCTGCGCAATCTGACGGCGCGGCGCCGCGGCCGTGGGCGAGCGATCGGGCGGCCGCCGACGCCGACCTAGCCAACGGACAATTTCAGGACGCGCTGGCGCTCTATGCGCACGCCATCGCGGCCGCCGAAGCCGGCGCGCAGGATGCCGCGGCGAGAGATGCGATCGGCAGGATGTTGCTCGACGAGGGCAACTGCCTGCTCAAGCTGCATCGGACTGAGGAGGCAGAAGCGGCCTACGAGAAGGCCGCGCCGCTGTCGCCCAATCCGGGTACGGCGTATTTCAACCTCTGCGCCACCTACTACAACATCGGCGTCGCAGCCCCCGCGCTCGTGGCCTGTGACAAGGCGATAGAGCTCGATCCCGCCAAGGCGGACGCCTATTTCGTCAAAGGCTCGCTCCTGTTCGGCGAGGCCCAGTTCGCCGGCGGGAAATACACGGTCCCGCCCGGCACGGTGGAGGCGCTCGACAAATATCTCGAGCTCGCACCCAACGGTTCGCACGCGAGCGACGTGCAGCAGATGCTGGCCGCTTTGAAGTGATGCTCGGGGGACGGTTCCCTCGCCACGGGCGAGCGGAGGTGCTTGCGCTTTCCTCAGGTAAACGGCGATATCTTACGCGAACATAGAGCGGGGAAGCGGCAGCGTGGCGGACGGGTCTAAGTTTGAGCGGGCGCCGAAGAGCGGCGAGATCGACGCCGTCGTGGTCGGCGCGGGGTTTGGCGGCCTGTACATGCTGCACAAGCTGCGCGAGCTCGGCCTCTCGGTGCAGGGGTTCGAGGCCGGCGATGGCGTCGGCGGCACCTGGTACTGGAACCGCTATCCCGGCGCGCGCTGCGACGTGCCGAGCCTGTTCTATTCCTACACCTGGGACGACGCCCTGCAGAAGGAGTGGCGTTGGACCGAGAAGTACGCCGCCCAGCCCGAGATCCTGGCCTACGCCAACCACGTCGCCGACCGCCACGACATCCGCCCGCTGATCGCCTTCGAGACCCGGGTGCTCTCGGCGACGTTCGACGAGGCCGCCGACCGCTGGAGGGTGGTCACCGACCGCGGCGACCAGCTCTCGGCGCGCTGGCTGATCCTGGCTACCGGGTGCCTCTCGACGCCGCGCGCCCCGGCAATCCCCGGCGTCGAAGCCTTCGCCGGCGAGACCTACCACACCGGCGCCTGGCCGCATGAAGGCGTCGACTTCACCGGCAAGACCGTGGCGGTGATCGGAACCGGTTCCTCCGGCATCCAGTCGATCCCGCAGATCGCCGCGCAGGCCAAGCACGTCACCGTGTTCCAGCGCACGCCCAACTTCAGCGTCCCGGCCAACAACACGCCGCTGACCGACAAGGACATCGCCGACTTCTGGAAGATGTACCCGGACTACATCGCGATGGTGAAGGGTCCGGGCATGGGCTTCGGCGGCAATCCGGCCAACGCCCTCGCCGCCACGCCCGAGGAGCGCCGCGCGCGCTTCGAGGAGTTCTGGGGCGTCGGC
The DNA here is from genome assembly GCA_035604515.1 of Caulobacteraceae bacterium. GTDB lineage: Bacteria > Pseudomonadota > Alphaproteobacteria > Caulobacterales > Caulobacteraceae > Acaudatibacter. The sequence continues at coordinate 23,240 of DATNIH010000197.1, read as the reverse complement.
GGCGCTGGCTTTCTCGCCGCCTGGGGCGGGATCATCACCGACATCGAGGTCAACGACGAGGCGGCCAACTTCGTGCGGGGCAAGATCGCCGAGACGGTGAAGGACCCCGAGACCGCCCGGCGGCTGCAGCCGCGCGACCACCCGATCGGCACCAAGCGGATCTGCGTCGATATCGACTACTTCGAGACCTACAACCGGCCGAACGTGACGCTGGTGAACCTGCGCGAGTCGCCGATCGAGGCGATCGAGCCCAACGCTGTGCGGACGTCCGAAGCGACCTATCCGGTCGACGCCCTGGTGTTCGCCACCGGTTTCGACGCCATGACCGGCGCGATTCTGGCGATCGACATCAAGGGCGCCGGCGGCGCGGAGATCAAGCAGGCCTGGGCCGAGGGGCCGAAAGCCTACCTCGGCCTGGCCATCGCCGGCTTCCCCAACATGTTCATCATCACCGGCCCCGGCAGCCCCAGCGTGCTCTCCAACATGATCAACTCGATCGAGCAGCACGTGGAGTGGATCATCGGATGCATCGAGCACATGCGCGAGCATGGCTTCACCCGCATCGCCGCGGACCCGGAGATGCAGGAGAAGTGGGTCGCGCACGTGCGCCGGGTCGCCGACAAGACCCTCTTTCCGCGGGCGGCGTCCTGGTACATGGGCGCCAACATTCCCGGAAAGCCGCGCGTCTTCATGCCCTATATCGGCGTCGGCTACCGCAAGAAGTGCGCGGACGTGGCCGCCGCAGGCTACGAGGGCTTCGCCTTGGCCAAGGAGCCATCGGATGTACACGCTGGCTGACCGGTTCGAGTTCCAGTCCGACGCGTGGCTGGCCGAGACCCGCCGGTTTCTGGAAAAGGCCGTCGAGCAGCGCCGAGATGCGCTGGCGCCGTTCTCGCTCTCGGAGCGCTTCGTCGACGCCCCGCCGCACCTGAAGCTGCCGGACAACGTCGGCGCCTGGCGCGTGCGCTATGACGGCGGCGCGGTCACGGTCGAACGCGGCTTCGATGAGCGCGCCGACGTGCGCGTCGAGGGCGACTACCAAGCCGGGATCGCCGGCGGCCAGTTCATCGGCATGCTGGCGCCGGGCGCCGCCAAGGCGATGCGGCGCGAGCTGGCGACCATGCACGGCAAGGACGCGGTGAAGATCACCGGCCGGCTCGAGAACCCCGCCGCCGGCGAGATCATCGCGCTGCTGCACGACCACCTCGGCCGCCGCACGGTCGAGAACCCCGACCTCTATCACCGCGCCCAGCGCCAAGGCCTCACCGGCAAGATCCGGGAGATGGAGGAACAGGGCTACACTGTGATCGAGCGCGCCATCTCGCCGGAGTTCGCCGACGAGGTGCGCGCCGCCACCATCCGCGCGCTGCTGCCGCACCAGAGCTTCTCGATGAACTGGATGCTCTATCACGGGCGCGAGTTCGAGCAGCTGATCCAGAACCCGCTGCTGATGACGCTGATCGACGCCTCGCTGGGCCGCGGCGCGGTGATCGCCTCGTTCTCGTCGATCAAGAAGGGTCCGGGACCCGGCGTGATCCCGATGCACACCGACTACGCCCATGTGCCCGAGCCGTTCCCGGAGTTCTCGCTGACCGGCGTCGGGGTCTGGGCGTTGGAGGACTGGACGCTCGCCGCCGGCCCGACCTGGATCGTGCCCGGCAGCCACAAGCAGCGCCGCAATCCGCGTCCCGGCGAAGGCCACAACGAAGGCGTGCCCATCGAGATGCCGAAGGGCTCGGTGGTCTATTTCCACCACGGCGTCTGGCACTGGCAGGGCGACCGCACCGAGCCGGGCGACCGGGTGACGCTGCACGCCCACTTCAACCGCGGCATCCTCAGGAGCCTCGAGCCGAAGAAGACCGACGTGCAGATGCTGCACCGCAACTCGCCACGGCTCGGCGAAATGCTGGGCGAGGACGACTGGTTCGACAAGATGAGCGCCCAGGGCCGCGACTACGCCCGCTTCGCCTACATGAACAAGCTCCAGGCGTTCACCGAAGAGCGTAGGCGCGCGCTGCTTGCCGAGGCATAGGCCGCCCCCAAGGCGCTATGTCACCCGCAGCGGCAAGCTCGCCAATCCACGCAGCGTATTGTTCAGCCGTCGCACCGGTGCGCCCGCCAGCTCAATGTGCTCGATCCGTTGTGCGAGGGCCGCCAGAATGATCTCTCCCTCCAGGCGGGCGACCATCTGCCCGACGCACGAGTGGATGCCGTAGCCGAAGGCGACATGGCCCGAAGCCTTCCGAGTCAGGTCGAACCGTTGCGGCGCGTCCCATCGGCGCGGATCGCGGTTGGCCGCCCCAAGGAAAAGCAGAATCTTAGCCCCCTCCTGCAGACGGACGCCGCCGAACTCGACCTCGCAGGTCGTCGTGCGGAAGAAGGTTTGAACCGACGATTCGAACCGCAGCACCTCCTCGAACGCCGACCGGGCCAGGCGAGGATCCGCGCGCAACTGATCCCAGGCGTCAGGGTTGGTGGCGAGCGAGAAGAGCGCGTTGCCAAGGCCATAGACGGTAGTGTCAAGACCGGCGGTCAGCAGCGAACGCACCAACTTGTGGGCTTCCTCCTCCGAGGCTTCGCCGCGGTCGACCGCCTCGAACACCCGCGCCCCGATGCTGCCAGGCCGCAGCGCCGAGCGATCGCACTGGGCGACTACCCAGTCTCGCACCGCATCCGCGCCGCGCCGGGTTTCCTCGAACAGGTGGTTGCGCGGCCCGAAGTCGTTGAAGACCGCCGCCGCATACGGCAGCAGGTTTTCGCGCCCCTCGCCGCATAGCCCGAGCGCATCGGCAAACACCTTGATCGGATAGACTTCGGCCAATTCGGTGACGCCATCGAATGAGCCCCGCCGGGCGAGGGCGTCGATCAAGCTCCGCGCCTCCGCCTCGAACGTCGGCCTGAGCTCGCGGAGGACGGCCGGCGAGAGCGCCGTCGCGAGCACGGGCCGGGTGTGGTCGTGCAACGGCGGATCGGCTTCCAGGATGATGCTGCGCGGGCGGAAGACTTCGTCCGTGCGTAAATCCGCCAGTCCAACGCCGGCGGCCGATGAGAAGGTCCGCCAATCCTGGAGGGCGGCCTGCACCTCCGCATGTCGGGCCGCGGCATACACGCCGTGTGGCGCAAGCCAAACTACCGGCCCCGCTTCGCGCAAGGTTTCATGAAACGGATATGGGTCGGCGAGGAATTCGTCCGAGAACGGATCGACGTCGAGGGCCGGCGCTTGCTCGCTCATTTGGCCCCCGTTCCCTGTGGCTACGCTAGGCGCGGTAACGGTGCGGCACAACCCAACCAACCTTCACAGCCGAGCGCCGGAAGGCGATCCTGGCCGAGGTCGGCTAAGCCCGACCGCGCGGAGGTCGCAGAGGGCCTGGGGGCCTCTCAGCGTTCTCTGCGGTTCTCTGCGTGCTCCGCGTTCAGACTTGAGTGCGTGCGCGGCGCACTCCGTCGTTGCACGCGCGGCCGGCTGGTCCTAGATTTCCGCAGCGCGCTCAAGGGCGCGTCCGGTCCGCGGAAAGGGCCTCAGGCCCACCGATCAGTGCTTTCGAAGCGTCGTTCCCGACCTTCCTTTCAGCCCACGTGCGGACCCGCGGGCGCTACGAAAGGAGGCTCGCCGTGCCACTCGACCCGACACCCGCAACCGGCTTGACCGCCGATGAGCGCCGCGCCTTCGAGGAGGACGGCTTCTTCTTCCTGCCACGGGCGTTCAATCCCGCCGACGCGGCCCGCATGCAGGACGAATGGTGGGCCGAGCTCGCCGAGGTCTGCGGCGTCGATCGCGACGACCGCTCCACCTGGCGCCAGCCCAGGGGCGATCCCAAGCGACCCAAGCAGGCGCCGAGCGAACGCTGCTTCCAGACGCAAGAGGTGAGGCGCGCCCTCGACGGGGTGCTGGGCGAGGGCGCGTGGGACTGGCCGCGGGATTGGGGCCGCGCCTGCCTTACCATGCCGAGCGGCCACCGGCTGGAGACCTGGGACATCCCGACGCGCCTCTGGCACTGGGACGGCCGTCGCGAGTGGGAAACAGGCCCACCGCTGAACGCGTTCCTGTTCGGCTTCGTCGCCGAGGCACAGGCTGGCGGAGGCGGCACGCTGGTGTTGGCGGGCTCGCCGAAACTGGTTCGTCGGCAGTACGCCGGCCTGACGCACCAGCAGCGCCATCTCGGCGGCACATGGCAGCGCGACCGCTTCGGCCGGCTCAGTCCCTGGCTGTCGGGCCTGACCGGCGCCGTCGGCGGTCCCGAGGGCCGAATCGCCGCGTTCATGCGGCAGAGTGGCGATGCCGACGGCATCGCTCTGCGCGTGGTCGAGCTGACCGGCTCGCCGGGCGACATGTATGTCTGCGACCCGCTGATCGTGCACTGCATCTCCCACAATTGCCGCGAGACGCCGCGGATGATGCGCATTGCTATGGTCCGCAGCCACGCCGCCCGGGCCATCATCAAGAGGGAGACGGAGGAGGCGCGGCGGGGCCGGGAAGCCCGGTCGTGAGCGCGCTTCCCGCCCGGCCCGATCTCGAGCGCCTACACCGCGAGGCGAAGGCGTTGCAGCGCGCCTGCCTCGCAGGTGACGCCGAGGCGACGCGCCGGATCGAGAGCGCCCTGCCGGATGCCGAGGCGCGGAGGCTGCCGCTCGGCAAAGCGCAGCTGGTGGTGGCGCGCGACTACGGCTTCGCGAGTTGGCCTGCGCTGAAGGCCGCGGTCGAGGCGCGCCGCCTAGGCGGGCCTAAGTCCGCCGCCGACGTCGACGCCGAGAGCCTGGCGACCGCGTGGTTCGCGCTCGCCGGGGCGGACGACCTGCGACCACTCTTCCGCTCGCTCGCGGTGGGCAAAGGGCGACTGCAGGCGGCGCGGGAGGTGATGCGCCGCGACAAACCGCGCTACCGCGCCTTCCAGTCGGCGCTGCTGTGCGGCCTTGAGGGGCGTCGCGAAAAGGTTCGCGCCTTTTGCGCCCACGCGCTCGACACCTTCGGCGAAGCCTGGACCCGGCCTGCCCTCATCGCGGCCATGGACGATCCGGTCCCGCGCGTCCGCTGGGCCGCCATCCACGCAGTCGCCTGCCACGCCTGTGGCGAGAAGCCGGCCGCGCTGGAAGAGCACGTCCGGGCGAAGATCGTCGCCGCCGTCACCGGCGATCCCAGCCGCAAGGTGCGTTTCCACGCGACCCACGCCCTGGCCGTCGCCGGCGATCGCGACTCGATCCCGCTGCTGCTTGAAATCCGCGCGCACGAGGCCGACACCAAGTTGCGCGACGCGGCCCGCTATGCGCTCTGGTCGCTGTCGGGCAAGCCTGCCATAGCCACGCGGGTGAGCGCATAGGTGTCTGCGACTATAGGCGCAGGAGGAACGGCCATGGCGGTGATGGAGCGCGAGGTCGAAGCGCCGGCGGGCGTGAAGCACGGCGACCTGGTCGTGTCCGACGGCGTGCGCATCCACTGGATGGAGGCCGGGGAAGGCGTGCCTGTGGTCCTGCTGCACGGCTACACCAGCTGCTGCGACGCCGGCTGGTTCGCCAACGGCGTCGCCAAGGAGCTGGCTCGCACTCATAGGGTGATCGGCATCGATGCGCGCGGTCACGGCCGCAGCGAGAAGCCGCGCGATCCGGCCAGATATCCCGCCGACCAGATGCCGGCCGACGTGATCGCGGTGCTGGACCATCTCGGCGTCGGCAAGGCGCACTTCCACGGCTACTCGATGGGCGGCGGCATCGTCGCCCATCTGCTGGCCCGCCATCCGGACCGCTTCATCACCGCTAGCTTCGGCGGCTCCGGCGTGCGCGAGGAGGACGAAGCGCTGGCCGCCCAGGCCGCCGAGCGCGATCCCAAGGGGCGCGATCCGCAACAGGAGGCCGGCCAGCGCACCCTGCGCGAGCGGGCCGATCGCGACGACATGGCGCTGAAGTGCGTCCAGGACGGCCGCCTCGCCGCGCCGTCCACCGCGCCGCCGCTGGACCTGGCGGCGATCAACTTCCCGATCCAGGCGATCAACGGCGAGTTCGACGCGCCGATCTCCAAGACCCAGCGCCTGGCGCGCGAGGCCAGGGACTTCACCGCGGTGATCCTGCCGGGGCGCGGCCACAACACCGTGACCACGTTCCCGTTCACGCCGCGGCAGTACATCGACGAGATCGCCAGCTTCGTCCGCGCCCACGATCCCAAGTAGCCGCGGCGCGGCGGGGATGCTCAAGGCCGGCGGCCGCATCGAGGGCCAGGTTCTCTCCGACGCCGACTGGGCCGAGGCGGAGCTGCCGGACACGGTGTTCGCCGGCTGCACCATCGCCGGCGTTGGCTTCGCGGCCACCGTGCTGGAGGGCGCCCGCTTCGAGCGCTGCAAGCTGGTCCGCTGTCGCTTCTCCCACGCCGACCTGCGCGAGGCGGTGTTCGAGGATTGCCAGCTGTGGGAGGCCGCGGCGCAGGCCGGCGCGGCATTCGCCTTCAGCCGGCTGGAGGGCGCGCGCTTCGCCCGCTGCGACCTGACCCACGCGAAATTCGAGGGCTCGGAGCTGTATGATGTCCGCTTCGAAGCCTGCAACCTGACCGGCGCGGCCTTTGCCCGCTCCCGCTTCTCGCGCAGCTTCGGCCGCAAGGTCGAGCGCATCGCCGCCGAGTTCCTCGACTGCAACCTCGGCCTCGCCGATCTTTCCGAGGCCCGCCTGCCCGGCGCCCGGCTGGCGCGCAGCCGCCTGCGCGAAGCCGACCTCTCCAACGCCGATCTGGAGGGCGCGGACCTGACCGGCGCCGACCTGTTCGCGGCTATTGTCGACGGCGCGAAGCTCGCCGGCGCTGACCTGCGCGGGGCCGAGGTCAGCGGCCTCGATCTGCGCCGCCTCGCCAACTACCGCGACATGAAGATCACCGCCGACCAGCAGTTCCGCCTGCTCGACGCGATGGGGCTCGACGTGCAGGTGGAATAGGCGCGTCAGGAAAGCCTTGACGCCCGCCATCGTCAGGATATACCTGACTGTCAGGATTTCTCTGACAGCGAGGCATCATGCCCGACCAACCCGCCGCCCCGACCGTCAAGCCAGACCTGCCCGCACCTTATGCCGGCAAGGGGGCTTTGCACTGCTCCTTCTGTCTGAAGTCGCAGCACGAGGTGAAGAAGCTCATCGCCGGCCCCGGCTTCATCTTCATCTGCGACGAATGCGTGGCGCTCTGTGACGCCATCATCGCCGACAGACCACTGAACCTCGAGGGGTCCAACTTCCTGATTGGCGGCATCGCCACCGACACCCTGCTCACCCGCCTCAAGCCGATCGAGCAGACGCTTCAAGGCATGGGCAACCAGTTGCAGACCGTGGTCGAGGAATTGCGCGGCCGCGAGGTCAGCTGGGCGCGGATCGGCGAGGCGCTCGGGATCTCGCGCCAGTCGGCGTGGGAGCGCTTCTCCTGATGGTTCGGCCGGCGTCGAAGGTTGCGGCGAACTGCTGACAGCCTGGCGCCGCCGAAAAGGTGTATGCTGCGCAAATCCGGCGTTGCGCCGGTCAGGGACGCATGGGCGCGCACACACCCGATCGCCGAGGTCTGATGGCCGGCCTGGCCGCGCTAGGCGCCGCCGCGCCCGGCGTCGGCCTTCGCGCCGCGATCGTTGAGGTGGGCCAAAGCGCGAGCCGATTGCAGGAACTTCCCGACCCGGACAGAACCGTCTCCGGCTACGAGCCGCCGACCCGCCTCACCGCCGTGCTCGACATCTACAAGCGTATGACCGGGCCGGTGCGCGTGGGTGGCGCCGGCCCCTACCCGTTCGTCGCCGACACCGGCGCGAACCAGTCGGTGATCTCAACCGAACTCGCCGCCAAGCTCGGCCTGGCGCTCGGTGAGTCGCAGCCGCTCAACGGCGTCGCCGGCGTGCAAATGACGCCGACGGTGCAGGCGCGGCTGCAGATCGGCAATCGGAAGGCCTGCGATGCGAAGCTCTCTGTGCTCGGCGCCGAGGCGATCGGCGGGCCCGGCATGCTGGGGCTCGACCTGCTCGACGGCGGCCAGCTCACCTTCGACTTTCGCCGTCAGATGCTGACCATCGACAGCGGCGCCTACATGCCCGGCGACGGCGACGAGGTGGCGTTGAAAGCCCATCGCCGCGACGGCCAGCTCACCCTGGTCGACGCCGACCTCGCCGGCATCAAGGTGACCGCCTTCCTCGACAGCGGCGCCCAGGACACCATCGGCAACATGGCGCTGCGCGAGCTGGCGGTGACCCGCTATCCGCTGACGCCGTTCCAGCCGATCCCGATCGTCAGCGTCACCGGCCAGACCATCGACGCCGTGTTCGCCGACCTGCCGGGGCTACGCATCGGCGGCCTCTCGGTGCCGAACTGGCCGGTCGCCTTCGCCGACCTGCACACCTTCAAGCTCTGGGACCTGGTCAGCCGCCCGGCGATCCTGATCGGCGTCGACATCCTCAGCCGCTTCGAGACCGTTTGCCTCGACTTCCGCCGCGACGAAGTGCGCCTGCGCCTGCCGGCGCATACCTGATCCACAGCCCCGAGGTTATTCCTCGAGCAGGCTGTTCATGTGCTCCACCGCTTCGAGGAACTCTTCCTTGAAGTCCTGCACCACCTGGCCGGCGCTGCGGACCGAGTCGATCAGGCCGACGCCCTGGCCGACGAAGTAGGTCACCAGGTCGCGGGCTTTCTTGTTGCCCCCCTCCGCCGCGCGCTGGGCCGAGCGCAGGGCGTTCTCCGAGACCAGGCTCATCAGCGGCATCGGCAGAGCGCCGGGACTGTCGGGACTGCGTTCCCAGGCCTCGGTCCAAGACGAGCGCAGCTGGCGGGCAGGCTTGCCGGTGCGGGTCTTGACCCTGACCGCATCGCGGCTGGAGGCCTCGATCATCTTCTCGCGGAAGATCTCGCTGGTCTCGCTCTCCACCGTCGCCAGCCACACCGAGCCGGTCCAGACCCCGGCTGCGCCCATGGCCATGCAGGCGGCCATCTGGCGCCCGTTCATGATCCCGCCGGCGGCCAGCACCGGCACGTCGCGGATCTTCTTGATCGCCTGCAACACCTCCGGCACCAGCACCATGGTGGTGACTTCGCCGCAGTGGCCGCCGGCCTCGGTGCCCTGCACCACCAGGATGTCGACCCCGGCGTTGACCTGGCGGATGGCGTGCTCCTTGGCCCCGACCAGCGCGGCCACCGGCACGCCGTGACGCTTGCCCATCTCGATCATCGCCGGCGGCGGCACGCCCAGGGCATTGGCGATCAGCTTGATCGGATGCTCGAACGCCGCCTCCATCGTTCGCATCGCCTGCTCCGGATCGAACGGCTGCGCCCGGTCGTCGGAGATGTGCTGTTCGAGCACTTCGACGCCGGCGGAGGCCAGGAGGCTGGCGGCGAAGTCCTGATGCTCCTGCGGGATCCGGCTCTTCAGCGAGTTATAGGTCACCCCGACCTCGCCGGCCGTGGCCATGTTCTCCGGAAATAGCAGGTCGAGGCCGTAGGGTTTGCCGTCGACGTGGTCGTCGATCCACTTCAGCTCGGTGCGGACCGAGGCCGCGGTGTGGCCGGTGGCGCCCAGCACGCCGAACCCGCCCGCGCGGCTGACGGCGGCCACCACGTCGCGGCAATGGCTGAAGGCGAACAGGGGGAACTCGATCCCCAGCATCTCGCAGACGGGCGACTTCATGGCAGGCTCCTATGGGTCCAGCTTCAGCGCATATTGAAGACGTCGAGCGCGGTCTTGCCGAGGATCTTCTGCGCGTTCTCGACCGTGGTGGCGTCGAAAACCGCCTGGATGGCGCTGCGGCTGTAGCCGAACGTGCTCTCCTGGTGCGGATAGTCGGACGACCACATCACCCGGTCCGCGCCGATGCGGTGCAGCAGCTCCAGGCCGGCCGGGTCGGTCATGAACGTCGCGTAGCAGTGGTTGAACCAGTACCAGCTCGGCGGATGCGCCAGCTTGGGGTTCATCACCGTCGGGAACGAGTTGTAGATCATGTCGGCGTCGTGGAGCATCGAGGCCACCCAGCAGATGCCGCCCTCGACGAACACCACCCGCAGCTTCGGGAAGCGGTCGAACACGCCGCCGAAGGTGAGCTGACCCCAGATGTGGCGGAAGCCCTGCATCTGGGTCAGCACGAAGGTGCCGGCGGCGCCGGGGGCCGCGGTCGGGATCGCCTCGCCGATGTGGAAGCAAAGCGGAATGCCGGACTGGGCGATCGCGTCCCACAGCGGATCGAGCTTGGGGTTGGAGTACTGGATCGGCTCGCCATCGACGTCGTCGCCGGGCTTGATCGGGATCATCAGGCACCGGGCGCCCAGCGCTTGGCAGCGATCGACCGAGGCCTTGGCGCCCGCCGGGTCCCAATAGTTGGGCACCATCACCGGGAACAGCCGGCCTTTGCCCGTCGCGCAGGCCTCGGCGATGTGCTCGTTGTAGGCCGCGAAGGTCTCGGGCCGGTTCATCATCTTGCCGAACATGAACAGGCCGAACAGGCGCTGCGGGAAGATCAGCTCCTTCTCCACCCCCTCGATATCGAGGTCCTTCAGCCGCGCCTCGACGTCGGTGAACCCGGGCGTGCACTCCAGCGTCATGCAAAGGCTTTGGGCGACCGGCGGCGGGGTCATCAGCTTGCCGTTGACGCTGAGCTGATAGCCGCCGTCCTTGAACTCCATCCGCGGCGCCTGTTCCCTGAGCGCCTCGGGAAAACGATCGACCCAGCAGTCCGGCTCCAGCATGTGGCTGTCGGCCGAGATGATGATCGTGCCCGGCGGCCACGGCTTGGTCGCGGCCTGAGGCTTACGCTCGGGCGACAGCGGGATCCCGACCATCTCGGGGATTTCCAGCACGAAGCCGTCGTCCGCCATCTTACCTCCTCCTCGGCCATCTCCGCGGCCTTCGGCTCAGCGCTCGAAGCGCTCGCATGGTGTCATGCTGGGCCACGCGACGCACGGGAAGTCGAGAGCCAGATTTCGCGGCCAAGGCCGTATCGACGCGGCCTCATCTATTTTGGTGATTGCCATAGAGCCCACGGTGGCGCTCGATCCGGCAGCAACCACCGGAGCGGCATGGAGCGAGCGATGATCGAGCGGCGGAACTTCCTGGCGGGGCTTGGCGTGGTGGCCGTCGGCTCGATGGCGCCCGGCTTTGGCCGCGCAGGCTTGGCGAGGCCGCCCGAGCCGTTCGTCTCCAACCGCAACTACTTCTTCTACGGCGCGGGCCAGCCGATCCACGGTCTGCATGTCACCATCGATGTCGACGAGGACATTGTTGCGCCCGACGCGATGAGCCTGCAGCTCAACTGCAGTTCCCCCGCCGACGCCGACTGCGTCTACCAGCAATACTGCATCGGGATGAACCCGAGTTGGGGCGACGACCTGGGTTTCAACTGGACGCTGGAGAATTTTCCGTCGAAGGCGTTCCGCTGGAAGCTGCACCAGAGCATCGGCCTGCCGTGCAGCAGCGGTTCGACCGAGGCCGACTGCCACGGCAATCTCTACAATCTGCACCCGCCGAACAAGACGTTCGCCACCTATCCAGGCGTGAAGAACGATCGCATCCCCGCGGGCTTCAAGCTCCGCTTCGATCTGATCGACGGACCGGGCGGCGCGGTCATCGGGGCCAACTACACCATCGTCGACGCCCAGGGCCGGTCGACCACCAACGGGCCGCGCGCCCACGACTTCGACTACGTGCGCACCAGCACCAAGGTGGGACCCGACGGGGTCGCGCCGATCCTGGCGCTGCAGCTCGGCATAGTCGGGTTCGCCAACGGCGCCCACACCCAGCTGAAGTCGGGCGCCGGCCGGATCACCTACGAGTCGACGACCCCGCTGACGCCGCTAGACGGCCTCGCCGACCATCCCGACGTGTTTCAGGGCGGCGGCACCGTCGAGCAGGCCAACATCCGCTATTCGAAGCTGGACGCGGGGCCGGCGCGGAAGTTCGTGCAGCAGTTCTATCTGGCGGGATCGCAGCACGACGACGACCAGACCACGACGTACAGCGGACCGACCGAGGGCGCGGTTTGCCCGCGCGGCCAGACCTACAACTCGCTCTCCCAGTCCTGCGGCGTCGGCAATGGCCGCATCATAACCAACGACAGGGCCCCGCCGCCGCGGCAATCGCTGCAGCAACCGCGCTAGCATCCGGCGCCGGCGGCGCGTTGACGCCACGGCGGCGCTTCACTAGGTTCCGCGCCCCTTCAGCAAGCGCCGGCGACCAGCCATGCCCCAGATCCTCGTCGAGGAGCTGTCGAAGACCTATCGCATCGCCGAGCGCGACGCGGGGGCGCTGGGGGCTATCAAGGGGCTGTTCCACCGTCGCTGGCGCGCGGTCGAGGCGCTGAGCGGGGTCAGCTTCGGCATCGAGCAGGGCGAGCTGGTCGGCCTGATCGGGCCCAACGGCGCGGGCAAGTCGACCACCATCAAGATCCTCTCCGGCATCCTGGAGCCCACCTCCGGGCGCTGCGAGGTGGACGGGCTGACGCCTTGGCGTCAGCGGGTGAAGCACGTGGCGCGGATTGGCGTCGTGTTCGGCCAGCGCACCCAGCTTTGGTGGGACCTGCCGGTGATCGAGGGTTTCGACCTGCTGCGCGACATCTACCGCGTGCCGCAGGACCGTTACGTGCGCATCCGCGACGAGCTGGTGACGCTCCTGCGCCTCGACAAAGTGCTGAACCAACCGGTGCGCCAGCTCTCGCTCGGCCAGCGCATGCGCTGCGAGATCGCCGCCGCGCTGCTGCACGAACCGCCGCTGGTGTTCCTCGATGAGCCGACCATCGGCCTCGATGCGCCCTCCAAGCTGGCGGTGCGCGAGTTCGTCGGCCGGATCAACCGCGACCGCGGCGTCACCGTGATCCTCACTACCCACGACATGCACGACATCGAGGCGTTGGCGCAGCGGGTGATCGTGATCGGCGGCGGCAAGATCCTGGCGGACGGCACGTTCGAGACCTTGCGCGCCGGGGTGCTGGCCGAGCGCCGGCTGTTCGTGGATTTCGCCGAGGCGCCGCCGGCGCTCGACCTGCCGGACGTGCGGGTGGTGAGCCAGGACGGCCGCCAGCTCGAGCTCGCCTTCGATCCGCGCCGCATCGCCGCCCCAGCCCTGATCGCCCGCATCGTCGCCGCCCACGCGGTCGACGACATCCACGTCGAGGAGCCGCTGATCGAGGAGGTGATCGCGCGCTTCTACGACCTGCACGGGGCGGGCGAGGGATGAGGAAGGTATCTGCCGTCCAGCGCGCGTTGCTCCCCTCCCCCTTGCGGGGAGGGGTCGGGGGTGGGGGTGTCAGCTGGGTATTGGCCGGTGATGCCGCGAGACGCCAAAGCGGCAAGCATCGAGCTGACACCCCCATCCCCCGCCCCTTCCCCGCAAGGGGGAAGGGATCGCGCTTTGACTCGCAGCATTGTGCCCCGCGGAACCGCCGTCTGGGGGGACGGTCGTGAGCGGTCTCGCGCTTCGTCCCTACCTCGCCGTCTTCTCCGGCCGCCTGCAGCTGACGCTGCAGTACCGCGCCGCGGCGCTGGCCGGGTTTGCGACTCAGCTGTGGTTCGGGGCGATCCGGGTGCTGATCTTCGCGGCGTTCTACGCCGGCGGCGCGGCCCATGCGCCGATGAGCCTTGCCAACGCCATCACCTACACATGGCTCGGCCAGGCGTTCCTGGCCTTTCTGCCCTGGTACCCCGACCCGGACATCGTCGAGATGGTCCGCACCGGCGCGGTGGCCTACGAGCGGCTGCGTCCGGTCGACACCTACGGCTGGTGGTACATGCGCGCGCTGGCCTGGTCGCTGGCGCGGGTGGCGCCGAGGGCCGCGCTGATGGTCGGCTTCGCGGGCGTGCTGCTGCCGCTGGTCGGGCTCGGCCAATGGGGCCTGGCGCCGCCGCCGAGCTTCGCCGCCGCCGGCCTTTTCGCGCTGTCGGCTTTGGGCATGGTGCTGCTCTCGGCCGCCGTCACGTTGATCCTCGACGTGATCATCGTTTCCACCCTCGACGACCGCGGGACCAACGCGGTGGCCTCGTCCCTGGTGAACCTGCTCTCCGGCCTGATCGTGCCGCTGGCGTTCTTCCCGGACTGGCTGCGGCCATGGCTGCGCGCGCAGCCGTTTGCGGGGCTGATCGACATTCCGTTCTCGATCTACTTCGGCGGTCTTTCGGGCTGGAGCGCCGTGGGGGCGATCGCGACTCAGTTCGGTTGGGTCGCCGCGCTGGTCGTGTTCGCGCGCTGGCGGCTGGCGGCGGCGATGGCGCGGCTGCAGGTGCAAGGCGGCTGACGATGCTGAACGCGCTCGCCCTCTACGGCCGCTACACCGCCGCCTCGGTGCGCGGTCAGCTGGCCTATCCGACCTCGTTCGCGCTGATGACGCTCGGCGCCTTCCTGATCACCATCATCGACTTCATCGGCGTCTGGGCGCTGTTCCAGCGCTTTGGCCATCTCGGCGGCTGGACACTCGGCGATGTCGCCCTGTTCTACGGCCTGACCTGCGTCAGCTTCGCCATCGCCGATGCGATCACCCGCGGCTTCGACGTATTCGGCCCGACCTTCGTCAAGACCGGCGCCTTCGACCGCCTGCTGCTGCGCCCGCGCAGCACGGTGCTGCAGCTGCTCGCCTACGAGCTGCGGCTGACCCGCGTCGGGCGATTGGCTCAGGGCGCGTTGGTGTTCGCGATCGGCGTCGCGCTAACCCACTATCACTGGAGCGCGGGCGCCGTCGCAATCCTGGCCTTCGCCATCGCCGGCGGCGTCGCGCTGTTCTCGGGCTTGCTGGTGATGCAGGCGACGCTGGCGTTCTGGACGGTGGAGGGGCTGGAGGTCGCCAATGTGCTGACCTATGGCGGCCAGGCCGCGGCGCAGTATCCGATGAACGTCTATGCCGCCTGGTTCCGCAACCTGCTGATCTTCGCCGTGCCGATCGGCTGCGTGACCTATCTGCCCATGCTGGCGGCCATCGGCCGGGCCGACCCGCTCGGCTCGCCGGCCTGGGTCGGACCGGTCGCGCCGGTCGCGGGTTTCGCGTTCCTGGGCCTGGCGCTCTTCACTTGGCGTTTCGGAATCAGGCGTTACGCCTCGGCCGGGGCCTAGGCGGGCGGAGGTGCGGCTTGACCGGACAAAGCGCGGTCACACAAGCTGGACGTGCGGCGGAGAGCGACCGGATGAGCATCGGCCCCCGGCTCGAGCGTGAGTGGATGTTCTTGAGCGGGCTGGTCCGCACGCTGATGCGTGTGCGGACGATCGCCGGCCAGTCCGACAACCTGCTTACCGACGACCTGGAGGCCGCGGTCGATCGATGGCGGGACAATGAGGCGCTCAGCTTCGAGGGGCGGGGCCTGACCTATGGCGAGATGGACGCGCTGGCCAATCGCTACGCCCACTGGTCGGAGAACGTCGGCCTGCGCCGCGGCGAGGTGGTGGCGCTGTTGATGCCCAACCGGCTCGAGTACCTGCCGATCTGGTACGGGCTGTCGAAGGTCGGCATCGCCACTGCCTTGATCAACAATCAGCTTACGGGCGATGCGCTGGCCCACTGCCTCAATGTCTCCGGCGCCGCCCACTGCCTGGTCGACGAGGAAACCGCAGCGGCCTTCGAGGGCGTACGCGCCAAGCTGGTCCACGCCACCCATGAATGGACGCTGGGCGAAGCCACCGGCGACCAGCGGGACTTGAACCAGGCGCTCAAGAGCTGCAGCGGCCTGCGGCCCGACCGAGCCCGCCGCGACGGCCTCACCGCCAGCGACACCGCGCTGTTCATCTTCACCAGCGGCACCACCGGCTTGCCCAAGGCCGCGCGCATCACCCACATGCGCGCCCAGCTCTACATGCGCGGCTTCGCCGGGGCGACCGACGCCAGAGTCGACGACCGCATCTACGTCACCCTGCCGTTCTACCACGCCACCGGCGGCCTCTGCGGCGCGGGCGCGGCGCTGCTCAACGGCGGCGCGGTGGTGATCCGGCAGCGCTTCTCCGCCAGCCACTTCTGGTCGGACATCGTGGCCGAGCGCTGCACCATGTTCGTCTACATCGGCGAACTCTGCCGCTACCTCGCCAACCAGCCGCCGGTGGCGGAAGAGACGCAGCACAAGCTGCGCCTGGCCTTCGGCAACGGGCTGCGACCCGACGTCTGGGAGACGCTGGAGGGTCGGTTCGCCGTGCCGCGGGTGCTGGAGTTCTATGGCTCGACCGAGGGCAACGTCTCGATGTTCAACTTCGACGGCAAGCTGGGCGCGGTTGGCCGCGAACCGGACTACCTCAAGAGCTTCTTCAATGTCCGGCTGGCGAAGTTCGACGTCGAGACCGAGACGCCGGTGCGCGGGCCGGATGGGCGATGCATCGAGGCGGCCGCCGACGAGGCGGGCGAATGCCTGGGCGAGATCAAGCAGGACGCCCGCAGCGCCTATGTGGGCTACGCCGACAAGGCCGCCAGCGAGAGGAAGGTGCTGCACGACGCCTTTCGCCAGGGCGACGCCTGGTTCCGCACCGGCGATCTGCTGCGGAAGGACGCCGAAGGGTATTTTTACTTCGTCGACCGCATCGGCGACACCTTCCGCTGGAAGGGCGAGAACGTCTCCACCAGCGAGGTCGCCGGCGCGCTGGCGCAGGCGCCGGGTGTCAAGGAGGCCAACGTCTACGGCGTCAAGGTCGGCGAGATGGACGGCCGCGCCGGCATGGCGGGCCTGGTGGTCGCGGGCGCGTTCGATCCGAAGGCGTTCAGCGCCTTCATCGCCGAGCGATTGCCGGCTTATGCCCAGCCGGTGTTCCTGCGCCTGCTGCCGGGCATCGCCGTCACCGGCACCTTCAAGTATCGCAAGATGGATCTGGTGGCCGACGGCTTCGACCTGGCGGTGGTGAAGGACCCGCTCTACCTGCGCGGCGATAAGGGCTACCAGAAGCTGACCCAGCCGATGCTGGCGAAGGTGCTGTCCGGAGAGCTTCGGGTGTAACTGCGCATCGCGCTGGGGACGAAGAATGTGATATCGCGGGGTTGGTTTGCCCGGCGGAAGGGAGCGTCCGAACCTTGCAACTGCTGACGTTCGAGTCGTTCGCGCCGCACCTCAACTCCACGTTTTCGCTGAAGCTCGGCGAGTCGACGGTCGACCTGACGCTGACGCAGGCGACCAAGCAGCCGCTGCGACCCTACCCCGGCATGATGCGCGAGCCGTTTTCGCTCTATTTCCGCAGCGGCTCGCAGGTGGTGCTGCCACAGCGGATCTATCCGCTTGAGCACGACGGCATGGGCAAGCTCGACATCTTCATCGTGCCGGTCGCCCGCGAGCCGCAGGGCATCATCTACGAGGCGGTGTTCAACTAGCGGCCGTCGGCCTCAGTTCACGTCGCTTTTCTTCGGCGGTTCGGGCGGCAACGTCGCCACCGGCACGCCGTCCTCGACCAGGCCCTTCACCTCGGCCGCGGTCGCCTCGCCATAGATGCCGCGGTCCTCCGACTTGCCCTCGTGGATCGCCCGGGCTTCGCGGGCGAAGGTGTCGCCGACGTAGTCGAAGGTGTCTTCGACGTGGGCGCGCACGCGGGCCATCGCCTCCATCATCACCGCCCGTTTGGCGGATTCGGCGCCGGCCGGCGCCCCGCGTTTCTTCGCGCCGGCGACCGCCGGAGCCATGATCTGCTTGCGGACGATACGGGAGGCGCAGACTGGGCATTCGATCAGCCCGCGGGCGGATTGCGTCTCGAAGTCGGCCGAGGCGGCGAACCAACCTTCGAACTCGTGCTCCTGGTCGCAGGCGAGCGCGTAGCGGATCATGGGCCGGCGAACGCCCGCTCGTTGCGCAGGGCCGGGATGGCGCCGCGCGCCTTGGCGACCGCGTCCAGGTCGAGCTCGGCCATAAGGACGCAGGGTTCGTCATGGTCGGCCAGCGCGATCACCTCGCCCCAGGGCGCCACCGCCATCGAGTGGCCCCAGGTGGCGCGGCCGTCCTCGTGCGTGCCGCCCTGGGCCGGGGCGATCACGAAGGCGCCGGTCTCGATCGCCCGCGCGCGCAGCAGCACCTCCCAGTGCGCCTCGCCGGTGGGACGGGTGAACGCCGACGGCACGGTCAGCACCTGCGCCCCGGCCTTCGCCAGCGCGTTGTGCAGCGCCGGGAAGCGCAGGTCGTAGCAGATGGTGAGCCCGAGCAACGCGCCGGCGGCATCGGCCACCACTGCGCGGTCACCCGGTGTGTAGCTGGCCGACTCGCGGATGCGCTCGCCGGTCGGCAGGTCGACGTCGAACATGTGCAGCTTGTCGTAGGTCGCCGCGACGCTCCCGTCCGGCCGCACCAGGATGGCGCGGTTGGCGCACTGGCCGTCCTCGCGCCGCACCAGCGCCGAGCCGATCAGCAGCCAGACGCCCAGCTCCTCGGCCAGCCGGCGCAGGCCGATCACCGCCACGTCGTCCTCGGCCGAGGCGATCTGGTCGAACAGCGCCGCGCGGTGGCGCTGCAATATGTTGGTCCCTTCCGGCGTCGCGATCAGCGCCGCGCCGTTGGCTGCCGCCTCGCGCACCAGCGGCTCGGCCTGCGCCAGAGCAGCGCCTTGGTCGGCCGGCGTACGCATCTGGATAAGGCCGACTTTCAGCATATCAGGCGGCGTGCAGCAGCGGGTCGAGCTTGCCGGCGCGCTCCAGCGCCATCATCTCGTCGCAGCCGCCGATGTGCTGCCCGTCGATGAAGATCTGCGGAAAGGTGTTGCGGCCGGAGCGCTGAATCATCTCGCGGCGCTTGTCCGGGTCCATGCCAGCCTCGATCTCGGTGAACGCGACGCCCTTCTGGCCCAGCAGCGAGATCGCGCGGGCGCAGTAGCCGCAGAACGGGCGGGTGTAGATGACGACGTCGGCCATGGTCCCTGGCGCTGCTCCTGTGACTGGACCGTCATATAGGCTGAGCCTCGCGCTCTTGCACGCGCGCCACCGCCGCAACGTGCACCGCGCGGGCGCCCGCCGCCTTGAGCACCCGGGCGCAGGCTTCGGCCGTGGCGCCGGTGGTCAGCACATCGTCGACCAGCAGGATGCGCCGGCCCGCCACCTTGGACCACGCCCGCGGCGGCACGGCGAAGGCGGCCTGCATGTTGCGCCTGCGGCCCGAGGCGGAGCGGCCACCCTGGCTTGGCGTATCGCGCCGGCGGATCAACACGCCAGGCAGGTAGGTCACCCCCGCGCGGCGGGCTAGCGGCCGGGCGATCTCGGCGGCCTGATTGAAGCGGCGCGTGATCAGCCGCATCGGATGCAGCGGCACCGGGATCACCGCGTCGGCGTCCTCGATCAGGTCGCGAGCGGCCCGCGATAGCCACAGCGCGAACAGGCCGGCCAGGTCGGTGCGGTCGGCGCGCTTCAGCTTCAGGATCAGGTCGCGCGAGGCGTCGTCGTAGCTGACTGCGGCCCGCACCCGGTCGAACGCTCGGCGACGAGCAAGGCAGGCGGCGCAGCGAGCATCGTCGCCAGCGTCATAGGCCTGCGGCGCACCGCAGCCGTCGCAGACCGGCGCCTCGATGAAGCTGAGCTTGGCCCAGGCGGCGGCGCTGAGGCCCGGCGATTGCACCGGACCTGGCCGGCGTCCGGCATCGAGCGCCTGCGGCGGCATCACCACGTCGACGGCGGCGCGCAGCAGGCTCCCGGCGCGCATCGCCGCGCCCGCCATCGCCTCGCCCGCCGCTTCCACGCGCCAGTCCATCGGCGAAGCTTGGCACAAGCCACGCGCTCGGAGTAGCTCTTGGCCGACCCATGAGTGGACCGCCGCGCCTGTTTGACCGCGACCTGCACCGGCGCCGCCTCGATCGCGCCGCCCGCCGCTACGCGGCCGCCAGCTTCCTCAAGCGCCGCGCGGCGGAGGACCTCGTCCAGCGGCTGGAGGTGGTGAAGCGCGACTTCCCGGTGGCGGTCGACCTGGGATCGCGCGACGGCGCCTTCGCCGCGGCGCTCGTCGCGAGCGACGCGGCCGGCAAAGTCGGCGTGCTGGTGCAGACCGACCTCTCCGAAGCCATGCTGGCCGGCCGTGCTGGCCCGCGGCTGGTCGCCGACGAGGAGCGGCTGCCGTTCGCCCCCGAGAGCCTCGACCTGGTGGTCTCGTCGCTGGCCCTGCACTGGACCAACGACTTCGTCGGCGCCCTGATCCAGATCCGCGAGACGCTTAAGCCCGACGGCCTATTCCTGGGCGCGATCCTGGGTGGCGCGACGCTGATCGAGCTGCGCGCGGCGCTGATGACCGCCGAGCTGGAGCTGCTCGGCGGCTCGGGTCCGCGCGTCTCGCCGTTCGCCGATGCTTACGACGCGGCCGGGCTGCTGCAGCGGGCAGGCTTCGCGCTGCCCGTCGCCGACGTCGACCGCGTCACGGTGCGCTACGACCACATCTTCGCGCTGATGGCCGACCTACGCGCGATGGGCGAGACCAGCACCCTGGTCGAAGGCGCCGGCCGCCCGCTGCGGCGCCCCGTGCTCACCCGCGCCGCCGAGGTCTACGCCGACAAGTTCGCCGAACCGGACGGGCGCCTTGTCGCCACCTTCGAGATCCTGACCCTGACCGGCTGGGCCCCGCACGCGAGCCAACAACAGCCCTTGCGCCCCGGCTCGGCGAAGATGCGGCTGGCGGACGCGCTGCACGTGCGCGAGCGCAGCGCCGGCGAGAAGGCTGGCGGCTAGGCCGGCAACTCGTAGCCGACCGCTTCCTCGGCCGCGATGGTCCGGATTACCGCCGGGCGTTGCCCTCGGGATTCACCGCCAGGAACTCGGCCGAGCGCGTCTCGTTATTGTGGAACGACACCGGGACCGCCTCGAACGGCGCCCCCACCTCGTGTCGCGCGATATGCGGCGCCATCGAACTGGACCCCGGCGCGAAATACAGCGTCAGCACGTCAGCGTGTCCTCCCGCATCGAGCGCGCCGCAGGCGCACTCAAGATTTAACGCGGAGGCCGCAGAGACGCAGAGAACGCGGAGAAGAGCACAGGTTCCTCTGCGAACTCCGCGCCTCCTCTGCGACCTCTGCGTTAAGCCTTTTCGCCTTCGGCCGCGTCAGGCAATCACGCCGCCGCCTTTGGCCTCGGACCAACGTAGCGAGACTGTGGCCGGATCAGCCGGCCGCCGGCGACCTGTTCGCGGGCGTGGGCGATCCAGCCGGTGACGCGGCCGATCGCGAACACGCAGGTGAAGGCCGACGGCGGGAAGGCCAGCGCCTCCAGCAAGAGCGCCGTGTAGAACTCGACGTTGGTCTGCAGCGAGCGGTTGGGCTTGCGGTCTTTCAGGATCGCCAGCGCCGCCTCCTCCACCGCCTCGGCGAACGCCAGCCGGCCCGGCAGCACGTTGGAGCGCTCGGCCAGGATCCGCACCGCGCGCTTCAGCGCATCGGCCCTGGGGTCGCGCACCTTGTAGACCCGATGGCCGAAGCCCATCAGCCGGTCGCCGCGGTCGAGCGCCTCCTCGATCCAGGCCCTGGCCCGACCAGGCGTGCCGATGCCGTCCAGCATCTCGATCACCGGCCCCGGGGCGCCGCCGTGCAGCGGTCCTTTGAGGGCGCTGATCCCGCCAAGCACCGCGCTGGCCAGACCGGCATGGGTCGAGGCGATCACCCGGGCGGTGAAGGTCGAGGCGTTGAGGCCGTGGTCGATCACGGTGACGAGGTAGGTTTCGAACGCCTTCACCTCAGCGGCGGGCGCTGGCGCGCCGCGCAGCATGCGCAGGATGTCGGCGGCGTGCGACAGCATCGGGTCGGGCGTCAGCGGCTCGGCGCCGGCCTGGCGGCGCACGACCGCAGCGGTGAACACGGCCGGGGCCGCGATCAGGCGCAGGGCGGTCGCCAGGTCGTCGCCGTCGGCGAGGCGGGCGGTGAGCGCGCGCATCGCCTCCATCGGCGTCAGCGCCAGCAGCGTGGCGTCCAGCGCCGCGACGTGGGCGAATACCTCGGCGCGCGCGGCGCCGATCGCAGGCGCGAGGTCGGCGGGCAGGTCCTGGAAGAAGCCGTTCAGCAGCAGGCGCGCGGTCTCCTCGTAGGTCGCGTGGCCGGCAAGTTGCTCCACCGCGTGGCCGCGGATCACCAGGCGGCCGGCCTGGCCGTCGACCTCCGAGAGCACGGTCTCGGCGGCGACGATGTTCTCAAGCCCGTCAATGCCATCGATCAATGTAATTCTCCTTGATCAGCCACAATCGCCATGAGACCTTGAGTCAGAAGCGTCAATCTTGATCAATAGAATCAATCTATGTCCGATTGGCTCAGCACCGAGGAAGCCCTGACCCGCCTGCGGGTGCGGCCGCAGACGCTCTACGCCTATGTCAGCCGCGGTCGGGTGCGGGCCGAGCCGGATCCGACCGAACCGCGCCGCAGCCGCTATCGGGCGAGCGACGTAGCGGCGCTCACCGAGCGCAAGGCGCGCGGCCGCAAGGCCGCCGACGTCGCCGTCGCCGCGATCGCCTGGGGCGAACCGGTGCTGGCCTCGGCCATCACCACGGTGCGGTACGGACGGCTCTATTACCGCGGCCAGGACGCGGCGCGGCTCTCGGACACGGCGACGCTGGAGGAGGTCGCGCGGCTGCTGCGCGGCGGCCTCGGTCTGCCGCCGGACGAGGGCCAGACCGCGCCGGCGGGGCCGACCGCGCAGTCGCGCGCTTTCGCCGCTTTCGCCCTGCGCGCCGCCGCCGACCCGCCGGCCCAGGGCCGCAACGCCGCCGACCTCGCCAGCGAGGCGGCGCGCCTGCTCGACCTGATGGCCGCCGCCGTCGCGGGCCCCGAAGGCCACGTGCAGCGCGAGGAAGAGGCGGGCGCGATCCACGAGCGGCTCGCCCGGGCCTGGCGGGCGCCGCGCGACCAGTGGGACGCGATTCGCCGCGCCCTGGTGCTGCTGGCCGACCACGAGCTCAACGCCTCGACCTTCGCCGCGCGGGTCACCGCCTCGACTGGCGCCTCGCTAGCCGCCGCGGTGCTCGCCGGCCTCTGCGCCCTGTCAGGGCCCAGGCACGGCGGCATGGCGGCGCGGGTCGAGGCGTTCGCAGCCGAAGCTGCGCGGGTCGGCTGGCGCAAGGCGCTGCGCAGCGGCGAGCCGCCCCCCGGCTTCGGCCATGCGCTCTATCCCGACGGCGATCCCCGGGCCGCGGCGCTGCTGGGCGCGATCGAGGTTCCGCGGGCGCTGGTCGCATTGCGGCATGACATCGAGGCGGCTACCGGCCATCGCGCCAACGTCGACTTCGCTCTCGCCGCGCTGCGCCAGTCGCTCGGTCTGCCCGCCGAGGCGCCGCTCGCCCTCTTCGCCCTGGCCCGCACCGCAGGCTGGCTGGCGCACGCCATTGAGCAGATCACGACGGGCGCGGTGATCCGACCCAGGGCGCGGTATGTCGGG
>DATNIH010000196.1:0-7392 GCA_035604515.1 Caulobacteraceae bacterium | reverse complement strand
CGGCAGAACGGGAAAAGTGCGTCCCTGGGCCGCTTCGAGGGCGGCGGAGGCCTGCAGCACCAGGTCGTCGCGGTAGTGGGCGGCGACGATCTGCAGGCCGGCGGGCAGACCTGACGCGCCGAGGCCAAGCGGCGTGGTGATCGCCGGGTGCCGGGTCAGGTTGAACAGCGCGGTGTTCGACCAGGCGAAGTTCGGACTGCCGTCGGGTCCGGCGGGGAACGGCTGGCCAACCGGGAACGGGAGCACGTTCAGGGTCGGCGAGATCACCAGGTCGTAGTTGGTGAACAGCAGGTTCCAGGCCGTCGACAGTTCCCGGCGCGCGACCATGGCGTCGACCAGGGTCTGCACCGTGTACTGCTCGCCGACGCGGGCGTTCTGCAGCAACTGCGGGTCGAACTGGTCATGCTTCTCGGCCGGATAGAGCTGCAGCAGCCTTTGCAGGGCGGAGAACCAGTGCACGACAAAGACGTTGCTAGCGCCGGCGCTCTGCGGCGGCGCGGCGATCGGCTCGACCACCGCGCCAAGCCGCTCGAAGGTCTTCGCAGCGGCGGTGACCCCGGCCTCGATCTCGGGATCGAGGAAGACGTCACCGAACCTCATGACCAGGCCGATCTTCCGGCCCCTGACGCCACGGTCCAGCCCGACGGTGTAGTCCTTGTCCTCCGGTTGGGCTGGGAAAGGATCGCGCGCATCGGGGCGCGACATCTGGTTCAGCATCAACGCGCAGTCGAGGGTGGTGCGCGTCATCGGCCCGGTGTTGGCGAGGTCGCCGTGCATGGACGGCGGCCAGGCTGGAATTCGGCCGTAGGTCGCCTTCAGCCCAACCAGACTGCAGAAAGCCGACGGGATGCGCACCGAGCCGCCGCCGTCGGTGCCCACCGCCAGCGGCCCCAGCCCCGCGGCCACGGCCGCGCCCGACCCGCCGGACGATCCGCCCGGCGTCTTCTCCAGGTTCCACGGGTTGCGGGTGATCCCGTGCAGCGGGGAATCGGTCACGCCCTTGAAGCCATATTCCGGGCTGGTGTTCTGGGCGTAAACCACCGCGCCGGCCTCGCGCAGGCGGGCCACGGCCGGCGCGTCTTCCGTGGCCGGGGCCTTGTCGGTCAGCCGGCTCGCCATGGTGTGCGGCCAGCCTCGGGTGCGCACCAGCTCCTTGATCGAGACCGGAACCCCGTCCAGCGGCGACAGCGGCGCATCCAGCCGCCAGCGCGCCTCCGACAACCGCGCCGCCGCCAGCGCCGGTTCGCTATCGATGAGGGTCAGTGCGTTGATGCGCGGGTTGACCACCTCTGCGCGGGCGAGGATCGCGGTCATCGCCTCGACCGGGGAGGCGTCTCCCGACCGGTAGAGGGCCGCAAGCTCGGCGGCGGTGGCCTGGGTGAGGTCAGTGGCGCTCATGGGAGTTCCTGGCAGCCGGGATCAGCCTCATCCCCATAGGCCATCCCGCGGAAGGCGAAAACGGGTCAGCGACCGGCGTCGCCAGCCGCCGGATTGCTGAGGAACACGACATAGCCGCGGAACCACGGGTTGGCGGCAAGACCCGGCGGCGCGCTCCAGTCGCCGCCCTCCGCCAGTCCGATCCTGAACGGGATGGTCATGCGATCGAGACTGGCCATGTAGGCCTGGTAGCTCGCTATGGTGCGGCGGCCTTGGTAGGTCTGCAGCACCACCTCGTCCACCACGCCGACCAGCGCGTCGAGGGCGGCGCTATCGCCCTGGCTGCTCCAGTCGAGCAAGCCGGTGATGCTGAGCCGGCAATCGGCCGGTAGACGCGAGCGCAGGTCGGCCAGAAACCGCGCGTATTCGCCCAGCCGCCGGGTGCGGGCGTCGAAGTCGATTTGCAGCCCGACCACCGGATTGCCCGCGGCGCGCCAGCGCCGCAGCCGGGCCAGGATCTCGCCCAGGACCGCCGGCGCCCATCGCAGCGTGTGAGCGCGGTAGTCGAGCCATATGCGACCGCCGCGCAGGTGCGGGATCGCCCCGCCTTGGGCGATCAGTCGGCCTTCCCCGTCCGCACCATCGGGCGCTGCGACCTGCCCCTGGAGGATGTAAAGCGTTTGCGCCGTCGCGAGCGCCGGTTGCGGCCTGACCCCGGCCCAGAGCCAGAACGCGTCGTAGTCCGCCGCCCGCACCGTCCCGGCCACGGCGGGCGGGCACAGCGCCAATCCGAGCACGATGGCGAGGCGCGCGAGGTCCCGCGCGCCTACCAATAGTACTTCAACGCGCTGGCCCATTCGGACTTGGGGTAGTCGCTCTTCAGGGTGTGGAACCAGCGCGCCCGTTCGCTTTGGGGCGCGTCCTTGCCGTCGCATCGGTTGTAGCCACTCGGGCCGAAGCAGTTGATCGCCCGATAGAGCGCGTAAGCGCGGTCGTTCGCCGGCGCCTTGGGGTCTGCGATGATCAGCTTGTAGGCGTCGAGGCGCCCGAACGTCTGGCCCGGAAACTGGGTCGGCGCGCCGCCCAGCTCGTCGGCCGGGGCGCTGGCGTTGAGCGCATTGCCGTCCAGCCCGTTCAACCGCGCGAAGTCGCCGAGGCAGAGCAGGTTGTGCGAGCTCCGGGGTGCGCCGGCCAGCGCCTTCACCAGCTTGCGCAAGTCCTCGCAGAGATAGCCTTCCGCGTGGCCGGACCACTCGAACAGCTTGGGATCGGGCTCGGGATCGTCCGGATTAGGCGGCGCTTCGGCTTTCGGGACGGCCAGCGCCGCATCCGACGCGAAGGCGCCGTATCGCCCGCGCATCACATCCTTGTAGAGCAGCACGTAGCGCGCGGTGCGCCGCTCGCGGCCGGGCGCGGTCTCGGCCTTGACCTGCTGCGCCAGCAGCGCCGGGCCGGCGTCGTTGCGAAGCAGAGTTTCGCGCACCTGCGGATCGCGCACCGGCGAGGCGGCCGCGAACACCTGCGCCAGGCGTCCGTCGCGCTCCTGATTCATCGCCAGGGCCAGGTCGAGCATCGGCCGCTGGAACGCCGGCCGCGCCAGCGGGATCATCTGCCGCCAGAGCAAGCGGGCGCCGGCGAAGTTCTTCTGCGCCTCCAGCGCCAGGCCCCGCAGCACCAGCTGGCTGAACCCCAGATCGGTCATCGGCCCCGCCGGCGGCGCCACTCCCAGGTGGCTTAGGGCGCCAGCCGGGTCGGCTTCGACATAGAAGCGGTGCGCCGCTAGCAGGTATTCGAACAGGTCCGGACGGCCCGCGAACGCCGGCCGCTGGGCCAGCAGATCCTCGAACTTGATCAGCGACGGATTGGGTTTGGGGTCCGCCGGATCGTGGCGCATGACCATCAGGTCGCGGGTCGCCAGCAGCGTCGGCTCGGAAATATCGGCGGCCGCCGCCTTGGTCAGCAGCTTGTCGTCGGCTTCGAGCACCAGATCGGCGATGGCGACGTTGCGCTCGGCCGGACCGGCATGAGCGAACGACCAGGCGTAGGCGGCCGCCAACTTCTGCGGCTGGCCGCCCAGCCAGGCGACTCGGCGCAGCAGTCCCCGCGCCGAGGCGGCATACTGACCGGCGGGATAGGCGGCAAGATAGGCCTGGAACGCTGCGTCCGCCTCCTTCAGCGCCGCTGCGTCGACCTTATCGGGGCTGAGCAGGCCGTATTCGTCGAACGCGTCCCACTGGGCCTGGTTGAGCGCGACGCGCCCCAGCATGTAGGTCGCCGTCTCCTTCAGCCACGGCTGCGGGCTGGCGGCCGCGGCGGCGAAGTCCTTGCCGGCGTCGTCGTAGTCGCCGCCGTAGAATTCCGCCGTTCCTGCCAGATAGCGGGCGAACTGACGACCGAGCGGCGAGCGAACGCCTTGCGGCGGCGCATAAGCGGCCGACGGCGTGGCGGCATTGCAGTCCGGCGACAGCGCATTGCGCGCACCAGTCAGGATGGCGCCCTCGGCCTCGGGCACAGCGCTTGCGCCGAGGGCCGCCGCAAACGCCGCCGCGCCGTCGGCAAGGCTGCGGCAGCGGCTGCCTTCGCCGCTGGCGTAGTCGGGACTCGAGTCCGCGTCCTTCAGCGCCCCGGGCGCCCTGGGGCCGATCAGGGCGGAGAACGCTTCGAGCGTGAAGGGCCCGGCGCTGTCGCTGATCGGCGTTGTCGGCAGTTCGGTCTGGGGCGGATCGGTCTGGGGCGGCGGTCCGAGCTGCGCCTGTCCGGCATCGACCAGCAGGAGCGCCAGATTGACCCGGCTGTCGTTGCCAGGACTGAGGAACGGCAGGTTGTCGCAATCGCTGTAGATCGTCTTGTCGAGCTTCCAGGCCGGCGTGCAGGTGAAATCGCCGCTGGCCCGGGCCGACCCGGCCTGCAGCGAGAACGCCGCGAGCAGCGCGAGCGGTAAGACGATGCGCAGGATCATGCGTGGGGCTCCCGCCGGCGGTTTACCCCCGGGGCGGGCGGCCGCAAAGCCGCGTCCGCTAAGGGCGCCCGCACACCGGACACTGTGGATCGGCGCCGATCCTGACCGTGCGCGTTTCGGCCGCCAGCGCGTCATAGATCAGCAGGCGGCCGGTCAGCGGCGCGCCGGCGACGGCGATCAGCTTCACTGCCTCCAACGCCATCATTGATCCGATCACGCCGGCGAGCGCGCCGACAACGCCGACGGCCGCGCAGGTCTCGGCGTCGGGCGGGATCTCGGGGACCAGGCAGCGGTAGCAGGGGCAGCCGGCGAAGACGCCGATCTGGCCGGTCCAGCGCCCGATCGCGCCGGAAACCAGCGTCACTCCTTCGGCCACGCAGGCGGCGTTGACAGCGAAACGGGTGGCGAAATCATCGGTGCCGTCGAGCACCAGGTCGAAGCCGCCGATCAGGGCGCGGGCGTTGGCCTCGGTCAGCCGATCGGCGATCGGCGTCACCCGCACGTTGGCGTTCAACGCCGCCAGCCGCTCGGCGGCCGCCTCCACCTTGACCTCGCCCTCGTCGGCGCTCGTGTAGAGCACCTGCCGCTGCAGGTTGGAGAGCGCCACGGTGTCCGGATCGACCATCGCCAACTCGCCCACACCCGCCGCGGCCAGATAGAGCGCGGCCGGCGCGCCGAGGCCGCCAGCGCCGACGATCAGCACCCGCGCCGCCTTCAGCCGCTGCTGCCCCGGCCCGCCGATCTCCCGCAGCACCAGGTGGCGGGCGTAGCGCTCGACCTCTTCGTCGGAAAAACTCATTTGCTCCCTTGGCTTGACCCCGGCTCGGCGCGCGGCCACATCGCGGCCATGCTGAATTTCCCTGACTGGCATGGGACCACCATTCTCGCCGTGCGCAAGGGCGGATCGACCGTCGTCGCCGGCGATGGGCAGGTGTCCATGGGCCAGACCATCGTCAAGAGCGCCGCCAAGAAGGTGCGCCGGCTGGCCGACGGCCGCGTGCTGGCCGGCTTCGCCGGCGCCACCGCCGACGCCTTCACCCTGATCGAGCGGCTCGAGGCCAAGCTGGAGCAGTACCCGGAGCAGCTCGCCCGCGCCTGCGTCGACCTGGCCAAGGACTGGCGCACCGATCGCTACCTGCGCCGGCTCGAGGCGATGCTGCTGGTCGCCGACAAGAGCGCGATCTTCACCGTCACCGGCGTCGGCGACGTGCTGGAGCCGGACAAGGGCGTCGCCGCCATCGGCTCGGGCGGCAACTACGCTCTCGCGGCCGCCACCGCGCTGCTGGATACCGACTACGCCGCCGAGGACATCGCCCGCCGCGCCATGGGCATCGCCGCCGACATCTGCGTCTACACCAACCGCGAGCTCGTGGTGGAAGTGCTGTGAGGGCGATTGAAAGGGAGCCACGGAAAACACCGAAAGCACGGACGGGTTCGTCCTCCTCCATCCGTGTCATCCCGGAGAGCCGCGCAGCGGACTCGTCCGGGACCTACTTGCCGTGCCCGTTCAAAGCAGATCCCGGATCGCCGCTGCGCGCCGTCCGGGATGACATGGCGGGGATCGGGCGCACGGTCGGTGCTTTCCGTGTTTTCCGTGGCGCCCCTTTCCAATGAGCGAGTTTTCCCCCCGCGAGATCGTTTCCGAGCTCGACCGCTTCGTAGTCGGGCACGCCGAGGCCAAGCGCGCCGTCGCCGTGGCTTTGCGCAACCGCTGGCGCCGCCGCCGCGTGCCTGAGGCGCTGCGCGACGAGATCACCCCGAAGAACATCCTGATGATCGGGCCCACCGGCGTCGGCAAGACCGAGATCGCCCGGCGGCTGGCGCGGCTGGCCCAGGCGCCGTTCCTGAAGGTCGAGGCGACCAAGTTCACCGAGGTCGGCTACGTCGGCCGCGACGTCGACCAGATCGTGCGCGACCTGGTCGAGATCGCCATCGGCATGATCCGCGATCGCCGCCGCGCCGGGGTGAAAGCGAAGGCCGAAGCGGCCGCGGAGGAACGCATCCTCGATGCGCTGGTCGGCCCAGGCGCCGGTCCGCCTACCCGCGATGCGTTCCGAAAGAAGCTGCGGGCCGGGGAGCTCGACGACAAGGAGGTCGAGCTGACGCTGGCGGACGCCGCCTCGCCGTTCCAGGGCTTCGACATCCCCGGCCAGCCTGGCGCCTCGATGGGGGTGCTCAATCTCTCCGAGATGATGGGCAAGGCGTTCGGCCAGCGCACCAAGGCCCACCGCACCACCGTCGCCGGCGCCTGGGCCCCGCTGATCGCCGAGGAGAGCGACAAGCTGGTCGACCAGGAGGCGGCCGCGCTGGAGGCGGTGTCGCTCGCCGAGAACGCCGGCATCGTCTTCATCGACGAGATCGACAAGGTGGCCTCGCGCCAGGACCGCGCCGGCGCCGATGTCTCCCGAGAGGGCGTGCAGCGCGACCTGCTGCCGCTGATCGAGGGCACTACGGTCTCGACCAAACACGGGCCGGTGAAGACCGACCACATCCTGTTCATCGCCTCGGGCGCCTTCCACATCGCCAAGCCGTCGGACCTGCTGCCCGAGCTGCAAGGCCGGCTGCCGATCCGGGTGGAGCTCAAGGCGCTGAGCCGCGACGACATGCGCCGCATCCTCACCGAGCCCGAGGCCAACCTGATCCGCCAGCAGCAGGCGCTGCTCGCGACCGAGAATATCACCCTGACGTTCACCGACGAGGCCATCGACGCCCTGGCCGACGCGGCGGTGGCGGTGAACGGCGCGGTGGAGAACATCGGCGCGCGGCGGCTGCAGACGGTTCTGGAAAAGGTGGTCGAGGAGATCAGCTTCACCGCCTCCGACCGCGCCGGCGAAACTCTGGTGATCGACGGCGACTATGTCCGCGACCGCGTCGGCGAGCTGGCCAAGAACGCCGACCTGTCGCGGTATATCCTGTAACCCCTCAAGTGGGAGGGGTGCGCGGCGGCCGGTTTTGCGCCAATCTGCGGCCATGGAAGTCGCGATCGCCGAGGAGCGCATTCTGGTCTTCTCGGACCGGGTGGGGGCGGAGGTGGCCGAGGCCAAGGCCTGGGCCAA
>DATNIH010000195.1:0-3194 GCA_035604515.1 Caulobacteraceae bacterium | reverse complement strand
CTACATCAGCGCCAACATCGCCGGCCAGCTCGAGGTGCTTGAGGCGTGCCGGCGCATCGCCAAGCTCCGGCATCTCGTCTTCGCCAGCTCCTCCTCGGTCTATGCCGGCAACACCAAGCTGCCGTTCTCCGAAGGCGATCGCGTCGACACGCCCCAGTCGCTCTACGCGGCGACCAAGAAGGCAGACGAGCTGATGGCGCATTGCTACGCGCACCTCTACCGGTTGCCGGTCACGGGCGTGCGGTTCTTCACCGTCTACGGCCCCTGGGGCCGGCCCGACATGGCGCCCTGGCGCTTCGCCGAGGCAATCGACGCCGGCGCGCCGATCGAGATCTACGGCGAGGAGATCTGGCGCGACTTCACCTACGTCGAAGACTTGGTCGAGGCGATCGTGCGGCTGATCCCGCTGGCGCCGGCAAAGGGCGCGCCGGTGGGGCCGATGGATTCGCTGAGCCCGGTGGCGCCCTGGCGGGTAGTCAACATCGGCCGCGGCGAACCGGTGCGCCTCACCGACCTGATCGCGGCGATCGAGACCTCGCTGGGCAAGACCGCCGAGCGCCGCCAGATGGCGATGCAGGCCGGCGACGTCCCCCTGACCTTCGCCGGCGCGGAACTGCTGCAGGCGCTGACCGGGTATCGGCCGTCGACGCCGCTGGGCGACGGGGTGAAGGCGTTCTGCGAGTGGCTGCGGGACTATAAGGCGCCTCCCGCTTGAGGGGTTGGGGGTTCGCAGCGCACGACACCGGGTGGCGAAGAGAGACTCCTATCCAAGGTCCGCTTTCGTGCGGGAAGCCGAGGACAGGCTTCGACCCAAAACGGTCGTCGTTCGCGACCTTGCCTGCCCGCAGTCTTGGGTAGCCTGTCGGTCAGTCGCTGGCGCCGCGCACCTTTGCGAGCGCCGCCTTCCAGAGCTCGGGATCGTCGCCCGCGCGCGAACCGGGCGCACCCTGCACGACCTCGTCGATGAAGGTCTGGAACCCAGGTGAGTAAATGTGCCGAACGTTGAGCCACATGGCGCGCGCGCCGGGGTAGCTCATCAGATCTTGGTTCCTGCGCCGAAGGCTATCAAGATCGCTGGCGAGCGCGAAGCCCTGCCGGTGCTGCAGGAAGGTGTCCTGCCGGCCCACCATTTGCGATCGGAAGATGTTGTTGAACTGGAAGAGCTCGATCTCGGTAAGGTTCTCGCCAGCAAGTCCTTTAAGATAGGTCGCAGCGATGAGCGGGTCCGCGGTCCTGAGATACCTGTCGCTGGCCCGGTCCGAGCGGCTCTGCTGCATCAAAGACTGCTGGTTCTTCTCCGCCTGGCGGACCTGCAGCGCAAGGTAGACGAGCGAGATCAACACGGCGATGCCGCTGACGAAGCTGCCGATGGACGCAAGATCAGAGAGTGACATCAGGACCCCGCCGTCTGAGTTGGTCCATGGATACTACGGGGCGCCGAGGCTCGTGTCGTCGGTTGCGCGGGTCCGCGCAGGCACTCCCCAGAACAGAGTCGCGTTTCTGGCTGACCGCTGATGACGGGTTCCGACCCTAAGCGAACATGCGCGAACGCTTGCGGTGTGATTTCGGGATTGCATCAGGCGTGACCATGCCAGTGCGACCAGGCCCCTACAAGCCAACTTAACTTGCTTTGCAAGCGCCGCCATCCCGGGTCGATACGGCGCGCCGTCTCATGGGAGGAGGGTTGCATGGCGGGATTGAACAACGGCGTCGCCGAGCCGGAGCGGGCGGCTCCGGACATCACCGACACGACACCCGAGAACCAGGCGGCGACCTTCCGCAACCAGGACCAGGTCTGGTCGGTGCGCGCCATCCGGCGCGGGGACGCGGTGCGGCCGCTCCCGCCGCACGGCCGTTCGCTCGCGGACCTGACCTATGAGTTGGGCGGCGTCCGCCTCGGCGTCGATGACTTCATGGCCCGCCGCCGCACGGCCGGGTTGCTGATCCTGAAACACGGCGAGATCGCGCTGGAGCGCTACGGCATGGGGAACGGCCCGGAAAGCCGCTGGACCAGCTTCTCGACCGCGAAGTCGATGACCGCGACGCTCACGGGCGCCGCGCTGCATGATGGCGCGATCAGCAGTCTGGACGATCCCTGCGAGGCCTACGTGCCGCGGCTGCGCGGCTCGGCCTACGAGGGCGTCACGATCCGTAATGTCCTCAGAATGTGCTCGGGCGTAGCCTGGCGCGAGGACGACGACGCCGATGGGCGCTCCGAGGTCCATCGCCTGGGCCGGGCCATGGTCAGCCGGCGGCCCGGCGCCGTCCTGGATCTGATGTGCAAACTGCCGCGCGCCCACCCGCAGGGCGCCGTCTTCAACTACTCGACCGGCGAGAGCGGCGTGCTGGGCGCGGTGGTCGCGGCCGCCGTGGGCCGACCCTTGGCCGAATACTTCGCCGAACGGGTCTGGGCGCCGGCCGGCATGGAGGCCGACGGCCACTGGCAACTCGAATCCGAGGGCGGGCTCGAGATGGGCGGGCTCGGCGTCAGCGCCCGTCTGCGCGACGTGGGCCGCTTCGGCCTGCTCATGCTGGAGGACGGCCAAGCGTTCGACGGCCGACAGGTCCTGCCGCCCGGCTGGCGCGACCTCGCCGGACGACCCGATTGCGCGGCGACCGACTTCGGCCGGCTGGCGCCAGGCGACCCCGGCGGATACGGCTACCACTGGTGGGCGACGCCGCCCGTGCCGGGCGTCCACGCCGGCGTCTTTGCGGCGCTCGGCGCCTATGGCCAGTTCATCTACATCAATCCGGGCGAGCAGGTGGTCGTTGCGATCCAGAGCGCGTGGCGCGCGCCCAAGGACAGCGACGCCTCGGCCGAGACCGTCGCACTGCTCCGGGCCGCAGTGCGCGCCCTCCGACCGGGAACGGCGCCCTAGGCGAGCGGTCATGCGGCGCGCTAACTTGAAGGTGCGGTTACAACCAGCCAGCGAGAGGGACCAGCGATGGAGAACGCTGTGCTCGCGCCGCTCACGGCGCCAGACTTCCAGGCCCTGCGAACCTTGAGGCGCCTGTCGGTGATAGAGGCGCGAGAGCTGAGCTCATACCTGCCGGCGGCGCGCCTGTTCGTGAAGGAGGCGTTGGCGCGTGCGGAGGAGCTCGCGGGTCAGGATGCGGAAGGATCGCGCGAGTTCGTCACGTTGGCGCGGCGCGTGAGCTACAACATTGGCGCCGACACATGGCCCGGCTGGGGC
>DATNIH010000194.1:0-9916 GCA_035604515.1 Caulobacteraceae bacterium | reverse complement strand
CCAGCCGCATCGCTCCGCGCGCCGACCTCACCCCAGGCAAGGCCCAGTTCTCACACAGCCTCGACCGTTAGCGGATAGGCCCTCCACCGATCTTGGCTGGAACGGCCGGACTTTGCTATGCCGCGCTCGTGGCACGCATTCACATCGTCGGCGCATCCGGTTCTGGCACAACCACGTTGGGTGTCGCGCTCGCACGCGCAATCGACGGCGTGCACTTCGACACCGATGACTTCTTCTGGTTGCCCACCGATCCTCCGTTCACGACGAAGCGACCGGTCGAGCAACGTTTGAGCCTCCTGGAGGCGGAACTCACTCGAGATTCCTGGGTGCTTTCGGGGTCGCTGATGGGCTGGGGCGACGTTCTGGTCCCCCGCTTCGATCTAGTCGTCTTCCTCTTTGTGCCGCCGGACGTGCGGCTTGAGCGGATCATGGAGCGGGAACGTCGGCGGTACGGCGCCGACATCGACCCCGGTGGCCGAATGCACGAGAACCACAAGGCGTTCGTCGACTGGGCGAGAGGATACGACACCGCGGACTCTGAAGGTCGTAGCCATGTTCGGCACCGGGCCTGGATCGACAACCTGCCCTGTCCAGTGGTGGAAATCACGGGAGTGCCTACCGTCGAAGAGAGCGTGGAGTGCGTGTTGGCGGCGGCCGCCGGCCGTCACTCAGATTGATCGCCGGGCACGAGCGAATTCCGATTCCGCCTCCGACGATGGAGGCCACCATGGCGATGATCGGGTATGCGCGGGTTTCAACTCAGGATCAAAATCTCTCTCTGCAGCTGGACGCACTCCAGGCGGCTGGCTGCAAACCCATCTACGAGGATCGAGCCTCGGGCGCGAAAGCGAACCGGCCTGGCCTCGCGGCGGCGATCGCCTATGTTCGGGATGAGGACGTTCTCGTCGTCTGGAAGCTCGATCGTCTTGGCCGATCGCTGACCCACCTCATCGACACCGTGACCGCCCTCGAAGCGCGCGGCGTTGGCTTAAGGTCGCTGACGGAGGCGATCGACACGACGACGCCTGGCGGGAGGCTGATCTTCCATGTGTTCGGCGCGCTCGGTCAGTTTGAGCGCGATCTGATACGCGAACGCACAAGGGCGGGAATCGCGGCGGCGGCGAGTCGGGGTCGCAAGGGCGGGCGCAAGCCGTCGATGAACGACGAAAAGCTCCGACGCGCCCGGGCGCTACTCGAGTTGGGTCTCACGGTACGGGAGGCCGCCACGCGGTTGAAAGTCGGAAAGACCGCTTTGTGCGCGGCGCTCTCGCCGGCTGTCACAACGCCCAGCCCGATCAGTCGACGCACCTCTGACATTAGTCATTGAGCTGTCCGTTTATCGGCGTTTTCGGACGGATGGCGCTCTCGCGCCACGCACGTCCGCCCGCCCATCGGTTTCCGGACAGCACCTCGTCAATTGACCTGCCCGAAACCTGCCGTTCCCAACGGGGAGAATGGGGGGAAAGCGGAAGTTGGCCGCTGGCCGGCAAGCGGTCGTGACAAATGCACCTCTATCAGGACCCGATCGCGGCCTCGAGCCGATAGGACGCCACGACTGTGGCGGCCTCGGCTCTGAGCGCGCCAACGTCGGCCATTAGGGCTTCGCGCTCCGCGTCGAGCAGGTCGAGCGTTGGTTTCTCGCCGACCCGGACCTCCTCGCGCACGCTGGCCAGGGCGGCGTGCGCGGACGCCGACTGCGCGGCGGCGGCCGTCGCCACCGCCCGGGCGGTGACGAGCCCCTGCCAGGCCTCTATCGCGGCTTCCTGGACGTCGACCCTTGCCTGGTCGAGCGAGGCCTGCGCCGCCGCCCGGCCGGCCACCGCTTCGTTGATCCGTCCGTTGACCAAGCCGCCGGTAAAGATCGCCCAGCGGCCCTCGACGCCGACGCTGGCGCTGTCGCTGCGATAGCCGGGGAAGAACTGATCGCGGACGCTCGAGGCGCCGACGACGAAATCCACCGTCGGCGCGCGGTCGGCCCGGGCGCGACGCACGCCGTCTTCGGCGCCGGAGAGCGCCGCCTGCGACGCCGCGAGGCCGGCGTTGTGGGCCTCGGCCTGCGCGACCGCGTCGTTGACGTTGGCCGGCGTGTCGGGCGACGCCCCCGGCGCCTCGAGATCGGCCGGCGCTTCGCCGACCAGCGCCTCGTAGCGCGCCGCCGCGACCGCGACGTCGCCTTCGGCCCGGGCCAGATCGGCCTTTGCGCCGGCCAACCGCGCGTCGGCCTGGTCGGGGTCGGTGCGCGGGACCTCGCCATCCTGGAAGCGCCGCGCCGCCTGCTGCGCGACCAGCGCCAGTTGGTCCACCTGGCGACGCTCGAGCGCCAGCGCCTGGCCCGCGACCCGCACGCTCTCGAACGCCTCGGCGACGGCGGCGACAAGGCCAAGTCTCGCGTTCTCATAGGCGAAGCCGGCGCCGGCCTCTCCCGCCTTGGCCTGGGCGATTCCGGCCTCGACGCGGCCGCCGTTGAACAGCGGCTGGCGCAGCTCGATGGCGGCGAGGCTCGGCGTTAGCGTCTGGGCCGGAAAACCGAAGAAGTGGCCGAAGTCGGTCGGCGCCTCTGCGACCGAGCCCTGCAGCGAGACGGTGGGCAGCCGCCCGGCGCGCGCCTCGTCCAGCCGCGCCTTGGCGGCGTCACGCTCGGCCGCGACGCGCTGCAGCGATGGCGCGTGCTTGATCGCGAGGGCGATCGCCTCGTCGAGGGTCACCGCCTTCGCGGCCACGGGGGCGACGACCGCGACGACCGCCGCGGCCAGCAGAAGTCGGCGCGCCTGCATCTCAGCGGAAGGCTTCGCCTGGCCGCATGCCCAGCGACTTGAAGATCATCGCCGCCGGACAGAAGCCGGTCAACGACGCCTGCAGCAGGTTGGCGCCGACGAAGGCTGTCAGCCAGAACCACAGCGGGCTGACGAAATAGCCGAGAGCGAGGCTGGTCAGCACCAGCGCGCCAGCGAACGCCATGACGGCGCGGTCAATGGACATGGTGGTCTCCCTTGGCGTTCGCCGCGGCCAGGGACTGGCGGGCGAAGGCGACGATTTGGGCGCCGGTCATCAGGCCGGCATGGCGGGCGACGACGCGGCCGTCCTCGATCAGGAACAGCGCCGGAATGCCGGAGACGCCGAGCTGAGCGGCAGCCTCGGGATGGGCATCGGAGTTCAGCTTCAAGAGGCGCACGTCCGGCTCGAGCGAGCGGGCGGCCTCAGCGAAATGCGGGGCCATCGCTCGGCACGGACCGCACCACGGCGCCCAGACGTCGAGCAGCAGCGCCGCGCCCTTGGTCGAGCGCCGGTGCGCCTCAAGCTGCGCCGCCGAAACTTCGACCGGCGTGCCGCCGAACAGCGTGGCGTGGCAGCGCCCACATTTGGCGAGCCGCCCGTCCTTGTCGTCAGGTACGCGGTTCACGCCGCCGCAGGACGGGCAAAGGTACTGGCGCATCATGTCGGGACCTTCAGCTTGCGCGCGCCCATCAGGTCGAGCGCCGCCTTCTCGTAGAAAGGCTGGCTCTCGCCGTGGCGGATCTTGCCGATGAAGTACTTCTCGAACGCGGCCTTGGCGGTGTGCACCCACTTGCCGCTCGAGGCCCAGTTGACGTTGCGCGGCGGGATCTGCGGCTGGGCGAAGAAGGCGACGCCGCCGTCGCCGAAGTCGGCCAGGCAGATCGCGTTCCAGGTCGCCTCGTTGGTCGGCGCCTTGCCGTCCAGCTCCTGGCGCAGGTTCGCGGCGATGGCGGTGACCATGCTCTCGATCATGAACCCGGTCTTGGGCACCCCCACCGGCACCGGCGTCTTGCCGCTCGGCGCGATGGCGACGCAGACGCCCAGCGCATAGACGTTGTTGAACGTCGGGTTGCGCTGGTGATTGTCGACCAGGATGAAGCCGCGCGGATTGGCCAGGCCGTCGATGCCGCGCACGGCCGGCACGCCCCTGAACGCCGGCAGCAGCATTGAGTAGGCGAACGGCAGGTCGTGTTTGGCCTTGGTCTGGCCGTCCTCGCCGACTTCCTCGACATGGACGACGCCCGGCTCGACCGAGCTGATCTTGGCGTTGGTGATCCACTTGATGTCGCGATCACGCATCGCGCTTTCGAGCAGACCCTTGGTGTCGCCGACGCCGTCGAGCCCGAGGTGGCCGATGTAGGGCTCGGAGGTGACGAAGGTCATCGGCACGCGGTCGCGGATCTTCCGCTTACGGAGCTCCGCGTTGAGAATCATCGCGAACTCGTAGGCCGGGCCGAAGCACGAGGCGCCCTGCACCGCGCCGACCACGATCGGCCCGGGCGCCTTGGCGAACGCCTCGAACGCGGCCGCCGCCTTCTCGGCGTGATCGATGTGGCAGATCGACTGGGTATGGCCGCCGAAGGGCCCCAGCCCCTCGATCTCGTCGAAGGCGAGTTCCGGGCCGGTGGCGATCACCAAGTAGTCGTAGACGAGGCTCTCGCCGTCGTTCAGCTCGACGCGGTTTTCCGCGGGAACGATCCGCTTGGCCCCGCAGTCGCTGAGCGCCACGCCTTTGCGGGCCAGCACAGGACCAAGCTTCACCTCAAGCTCGTCGCGCTTGCGCCAGCCGACCGCGACCCACGGATTCGACGGCACGAACTGAAACGTGTCGCCCTGGGAGATGACGGTCACGTCGGCGTCGCGGCCCACCGCCTCGCGAATCTCGAACGCGGCCACCGCGCCGCCCAGTCCGGCGCCAAGCACCACGATGTTCGGCTTGCCCATGGCGTTCCTCTTCTCTCTCCGCAACTTCCACCCGTCGGCCGCCGAGCGCCTTGACCC
The DNA here is from genome assembly GCA_035604515.1 of Caulobacteraceae bacterium. Lineage (GTDB taxonomy): Bacteria > Pseudomonadota > Alphaproteobacteria > Caulobacterales > Caulobacteraceae > Acaudatibacter. The sequence goes on along the minus strand of DATNIH010000194.1, from coordinate 5,140 downwards.
ATCGCAAGGCGAGAAGGCGTCGCTCGATTAGGGTTCCGTCGCAGGGCTTGACTTGTATATGCAGTGATATGCATATGCGCAATTGCTAATTTAGAAAGTCAGAACATATGTCGGGGAGGTCCCGAGCAGGGCCGGAGGGGGGCGCCGCGACGCCACGCGCGTGGCGGATCGTGGCCGCGGCCTGCGCCGCACTCGCCCTCGCCGCCTGTGGCGCACCGACCCAGCCGCCCGCGCCACCCGCCCCGGTGGCCGGCGAGCGCCTGGTGGTGCGGTTGACGCAAGCGCCGGAGTTCAAGCCGATGGCCGCGACGGTCACCACACGCGACCAGGCCGAGGCCCGCGCCCGGATCGGGGGCACACTCGTGCGGCTGAACGTCAAGGCGGGCGATGTCGTCCGCCGCGGCCAGGTGATCGCCGTCATCTCCGATCCCAGGATCGGGCTGGAGACCCGCGCCTACGACGCCCAGGTCGGCGCCGCCCAAGCGCAGAACGTGAACGCCCAGGCCGAGCTGGCGCGCACCCGAGATCTCTATGAGCACGGCGTCTATGCGAAGGCGCGACTCGACCAGATCGAGGCGCAGGCGCGCTCGGCCGCCGGGGCGCTCGGGGCGGCGGTCGCACAGCGGGGCGCGAGCGCCGAGATGGGCGCACAGGGCGCCGTGCTCGCGCCCGCCGACGGAAGGGTGTTGCGCGCCGACGTCCCGGCCGGCTCCGTTGTCATGCCCGGCCAGTCGATCGCCACTCTGACCGCCGGTCCCGCCGTGCTGCGCATCGAAGCGCCGGAGGCCGACGCCGGCGAATTGAAGGTCAGCCAGAGCGTGCAGCTAGCCTCCGACGAGCCGGGCGGCGCGCTCGCCACCGCGACGATCGTGCAGGTCTATCCATCGGTGACCGCCGGCAAGGTGGTCGCCGACCTCGATGCGCCCGGCCTTTCGGACGGGCCGGTCGGCCGCCGCATCGCTGTGCGGCTCGCGCTCGGTCAGCGCCAGGCGATCGTGATCCCGGCGCGCTTTGTCGTCACCCACGCCGGCGTCGACTTCGTCCGGGTGCTGAGCGGGGGCGGCGTCGACGAATCGCCGGTCCAACTCGCCCCTGGGCCGACCCCTGGCACGATGGAGGTGCTGTCGGGCGTAGCGGCTGGCGACACCCTCGTCGCCCCCGCTGCGCCCGCGGGTCCAGCAAGATGAAGCTAGGGCTGTCCGGCCGGCTGACCGCGGCCACCCTCACCTCGCCGCTCACACCCCTGTTCCTGATCGCAGCGATCGCCATGGGCCTCCTGGCAGTTGTCTCGATCCCGCGCGAGGAGGAGCCGCAGATCAGCGTGCCGATGGTCGACATCATGGTACGCGCTGACGGGCTCAGCGCCCCGGACGCGATCGAGCTGGTCGGCAAGCCGCTCGAGGCTATCGTCAAGAGCGTCAGCGACGTCGACCACGTCTACACCCAGGCCGACGACAACCAGGTGATGGTCACCGCCCGCTTCAAGGTCGGCACAGATCCCGACAACGCGATCGTCCGCATCCAGGAGAAGATCCGCGCCAACTACGACAAGATCCCGGTCGGCATCCCCGAGCCGCTGATCGTGGCGCGGGGGATCAACGACGTGCCGGCTGTCGTGCTGACCCTCTCGCCGAAACCGGAGGCGGCCGGGCGCTGGACCGACCAGGCGCTCTACGAGGTCGCCGGCAAGCTGCGCACCGAGATCGCCAAGATCGACAACGTCGGCCTGACCTTCATCGCCGGCGGACGACCCGAGGAGATCCGGATCGAGCCGGACCCAGAGCGGCTGAACGCCCGCGGCGTGCCGCTCGGCGGCCTGATCGAGACCGTGCGCGAGGCCAACCGCAGCTTTCCGGCCGGGCAGATCCGCGAGGCGGGCCAGGCGGAGGACGTGATCGCTGGCCGCACGCTGCAGACGCCGGACGACGTGGGCCTCCTCACCGTCCTGTCGGCCAGCGGGTCGCCAGTCTATGTGCGCGACGTCGCCAACGTCGTGCAGGCGCCGCGCGAGGACCAGGCGCGGGTCTGGCGCTACGCCCGCGCCGGCCAGGGCTGGAGCGAGACGCCGGCCGTCAGCCTCGCGATTGCCAAGCGCAAGGGCGCCAACGCCGTCGTCGTGGCCAGCGAGATCCTGAAGCGCGTCGACAGCCTGAAGGGGACCGTGCTCCCGGCCGACCTGCAGGTCTCGGTCACCCGCAACTACGGCGAGACGGCCAACGACAAGGCCAACGAGCTGCTGTTCCACCTCGGCCTGGCCACCCTGACGATCGTGGCCCTGATCGCCTTCGCGATCGGCGTGCGCGCGGCGCTGGTCACGGCCATCGTCATCCCGACCACGATCCTGTTGACGCTCTTCGCCGCCAACCTGATGGGCTACACCATCAACCGCGTCAGCCTGTTCGCGCTGATCTTCTCGATCGGCATCCTGGTCGACGACGCCATCGTGATGATCGAGAACATCTCGAGGCACTGGGCGATGAACGACGGCCGCAGCCGCCAGCAGGCGGCGATCGAGGCGGTGGCGGAAGTCGGCAATCCGACCGTCGTGGCGACCCTGACCGTGGTCGCCGCCCTGCTGCCGATGCTGTTCGTCTCCGGGATGATGGGTCCCTACATGGCGCCGATCCCGGTCAACGCCTCGGCGGCGATGGTGTTCTCGTTCTTCGTCGCCGTGGTGATCGCGCCATGGCTGATGATCCGGTTCGCGCGCAAAACGCTGCAGGCCGGTGGCCACGAGGATCACGAGGGCCGCCTCGGGCGGCTCTACCGGCGCGTGGCCGGCCGGGTGATCGCCACCCGCAAGAGCGCCTCGACCTTCCTAGTTTGCGTCGGCATCGCAACCCTGGTCGCGTGCGCGCTCTTCGCCACCAAGACCGTGACGGTGAAGCTGCTGCCGTTCGACAACAAGTCGGAGCTGCAGGTGGTGCTCGACCTGCCACAAGGCGCCAGCCTGGAGGCCACCGAGCGGACGCTGGCGCAGGTTGCGGCCGTCACCAAGGGCCTGCCCGAGGTGGTGTCGGCGGAGACCTATGCCGGGACCGCCGCGCCGTTCAATTTCAACGGCCTCGTGCGGCATTACTACCTGCGCAACCGCCCAGAGATGGGCGACCTGCAGATCGAGCTATCGCCGAAGGACAAGCGCGCCCGCGCCAGTCACGCCATCGCGCTCGACCTGCGCCGGCGGCTCGCCAAGCTGACGCTGCCTGAGGGCTCGACGCTGCGGGTGGTCGAGGCGCCGCCCGGCCCGCCGGTGCTGGCGACCCTGCTGGCCGAGATTTACGGCCCCGACGCCGCCACCCGCCGCGCCGTCGCCGACCAGGTGAAGGCACTCTTCAAGTCGATCCCCTACATCGTTGACGTCGGCGATAGCCACGGCAGCCCGCGCCCGCAGCTGCAGCTGACGCCAGTGCGCGAGCAGCTGGAGTACTTCGGCGTTTCGGACCGCGACGTGTTCGACTCGATCGCCGCGGTCATGGGCGGCGAGACCGTCGGCTATTCGCACCGCGGCGAGGGGCGAACGCCGATGGAGATCTCGATCCGCCTGCCGCAGTCCGATCGCACCTGGTCCGACCGGCTAGCGACGACGCCGGTGGCGGTGACCCGGATCGCGGGCGCGCCGACCCTGGTAACGCTCGGCGAGGTGGTGCAGGCGACCCGCCAGGCCGGCTCGCCGCATCGCTATCGCCGCGACGGCCGCGACGTCGAGATGGTCACCGCCGAGCTGGCGGGCCAGTACGAGGCGCCGATCTACGGCATGCTCGACGTCGATGCCGCGATCGCAAATCACGACTGGGGCGCGGTACCGAAGCCCGCTATCCGTCTGAACGGCCAGCCAACCGACGAGTCCAAGCCGACGGTGCTCTGGGACGGCGAGTGGGAGGTCACCTGGGTGACATTCCGCGACATGGGCGCGGCGTTCGGCGTGGCGATCCTCGGCATCTACTTCCTGGTCGTCGCGCAGTTCAGAAGCTTCAAGCTGCCGCTGGTTGTGCTGACCCCGATCCCGCTGACGCTGGTCGGCATCGTCATCGGCCACATCCTGTTCCAGGCGCCCTTCACCGCCACCTCGATGATTGGCTTCATCGCGCTGGCCGGCATCATCGTGCGCAACTCGATCCTGCTGGTCGATTTCATCCGCCACCAGCAAGCGTCGGGTCTGCCGCTGCGTGAGGTGCTGCTGAACGCCGGCGCGATCCGCTTCAAGCCGATCCTGCTGACGGCGCTGGCCGCCATGATCGGTGCGGCCGTGATCCTCACCGACCCGATTTTCCAGGGGCTGGCCATCTCTCTGCTGTTCGGCCTGGCCTCCTCCACGCTTCTCACCGTGCTGGTGATCCCGGCCATCTACGTCGTCCTGCGCGGCCAGGACGGCGCGGTGCCCGCCTCAGCCTGACGAAAGGAACCTCCGATGCCCACTCATGACTGGCGCCAGACCGCCGCCGACCTCTCCGAGGCCTTGAAACCACTGCGTGTCGGCGCGGACGAGCCGATGAAGGCGTTCTCTGACCTCGCGCGAGCCGCGCTGGAACCCAAGGCGCTCGACGTGAAGACTAAGGAGCTGATCGCCCTAGCCATCTCGGTGGCGACGCGATGCGACGGATGCATCGCCTTCCACGCCAAGGCCGCCGCGCGTCAAGGCGCCACCCGCGATGAGGTGTTGGAGACGATGGGGATGGCGATCTACATGGGGGCTGGCCCAAGCGTCATGTACGCGGCCCAGGCGCTGGAGGCGTTCGAACAATTCGCCGAGCGCCGCGCGGCGGCCGCCTAGGGGATCTGACCGGATGAAGGCGACGGCCGCGTCCAAAGGCAGAAGTGTCGCGGCGCCCAAGGATTTGGAGCTCCAGCGTCTCGAGGCGAGCGCCGCCGCAGCGGCGCGCTTGCTCAAGCTGCTGGCCAGCGAGCAGCGGCTGATCCTGCTGTGCCGCCTGAGTCAGGGTGAGAGCTCGGTCGGCGAACTCGCGCAACACGTCGGCCTGACACAGTCAGCGGCCTCTCAGCACCTGGCGAAGCTGCGCGCGGACGGACTTGTGGCGACCCGACGGGAGGCGCAGACGATCTACTATCGCCTCGATGACGAGGCCGCCTCGCGCGTGATCGATCTGCTGTGCGACATTTACGGTGCCAGGCCCCTCCCTGC
>DATNIH010000193.1:0-11081 GCA_035604515.1 Caulobacteraceae bacterium | reverse complement strand
TTTCCATGCTGGCGCTGACCTGCCAATTTACCTTGCATTTCTGACGTTCGTGAGCTGAGCCGAAATGCCCAACATCGTTGCAGGCATCGTGCCGATCGCCCTGCCCGGCGTTCGCGGTGGGCGAGGCGTGCGGCTGGCGGGTGGGGCTGGTGCGCGGGCCTGCGCGACGCCTGAAGCGGTAGGACAGACCGCCAATGGGTCGATTCGCGGACACCGCCGCAATGTGCGCCGTCGGGAAGGGACCTAAGGGCAGTGAACGACCCTTAGCGGGCCTGGGGGCTCCCGCAATCGTCCGGCAGGCCGCCTTGACTGTTCTCGGCCGGGGTTTTCTCGCGCTTCCACCGGCGGAGGCGTTGGTGATAGTCTCGAGGTCTGAGCTTTTGCGAGGGGGGAAACGATGAAAATCAAATCGTTGGGCCATGTCGTATTGCGGGTGACCGACTGCGCCCGCTCGGAACAATTCTACAACGGGACGCTGGGTCTGCCGATTTGCGCGCGCTTTGACCAAGAGGGCATGAAGATGTCGTTCTTCACGCTTGGCAATCACCACGACTTTGCGGTGATGGAGGTCAGCGGGGAAGGGAGCAGTCGCAGTGAATCCGCCGTCGGGTTGCATCACGTCGCCTTCAAGATTGGCGACGACCTCGACGACCTCCGCGAAGCCAAGACCAAACTCGAGGCCGCCGGCATCGCGCTGAGGCCCGTCGATCACGAGGTGACGAAGTCGCTGTACTTCGAGGATCCCGACGGAAACGGAATCGAGCTGTATGTGGACGCCTCGGACATCTGGCGCCGCGAACCACAGCGCGTCGCTCAGCTGTCTCCGCTGGAGCTTTAGCCAAACGCCAGGAGCGGTGGCTTGGCGCCGACGTCCGCTTCCTGGCATGCGCCGACGGGGACTTTCGACCCAAGCGGACGTTCCGGACCTGCTTAGCGGGCGTCGCCGAAGACGATCACGCGCGGCCCTTCGGCGGCGAAAACCGCTGACTAACGATGTCTTAGTTAGATCGGGCCAATATTAAGCGCCATTTCGTCAAGAGCAGTTTGCGCGGAGGACAGGTCGATCGCCAGCGTGATTGCGTCGCGGAAGACCGTCGGCGATCATTTCGAGCCGGACGAAGGGGGCGACCCCAAGGCTCAGCGACAACTTCGTGGCCATCTCGAACAAATTGACTACACGGCCTACGCGTCCAATCGGCAGGTCATGAGCTCCGCTCTTGGCCACGTCGATGCGCCGAAGTTCCAGCGCCTCGCTGTCGCGGCGGCCTATGCCCGGGCCCGATGGGTCGCAACGGGACTAGCTGTAACGGAAAGCGGCCGGCCGCCTACACAGGAAGATGTCGAGAACCTCGCCAACCTACGGCGTGCTTACGAAGAGCTGACGGAGGTCTATGACGCGATGCGGCGCGTGGTGGAACGCGCCTACCTGCCTTACTCCGACCCTCAGGCGCGAAAGCCCTGAGTACCCTCAAAGACGACGAGTGAGCTGCACGGGGGCGCCCGCGATACCCATCAACGCCGTCTTTCTCCAACTTCGCGTCGTGCTCGTGAGCTGCGTTTCCGAGAAACTAGTCCTCTCGCGTCCAAACCAGCAGTTCGCCTGGCGCGGCGATCAGCCGCCCGACAACGCAGTCGGCTTGATCGACCTTGTGCGCGGCGCCGCGTAGCCGGCGATGCGTCCGCTTCCGGGCACAACGCCAACGGGGACTTTCGAGCGGACTTACCTCTGGCTCCAGGGAGAGGCGCCAAACCGCTAGACCACGCTGTAATCCATGCTTCGCAGATCGGTCAGCAGGTCCGGGCCGGTGGGGTTCCAGCCAAGTTGGCGGCGCGTCAGCGCACTGGAGGCGGCAAGATCAATCGTTACCAGGCTCGCCAACGGACCGAAGTAGTCGGGCGCCGCTTCCGGGGTGATCGACTCGACCGGCAGCTTCAATCCTGCGCCGATCACCTCGGCGATGTCGCGCAGAGCGACGCCTTCCTCGCTTACGGCGTTGTAGCGGGCGCCCGCCTGGCCCTTCTCGAGCGCCAGCCGATAAAGCCGGACGGCGTCGGACACGTGCACGGCCGCCAAACGGTTCTTTCCCTCGCCGACGTAGGCCACGCGCCCCTTCTGCCGCGCCAACAGGATGTGCTGCGTGATCCGACCCTGGTGGCGCGTGTCATGCACTTGGGACAGCCGCATCACCATCACGCGGCCACCCTTGGCGATGAGGGCGTCGGCCGCCTCCTCGGTGGCGGCGCGGGGAAACTCGGCCGAGGTCACGTGATCGTCGGTCTCCACCGCCGGGCCGCCGGTCTTCGACCGGGCAAGGCCGGTGCCCGAGGTGACGACGAGGGGCCGGTCCGAACCGGCTAGCGCCTCGCCCCGCGTCTCGATGACCTTACGATCCTGCTCGCTATGCTGCTTGAGGTTGGAGAAGTCGTGGTTGAAGGCCGCATGGACGACGCCGTCGGCAGGCGCCGCGGCGACGCGCAGGCGTTCCAGATCGTTCACGTCGCTGCGGAACACCTCCGCTCCGGCGCGAGCCAACGCCTCGGCGCCCGCGTCCGAACGGCTGAGCCCGACCACCTGATGGCCGGCGGCGATCAGCTCCGGAACGAGGCGGGAGCCGATAAAGCCTGTGGCGCCGGTCAGAAATACCCGCATCGTAGACACTCAGTTGGGAAGGCCGTGCGAGCTATATTGGGGCGCGGCGGCAATCCACCAGCGTGCGGTCGTTGGGAACGACCGCCTCCGGACCCATTGCGGCCGTTCCCTGCGCGTGCTCCGCCAGGATGCACGACCGGGCCGTGCGTCTCAGCCAATCTGCCGTTGGCCGGCATTTTGACGCAAATCAATGTTGCAGCCAGCCACCCGTGGGCACGAACCCACCGTGCTGAAGACGTACACCTTGTATCTGCGGGACGGCTCAGACGACGTGCGCTTTGAGCCGGCCATGTGCTCGTCCGACGCTGAGGCATTGGCGCGAGCGAGGATGCTGCTTTCAGAACATCCGGAATGCGAGGCCGTCGACGTGTTCTTCGGTGGCGATCAACTTTTCCGGTTTGGTCGCGAACCCCTAAGCTGACCGCAGCGACGAGCTTCGCCTAACCACCCCGTCCCGACTTGGGTCGAGCCGCAAAGGGGGACGATGTTGAGAAAGTCGATGTTGGGCCTTGCCGCCCTCGCCGTGCTCGTTCTCGCCGTGCCAGCGAGCCCGGCAAACGCTGGGGGGTAGCCCTGATCGGCCGATTTGCGATCCCAGCTGATCGCGAGGGCGGTATCCTGCGGCACGCCATCGCCTACGAAGTACAGGCCGCCCAGATGGAGTTCGGCTTCCGGATCACTCGCGTCGGCCAAGGGGCGCAGGATCCGCACAGCGTCCTTGGAATCCCAGCGCCTGGTAGCGGCGGCGGCCTCGTCAAGCGGTCCCGCCGTCGCAACCGTGCATACGCTGATCGTCAGAGCGCCACCGAATAGGGCGGCTTGGATCGAACGCCACATATCGCGCGGTCCTCGAAGGGACGGCCAGTCTACTCACACGGGGGCCCGGTCCGCCACGTGCCCAGAGCTGGCAATATGAGCGTCGACCTCAAGATGATGTCCGCTTGTCGGAACCATCCCCATGAGGGCTTTCGACCCAAAGCTGACCCTCAGCTGAACGTCGTCCGCCCCAGCTGCGTCCCCGTGGCGATGTCCTCGATCAGCCCGGTGTGCGTCGGCTTCCACCCTAGCTTCTCCTGGGTGATACGGCTGGTCGCCGGCATGTCGACGCTGGCGAACATGCCCAGCCAGCCGAAGTGGGCCATCGCTGCCTCCGGCGCCACGGCTTCCACAGGCAGGCTCAGGCGCTTGCCGATCGCGCCGGCGATATCGCGCGCGGGCACGCCCTCGTCGCCCACCGCGTGGTAGGCCGCGCCCGGCTCGCCCTTCTCCAGCGCCAGGCGGTAGAGCACCGCGGCGTCAGCGCGGTTGCCTGCGGGCCAGCGGTTCGCGCCGTCGCCGATGTAGCCGGCCTTGCCCTTCTCCTTGGCGATCCCTACGAGCGGTCCCAAGAAGCCGCCGTCGCCGTCCTGGTGGGTTATCGGCGGCAAGCGGATCACCGCGGTCTTCAAACCCCGGCTGGCCGCGTCGCGCACCATACCCTCGGTCTCGCCGCGACCTTGCCGCGCCGCATCGTGCGCCTCGGTCGCGGTCTGGCCGGGCGCTAGCAGCGCCACGCCCGAAGTGATGATCAGCGGCTTGCCGGAGCCTTCCAGCGCCGCCAGCATCGCCGTCACCGTCGCTTTCTCGATTTCGATGTTCTCCATGAACTTCGAGAAGTCGTGGATGAAGGCGCAGTGGATCACCGCGTCGCACGCCTGCGCTCCGGCGATGAAGCTGGCGTGGTCGGTCAGGTCACCTTTGTGCGGTTCGACGCCGCGCCCGGCCAACGTCTTCGCCGCTTCGTCGGTCCGCGCCACGCCCAGCACGGTGTGCCCGTGGCCGATTAACTCCTGCGCCACCGCCGTGCCGATGAATCCGGTCGCCCCGGTGAGAAATACGCGCAAGGGATGCTCCCTGATTGAGTGCCAGCCGGCATTCTCGGCGACACCGCACTACTCGTGAAGTCGTGAGGTTATCAGGGTATAGGCGCTAATACGCTGGCGGCCAGCCTGTCTCCCAGATACGACAACCTGATCAATGAAGGGGAAGCTCGAACCCTGGAGGCCATCGCCGCCCAGACGCCGGGCGTCTTCCCTACCACCCCGGCAACCGGCAGGTTGTGCCCAAGCTGTGCGCCTTCATCGATCACGTCAGATCCCTGGCCTGACCCTTTCGCTTCGGCCGGGTGGAGCGTTGCCTTGCGGCGGCGGAGGTGGGAGGCTCGAAGCTCGTCTGGCGCGGGCGGGGCAGGACATGCGGCGGAAGGACTTCTGTGCGGGGCGAGACGGGCCGCAGAGCCTTTTGCGGCGCGCGATGTCCGCCGCGGCGCTGGCGATCTGCCTGTTATGGGCCGGGCCCTCGCTCTGCGCGCCAGACATCGTGTTCTCGGTGTCCGGTGACGAGGCGCTGACGTACCCGGCCTCGATCCACTATCTGCCGGACGAGCACACGACGATCATGAGCGCCCGCAACCCTCGCCTCGATCTGCCGGCGCGAGGGCCGGACCCCTTCAACTTCTGGGTGGCGATGGCGAACAAGGTCGCCGGCGCCATGCATGGCGACGCCTTCGTTCTGGAGAGCTCGGATTTCCGCCATTTCGGCTTCGCGCCAGGGTTCGGCGACGCCCGGCACGGCGGCGCGGTGTTCTGGTCGCCGCACCCAGGCAACGGCGACTGCGGCTACCGGGGCGTCACCCACTTCGACGAGCAGTATGCCGCGCCGGGCTCGGTGCTTCAGGATCCGACCCTGCCGCCCGGCAACCTGATCATGATCTATGAAGCCGAGATCCATTGCCCGGCGGCCCCTCAAGGGATGGCCGCCGGCTGGGTCTCGATCGGGATCGCGCGCTCCTCCGACGGCGGCAAGACCTGGCCGGCGCCCGTCGCCATGCCCGGGTTCGAGCGGGACTGGCTGGACTACGGCGACGACCGCTACGCCGGCGTGACGCTGCCCGGCGCGCCGCCGTCGACCTCGTACGCCAGCTTCTACGGCGACAGCCTGCCGAGCGCCTTCATTGACGACATGGATCGGTCGGGCGGCGACTACCTCTACGCGCCCTACCAGTTCACAGGCAGCCCCGGCGTCAGGGCCGACGCCCGGATCCACATGGCGCGCGCCAAGCTCGGCGTGCCTGCCGGGCTCGAGGGGTCCCGTCGCCTGCACTTCTACAAATGGCATGCCGGGGGTTGGTCGCAGGAAGGCCGCGGGGGTCTGGAGGACGGCGTCATCCCACCCTGCGGCGCGATCTACGGCGAGGGGGGCGCCCAGATCGCCTACAACGACGCCCTGCGCCGCTACATGATCACGTTCATCTGCACGACCTACCAGTGCCCCTCCGCCGGCAACTGCCAGCCGACCAAGCTTTCCCTCTTCTTCTCGACCGCCACGAGCCTGGCCGCCCAGGACTGGACGCCGCCCCAGATCATCGAGAACTCGACCCGTCCTTACGTCGCCGGCGCCAACGGAGGTCACGTCATCGATGGCGGATATCCCTCGTTCGTGTCGCCGGGCTGCCGGCCAGGCCACATCGGGCTCAGCGGGACGGTGTTCTTCCTGAAGGGCGACCCGCTGGGAGAGCGCCGGTTCGTCTCGCGCTCCTTCACCATCAGGACGGTCCGGCCGATCGCCGCAGGCGCCCCGCTCCTGGCCAGCGGCTGCGGTCCTTCGCGGTAAGCCTCGAGATCGTGCCCGAGATGTGAGTTGGCGAAGGGAGAATCCTGGCCGCTATTTCCCGCCGCCGGGCGCCCGCCTCTCTGAGAACCCACCCAGGCGCCCGCTTGCCGGCAAGCTTCTAACGGCAAGAATCGACCCAAAGCGGCCCTCGCGCCGAAGGGGAGCATCGTGGCCACTTGCTCTCCCTAAGCCCGGTGCACGCGCTATAGTCGAAGTATGAAATGCACGCCAATCGTCGCCGGCCTGACGGCTCTCGCACTCATCAGCGGTGGCGCAAACGCGCTTGCAGGTGGGGTTTGGGACGAGGTGAACACCGGCCAGCATGAGCCCGTTCAGGGCGCGCTCACGCTGGCGAACGGCATTGCGAGCACAGACGTGCTTTTCTCCGTCTGCAGTTGGTCCATCGCTGAATGGGCCCCTCTGCGCGACAAGGCGACGGAAGTCGCCCCCCGACTCTTCCAGCAGGCGGGTCTTTCGCCTCAAACATTTGATGCGACGATGGAACGCGATCGTCAGAACTGGCTCCACGACCCTCAGCTTTCTCGTACCTGTGCTGTATCGCGGGCCGAGGAGAAGCGTTTGCGTTGGGTGCGCAGCTTGGTCGGGTGGGCAACGTCGCCCGATGCGCCGTAAGCCTGACAATGGCCGAGGGCTAAGTGGCGGTGAGGCGATGACGCGCGGCGTGGTCCCACTCATGCTCGCCGCGGTTGTTTGCGTCGGGTCGCCGGTTCTCGCGGAGCATCGTCAACCTCGGCGTCTGTCGTTGCCGGTCCGGTCAGCGCCGTGTCGATGCGGCAGCTAGTTGTGCGAAGTTCGCGCAGTGGCCGCTTGACGGCCGAATGTTAGGCTCGCCAAGCTGAAATCGCCCGTTCTTGAGGCGGCCGGGCTTGCGTCCCCGGGGGCGACCTATGTTCGGGCTGGGCTACCTGATCCTTGTGGTCGTTGCGTCGATTCCACTCGCGACGACGGTGCTCAGGCATCGCGGCGACCCGCCTTCGGCTGCGCTCGCCCACCGCGTCTACCGAGACCTTGCCTATGTCGCGCTCGCCGCCCTTTCGATCCTCGCCTTCGAAACCACCATGCGCATTTCGTTGGAGCTTTATTGGTTCGCCGAGCTCGGCCAGTCGGACCGGTTCTGGCTCGCGCTCGGGCTGCAGAGCGCGATCTTTGCCGCGGTGCTGGTCCTTGGCGGCCCGTTCGTCGCGATCAACTGGCGCCTCGCCGCCCGGCACGTCGCGAGCCTACCGCCCAGCGCGCCGCTGATCGCGGGCTTCGCCGTCGCCGCCCTGGTTGCGTCCAGCGCCACCAGCCTGTGGATGCCGCTGACGGGCTTCCTCGGCGCGACGCCCTCGGGCGTCGCCGACCCGGTATTCGGCCAAGACGTGTCGTTCTACCTGCTTAGGCTGCCGGTCTTCGAAGCGGCCGTGCGCCTCATGGTGACGCTGCTGGTCGTCACCATCGCCGGCTGGGCCGTCTTCGGGTCGGTCTCCTATCTGCGCCCACAACTGCGCCGCCCGATGTCGTGGGGACTCCGCCTCCCACGTCTCGCCGTGGTCGATACCGGCCCCGCCGACACGATCGAGGCGGTCATGGCGCGAGCCCTCGCCGCCGGATATGCCGCCGCGTGGCGCGGGTGGCTCCCCCAGGGGCTCGTATTGGGCGCGCTCTTCTGCCTTGGCTGCGCCGCGTTGCGCTTTCTCGACCGCTATCACCTGATCGTCGATGGGCATTCGACCGTCGTCGCCGGCGCGTCCTGGATCGACGCCCATGTCTGGCTGCCGGCATACGCAGTGATCATCGCGGCCTGGATCGGAGCCGCCATCGTCCTGGCAGCCGCGGCGCTGTCCGAGCGGGTGCGCAGCTGGTTCCTGGCCAGGCCGCGGCGCTGGGCGGCGCTAGGCGGTCTTTTTCTCGCTGTCTACCTGGCGGCGCAGATCGTTCCAGCGACGGTCGAGTGGCTGTACGTCGGCCCGAACCAGATCACCCTGGAACAGCCCTATGTGCTGCGCAGCATCGCCGGCACCCGAAACGCCTACGGGCTGCAGGGTCCGGACGTGCAGGAGCAGGAGTTCGCGGTCTCGTCGTCACCGATGAGCCGCGCCGACCTCGACACCAGCTCCCCCACCCTGCGCGACGCGCGCATCTGGGATTGGCGCGCGCTCGAGCCCCAGCTGCAGCAGACCCAGGGCCTTCGCCCCTACTACGCCTTCAGCGGCGTCGACATCGACCGCTACGTGATCGATGGCGTCGAGAGGCAGGTGATGATCACGGCGCGCGAGCTTGACGTCACCAAGCTGCCGCCGCCGGCGCAGGTGTGGGTGAACCTGGCGCTGAAATACACCCACGGCTACGGCGTGGTCGCCGTGCCTGTGAACGAGATCGACCAGCAGGGCAACCCGGAGCTCTGGGCGCACGACATTCCGATACAGGCCAAGGGCGACCTGGCGGTGACGCACGGCGAAATCTACTATGGGCTGAAGACCAACGACCGGGTCTACGTCCACACCACCGAGAAGGAATTCGACTTCCCCCGCGGCGACGCGAACGCGGAAACCACCTACGGCGGCCGGGGTGGCGTACCCTTGTCCGATCTCTGGCGCCGGCTTGTCGTCGCCCGCGAGTTCGACGGCCTGCGCCTCTTCCTCTCCAACTACTTCGCGCCTGAGAGCCGGGTCCTGATCCGCCGCAACGTGGTCGATCGCGTGCAGCGGCTGGCGCCTTTTCTCATCTTCGACCACGACCCCTACATCGTCGCCGACGGCGATCACTACGCCTACATCCTGGACGGCTACACCAGCTCGGCGAATTATCCATACAGCGAGGCGTACCAGGGCTCGGTCGACGCCTTCCACGACCGCAACTACCTGCGTAACTCGGTCAAGGCGGTGGTCGACGCCTACAACGGATCGGTGACCTTCTACGTTTTCGCGACCGACGACCCTATAATCAAGGCATACCGCAAGATGCTGCCCGGCCTGTTCAAGGATCGCGCCGCCATGCCGGAAAACCTGCGCCGGCACATCCGCTATCCGGAAGACCTCTTCACCGCCCAGGCCGAGATGTACGGCACCTACCACATGACCAACCCCACCACCTTCTACAACCGCGAGGATCGGTGGGAGGTCCCGCACCAGCTATATCTCAACAACGAGGTCGAGGTTCAGCCCTACTACGTGATGGCCCAGATGCCGGGGTCGCCGACTCCCGAGTTCATGCTGATGCTGCCCCTGTCGGTGGCGGGCAAGAACCAGATGGCCGGCTGGCTGGCTGGCCGCTCCGATGGCGCCAACTACGGCAAGCTGGTTGCCTTCCGCTTCCCCAAGGGGCGGTTCGTCGACGGCCCGGCGCAAGTGGAATCGCGGATCAATTCCGACAGCCGCTTCTCCGCTGACCTGACGCTCTGGGACCAGCATGGCTCGCACGTGGTTCGCGGCAATCTGCTCATCCTGCCGCTCGCTAACGGCCAGCTGGTGGCCATCGAGCCGATCTACATCGAGGCCGAACAGACGGGCATTCCGACGCTCGCGCGGGTGGTGTTCGCCCAATTGATGCCCGACGACCGCAGGATCGAGTGGGCGGACAGCCTGAACGCGGCGGAGGACCTCCTGGTCGGTGGCGCGTCGCCGCCATCCTCCGCGGGCGCCGGCGCTGCGGCTCCCTCCGCGGCCAATCCCGACCAACTGAAACAGGCCCGCGCCGTCTTCCTCGACATGCGACAGGCCTACGCATCCGGCGACTACGTTCGCTACGGCCAACTCATGCAACAACTCGGCCAGATCCTATCCTCGCACTGACAGCCGCGCGCCGGATCAACCCATCCAAGGTCACTTTTCGGCCTGGCCGCCAATGTCCTCTAACCACCCCGCGCTGACGGTGGCGATGTCCGCTTCCGGGGATGGCGCCGAAGTTCGCCAATGACGGGTTGCCACCCCGTCCCGCCGGTCGATGTGTCCGCTTCCAGGCAAGACGCCAAAGGGGAGTTTCGACCCAAGGCGGAATTTCCGAAGGTCAGCCATAGGGCGCCATTCCCAATCGTAGGAAGTCTAGTCAACGACGATCTCAGCCTCGGCGACGGCAAGGCGCGGAGGCCGCATGATCAACAGTAGGGGAATCGCACCCAGGGTCATGACCATCATCAGGCGAAACACATCCACGTAGGCCACCATCGACGCCTGGCGCGTGATTTCGCCGTTGAGCACCTGTATGCCGGCGTCCGTGGCCGGATTGAACTGGTTCGCAAGACTGGCCGAGACCTCTGGGCTGCCTGGCTGAATAGCGGCCGCCATGTCCGAATGAGATACCGAAACCTGGTGGGCGAGGATCGCGGTCATGAGCGCGATTCCGACGCTGGAGCCCACGTTCCGCACCAGCGTAAATACCGACGTCGCCTCGGGCCTCAGGTGCGGCGACAGGGTGGCGAACGCCAGGACACTGAGTGGCGTGAATAGGAAGCCCATTCCGAGCCCTTGGACTAAGCCGGACGTGACCATGGGCGCCGTATCCATCGAGAGGTCGAATTGGGTCATCATCCAGAGTGCGACGGTGCTTAGGGTTAGGCCCGTGAGCAGGAGGAGACGGATGTCCAGGCGGCCTACAAGGCGACCAACCAGGAACATGGAGATGAACGTGCCGATGCCGCGCGGCATGCTGATAAGGCCGGCCTGCCACACCGAATAGCCGAGCAGGGTCTGCATCATAGGCGGGAACAGCGCCATGGTCGAAAACAGCATCAGGCCAGTGAAAAAGCCAAAGATGTTGCAGGTGACGAAGTTCCGATCCA
>DATNIH010000192.1:0-10299 GCA_035604515.1 Caulobacteraceae bacterium | reverse complement strand
TCAGCTACGACATCACCTCGGCGCTGCAGCTGCAGGTAGGGGCCCGCTACACCCACGAGACCTTTGGCCTCTCCGACGACTCGCCGACCCTCATCTTCGGCACGGTAGTGGCCGACCCGGTGGCCGTCGCCCACACCAGCGATTCCGGGCCGACCGGCAAGGTCGCCCTCACCTGGAAAGTCAACGAAAGCAACACGCTCTACGCCTTCGTCGCCACCGGCCGCAAAGCCGCCGGCATCAACACCACGCCGGCAGGCATCCAGACGGCGCCGGCGCCGTTCTCGCCCGAAACCGTGACCGACTTCGAGGCCGGCTGGAAGCCGACCTTCTTCGATGGCCACCTGCGCACCCAGTTCGGCGGCTACTACAGCCTCTACAAGAACTTCCAGCTGTCGTTCGGCACGCCGAACGCGCCGACGATGAGCTTCATCCGCAACCTCGGCGGCACGACTACCCTCTACGGGCTCGAGGCCGAGGCGCAGGCGGTGTTCGGCCCGTGGTCGTTCAACGCCTCGGGCTCCTATGAGCACACCTCGCTCGGCTCGGCGGTGGTGATCGATCCGGCCAGCGCGCTGCCGATCCAGCTGGGCGGGCGAGTGACGCCGCTGGCGCCCACCTGGACCTTCAACTTCGGCGCCCAGTACGCCTTCGCGTTCCACAACGGCGGGACGCTGACGCCGCGCGTCGACGTCTCCTACATCGACAGCCAGTGGGCCACGCCCTACCAGGATCTCGGCGACTTCCTGCCCTCGCGCACCCTGCTGAACGCCGAGGTCGCCTATGCCCAGGGCCCGTACCGGCTCACGGTCTTCGCCACCAACGCCCTCGATACGCACTACATCATCGCCACCAACATCGGCCTGCGCTATGCCGGCGATCCGGGCCAATACGGCGTCAGGCTCGAACGGAGGTTCTGACGCCGGCATGCGGCCGGCCGAGCGGGTGATCCGAATGCCTGAGCCGATGCCGCAGAATGTCACCCGACCCGACCTCGCCGACCTCGTCGCGGCGTTCCGACGGGATGGCTACGTGCACGCGCCTGCAGTGCTGACGCCGGCGGAGGTCGCGCGCCACCTGGCCGCCGTCGACGATGCGGTGGCGGTCCGCAAACGCAACGACAAGCGCACGCTCGGCGAAAAGACGCCCTACGAGCAGTCGTTCATCCAATGTGAATATCTCTGGGAGGACTTCGCCGGCGTCCGCGAACTGGCGTTCGAGCCAAAGGTCGCCGGCCTCGCCGCCGCCCTGTTGGACGCTGCGGGCGTCCGCATTTGGCACGATCAAGCGCTCTACAAGGAGCCTGGCGGCCGCGAGACCGACGCCCACCAGGACCACGCCTACTGGCCGATCGCCGAGCTCGACGCCATCACCGCCTGGATGCCGCTGGTCGACGTCGACGAGACGATCGGCTGCATGGGTTACGTGGCCGGCACCCAGGCTGGCGACTGCGACTACATCGACATCTTCCGCGACCCCGGCTCGGGCAAGCGGCTGGAGGAGAAGTATCAGGACAACCCGCCGCGGTTCACGCCCGCCAGAGCCGGCGACGTGATCTTCCACCAGGCGCGCACGGTGCACATGGCGCGCGCCAACCGCTCGGAGCGGATGCGGCGGGTGTACACCTGCATCTATTTCCGCGACGGCTGCACGCGCTCGGCCACCCCCGCGCACCATCCGTCCGTCGACCGCGACCGCATCGCGGTCGGCGCGGCTATCGCCGGACGGGCGACGCCAATCGCCTGGCCGCTGCCAGGCGGCAGGCTGCCGGAGCCGGCGCCCTGGCCGCCGCTGGAGGACCGTTTCTACCGCCGCGCGGTGGAATTCGGCGTGCTGCCCGGCCCGCCACCGTCCTGAACCGGTCGCTGGCCGTTGGCTGAAAACCATTTGGACGTCGGGGCGCCTCGTCTCATAAGCCGAGCGTCCCAAACGACGTCGAGGTAGCCGTCGGATGACCGGCCTCGTCTGGCTCGCCTCTTACCCGAAATCCGGCAACACCTGGTTCCGGCTGCTGGTGGCCAACCTCTCGGCCACCGACGCGCCGACCGACATCAACGCCATGGGCGAGCGCGGCGGTATCGCCAGCGCGCGCGGCGAGTTCGACTACCACACCCTGCTCGAGTCCGGGCTCATGACCCACGACGAGATCGAGGCGCTGCGTCCCAGGGTCTATGAACTGCTGGGCAAGGAGGGACAGGATCCCCACGATGCGCGGCTGCTGAAGGCTCACGATGCCTATTTGATGACGCCGCTCGGCGAGCCGATGCTGCGCGCCGCCGGTGGGGCGATCGTGATCGTGCGCGATCCGCGCGACATCGCCGCCTCCCTCGCCAACCACCGCCGGACCACCATCGACGAAGCCATCGTGTTCATGGGCGACAGGAACGCCGTTTTCTCGGCCAACCCCAGGAGCCAGCCCCAGCAGCTGCGGCAGCGGCTGCTCGACTGGAGCGGCCATGTGGCCAGCTGGCTGGATCAAGCGGACATACCGGTCCACCTGGTCCGCTACGAAGACCTGCAGTCCGACCCGCTGACGACGTTCACCGCGGCGATGGCCTTCGCCGGCCGGACCCCGGACCGCGCCGCCCTGGAGCGGGCGATCGAGTATTCCCGCTTCGAGCGGCTGCAGGCCCAGGAGCGTGAGCGCGGCTTTGTGGAGTGGCGCTCTCGGAACGCCGCCACATTGTTCTTCCGGCGGGGCCAGAGCCAAGGCTGGCGGAGCGAGTTGAACGCCGAGCAAGTGCGTCGCATCGAATCCGTACACGGATCGATGATGGCGCGCCTCGGCTACCGGCCGTCCGCCGAGAGGGACGTCAGGCGCGCGCGATCTGACGTGGAATGAACCATCTGTCGGCATAAGGACGGCCGCTCGCCGGGCGTCAAGCGGGCCGAGCCTACCGCTCCGACCCTTCACCCCGCGCCGGCGAGGCGAGGACAGCATCCGGACGCGTCGGCCCACCGGCGGACGATCGGACGACGACCTGCGGCTCGGCCTCCGGCGGCGGCGCGAGGCGGTCGCCGCGGCGTTGGGAGACCAGGAAGTAGGCCGCGGCGGCAGCCAGGTAGACCACCGGAAACACCGGCTCCGGAACGTGGATGCGGCGGGCGTTCGCGGCCGCAAAGCCGACCGCCAGCGTCAGCCCGGTGAGGATCGCGACCACCGCCGTCGACGAGAAGCCCGCGTCGAGCAGGTGGTGATGCAGGTGGTTGCGGTCGGCGAAGAACGGCGAGCGCCGGGCTCGGAGGCGCCGCACGATCAGCACCAGGCAGTCGATCACCGGCGGCGCGATCAGGAACGGCGCCAGCACCGGCGTGACCGGATGTCCGGGCGTCTGCGTGAGACGGAACGACGCCCACGCGATCCACAGGCCGAGGATCTCGGCGCCGTCGCCGAGGAACACCGCGGCGCGCGGCCGCCAGGGCGTGCGCAGATTGTAGGCGAGGAAGCCCATGACGCAGCCGGCCATCAGCACCAGATCATCGGCGAGCGGCGCGTTGCCGGCGTAGATCGCGGCGGCGATCAACATCGCGAAGGCGGCCAGGCACAAGGTCCCCGCCAGGCCATCGACGCCGTCGGCCCAGTTGATCGCGTTGGTGATGCCGACCGTCGCCAACACCGTGAACGGCAAGGAGAGCGCGCCCAGCGTGTGGCCTGGAAAGCCCAGCGGCGCGCCGATCCACTCGACCCGCACCCCGCCCCAGGTGAACAGCACCACCGCGGCCGCCGCCTGCGCGGTGATCCGTATGCGCCAGTTAATGTCGTAGCGATCGTCGATCGTGCCGACGACCAGCATGAGGGCGCTGGCGGCGCCCAGCGCCACCACGTCCCGCGTCAACGGCAGCACGAACCCAGCGGTCGCCAGCGCGGCCAGGGTGATCGCCGCGCCGCCGACCAGCGGCGTCGGCGCCGAGTGGGTTTTGCGCAAACCTGGATGATCGACCAGGCCGAAGCGCCGGGCGACTGGCCTCAGCAGAAACACGAGTACGGCCGTGGCTAGAAACGGGGCGCCGGCAAGCAACAGGCCTCCCCGCGTCAGTTGCAGCCATGCGTCGTACATCGATCCCGCCTGCAACGATCGTGGCTATGACTCCATCGCCTCATTTTCAGGGGCGATCAACCGGTAACGAATCGGCGGGAGGCAGCGCCCCTCGGCTCGCCGATCCGACGAAGAGACTTCCACCGGCGCGCCGCGCCGTGCAACTTGTGACGCCGGCTCACGACGGGGCCGGTCGCGGTCGATCTGACGAGCCGCAACAGCGAGCGAGAGCCGAACGCGTGAGCCGCAAGTACGACAGCCAGAAGCGGATCCTCGTCACCGGCGGGGCGGGCTTCCTCGGCTCCCACCTGATCGACCGGCTGCTGGTCCAGGGCGCCGAGGTGGTCTGCGTCGACAACCTCTTCACCGGCTCGAAGCGCAACCTCGACCATCTGCAGGGCAACCCGCGGTTCGAGTTCATCCGTCACGACGTGACCTTCCCGCTCTACCTCGAGGTCGACGAGATCTACAATCTCGCCTGCCCGGCTTCGCCCATCCACTATCAGCACGACCCGGTGCAGACGACGAAAACGTCCGTGCACGGTGCGATCAACATGCTGGGCCTGGCCAAGCGGTTGAAGTGTCGAATCCTGCAGGCTTCGACCAGCGAAGTTTACGGCGATCCGGCCATGCACCCGCAGACCGAGGACTATTGGGGCCACGTCAACCCGATCGGGCCACGTTCCTGCTACGACGAGGGCAAACGCTGCGCCGAGACGCTGTTCTTCGACTATCACCGCCAGCACGGCCTCGAGATCAAGGTGGCGCGGATCTTCAACACCTACGGGCCGCGCATGCATCCCGCCGACGGTCGCGTGGTGTCGAACTTCATCATGCAGGCGCTCCGGGGCGAGCCGATCACCATCTATGGCGAGGGCCAGCAGACCCGCTCGTTCTGCTATGTCGACGATCTGGTCGACGGCCTGATCCGGCTGATGGAGAGCCCACCCGAGGTCACCGGGCCGATCAACCTTGGCAATCCATCCGAGTTCACCATCCGCCAACTGGCCGATCTGGTGCTGGAAATGACCGGCTCGAAGTCGGCGTTCGAATACCGTCCGCTCCCCGCCGATGATCCGCGACAACGCCAGCCCGACGTTGGCCTGGCGAACTCAGTGCTCGGATGGTCACCCAGGATCGCCTTGACCCAGGGGCTGCGGCCGACGATCGACTACTTTGCGGCGGCCCATGTCCACTGAGGCGGTGTCCGCGCCGAATCTGCAATCGGAGGAAGGACCGCGCTGGCGTCTGGTGCGCGCGCTCACCGGCCGCGAGGTGTTCGCCGACGAACAGCTGCAGCGGCAAGGCTTCGTCACCTTCCTGCCCAAACAGCTGAAGACCGTGCGCCATGCGCGCAAGGTCCGCGTGGCCCTCGGCGCCTACTTCCCCGGCTACCTGTTCGTCGAGCTGGACCTCGCCAGGCACCGCTGGCGCAGCGTCAACGGCACCCTCGGCGTCTCCCACCTGATCGGTCCTGAAGACCGCCCGACGCCTGTGCCGCATGGGGTAGTCGAGGCGCTGATCGAGGCGGCCGACGAACGCGGCGTCCTCACCGGGCCGCCGCTGCAGGCCGGGCAGAAGGTGCGCATCATCGCCGGCGCCTTCGCCGACAAGCTGGCGGTGATCGAGCGTCTGGACGAGGCGGGCCGCGTGCGCGTGCTGCTCGACATCATCGAGCGCCAGGTCGCCGTCTCGGTGACCCGCGATTTCCTGAGCGCCTCTGACTAGCCCGCGGAAGGCCCGACGGCCCGCCCGGCTCGCTTTGCGGCGGCGCCGACTGCTGGTAGACAAGCAAGCCGGTTGAATTCCATCGTGATTTCGTCCTCACGGCGGAGGTTACCGGGGCGGAGATCGCCGGCGCGCGCCGCAATAGACCAGCGGATGACCCCCCAGTCACCCGAAGTGCGGTAGCGTGGCCGGCGGCTACATTGGACAGTGCGAAACAGCGACCCAGACGTGCGCCTATCTGTTGTCACGGTTTGCCGCAACGCCGCCGCCACGATTGGCGAGACGCTGTCGTCCTTCTTTGCCCAGAGCTATGCGGCCAAGCATCTCATCGTGGTCGACGGCGCTTCGACGGACGACACCATGTCGATCGTTCGCGGCTATGCTTGCGATCAACTGAGCATCATCTGCGAGCCGGACCACGGCCTCTACGACGCCATGAACAAGGGACTGCGCGCGTTCGACGGCGAGGCGGTCGGTTTCTTGAACGCCGACGACCGGTTTCACGACCCGGGCGCCCTGGCCGCCATCGCCGCCGCACTGGGCGAGGCGGACATCTGCTACGGCGATCTCGACTACGTCGACTCGGCCAGGCGCGAGCGGGTGGTGCGGCGCTGGCGCGCGTCCCCCTGGCGCAAAGGGGCGTTCCGGCGCGGCTGGATGCCGCCGCACCCGACGTTCTACTGCCGCCGCGAGGTCATCGACCGCGTCGGCGCCTTCGACCTCAGCTATCGCGTCGCCGCCGACTACGACTTCATGCTGCGCGCGCTCGAGCTTGCCGACTTCAACGTCACCCATGTGCCGAAGGTGCTGGTCGACATGGCCGACGGCGGGCTGAGCACGGTCGATCTGGCGGCGCGGCTGCGGCACAATCTGGAGGCCCTGGCTTCCCGCCAACGCTGGCTGGGCGCCGGCCTGGTGGACTACGCGCTGTTCGCCAAGCCCCTGGGCAAGGCTTCACAGTTCGTGCTCGCCGGTTCCTGAGGCTCGGGGGCGCGCCTTGACGACGACGGTCCTGGTCACGGGCGGCGCCGGCTACATCGGCTCGCACGCCTGCAAGGCGCTGGCGGCCGCCGGCCTGACGCCGGTGGTCTACGACAACCTCTCGCGCGGGTTCGAGTGGGCGGTGAAGTGGGGTCCGTTCGAACGCGGCGACCTCCTCGACCAAGCGCGGTTGGAGGTGGTGATCCGCCGCCATCAGCCGATCGCGGTGATGCATTTCGCCGCCTTCGCCTATGTCGGGGAGTCGGTGGCCTATCCGGCCACCTACTACCGCAACAACGTCGTCGGCAGCCTGGCGCTGCTGGAGGCGATGCGCGCTGGCGGCGTGGACCGGATCGTGTTTTCCAGCTCGTGCACCACCTACGGCGTCCGCGGGGCAGAGCCGATTGGTGAGGACACGCCGCAGGCGCCGGTGAACCCCTATGGCGTGACCAAGCTGCTGGTCGAACAGGCGTTGCGCGACTACGCCGTCGCCTACGGCCTTCGCGCCGTCGCCATGCGCTATTTCAACGCCGCCGGCGCCGATCCGGACGGCGAGATCGGTGAGGCGCACGATCCGGAAACCCACCTGATCCCGCTGGTGCTGGAGGCGGCGGCGACCGCCGCGCCGCTGACCGTGTTCGGCGACGACTATCCGACGCCGGACGGGACCTGCATCCGCGACTATGTCCACGTCACCGACCTGGCCGACGCGCACGTGGCGGCCCTTCAGTCGCTGGATCACGCGTCCGGCTTCCGGGCCTTCAACCTCGGCACGGGGCGAGGCCTGTCGAACCTGGAGATCATCGCCGCCGCGCGCCGGGTGACGGGACGCGAAATCCCGATCCGGATAGGCCCGCGTCGCGCCGGCGATCCGCCGGTGCTGACCGCCGACGCGAGCAGGGCCGGGCGCGAGCTGGGCTGGACGCCGCGCCTGAGCTCGCTGGACGACATCATCGACACAGCCTGGCGTTGGCGCCAGCGCGGCCAGCCCGCGCCGCCGCTCGAGGGCGCGGCGTCCTGATGCGGAGCGCGCCATGTGCGGCGTGAACGGCGTCTTCGCCTACGGCGCCGCCGCCCCGGCCCCGTCGGAGCGCGAGTTGCTGGCGGTGCGCGACGCGATGGCGGCGCGGGGCCCGGATGGGTCAGGGCTGTGGTGGAGCGATGACCGCCGCTGCGGCTTCGGCCATCGGCGCCTGGCGATCATCGATCCGACCGACCGCGCGGCCCAGCCGATGACCAGCGCCGACGGCCGGTTCATCATCACCTACAACGGCGAGATCTATAACTTCCCCGAGCTGAAGGCGAAGCTGGAAGCCCGCGGCGTGCGCTTTCGCACAACCTCGGACACCGAGGCGCTGCTGCACCTCTACGCGCTCGACGGCGCAGACATGGTGCGCGCGCTGCGCGGTATGTTCGCCCTGGCGATCTGGGATGGCGCGCGGCGCGGCGTCTTCCTCGCCCGCGACCCCTACGGCATCAAGCCGCTCTATGTCAGCGACGATGGCCAGACGCTCCGCTTCGCCTCGCAGGTGAAGGCGCTGCTGGCCGATGGCGCGGTGTCCCGCGAGCCTGACAGCGCTGGCGTGGCCGGCTTCCACCTGTTCGGCCACGTGCCGGAGCCCTTCACGCTCTACCGCGGCATCCGCGCGATGCCGGCCGGCTGCACCCAGTGGATCGACGCGGCCGGCGCTCAGGAACCGAAGCTGTTCGCCCGCATCCCCGCGATCCTGGCCGACGCCGCGGCCGACCCGGCGGCGATTTCCGAGCTCGGCGAACGGGTCCGGGCGGCCGTCGCCGACAGCGTCGCGGCGCACCTCTTAGCCGACGTCGAGGTCGGCGCCTTCCTCTCGGCCGGCGTGGATTCCGGCGCGATGCTCGGACTGATGCGCGACGCCAGCCGGGCGGACTTGCGCGCCATCACCCTCGCTTTCACCGAGTTCGAGGGCACGGCCGAGGACGAGGCGCCGCTCGCGGCTGAGGTCACCGCCGCCTACGGCGCGCGCCACCGGGTGCGGCGGGTGGATCGCGCCGAGTTCGAAGCCGACCTGCCGGCCATCCTGGAGGCGATGGATCAGCCGTCGATCGACGGCGTGAACACCTGGTTCGTCGCCAAGGCGGCGAAGGAAGCGAGCCTGAAGGTCGCCATCTCGGGCCTCGGCGGCGACGAGCTGCTGGCCGGCTATCCGAGCTTCATCGATCTGCCACGCTGGCGTCGGCGCTTCGGCCGCCTGGCCGGCATTCCGGGCGTCGGCCCTCTGTCGCGCGGCGTGTTGCAGGCGCTGGCGCCCGCCGTGCTGCGCGAGCGACCCAAGGCGGCCGGGATGCTGGAGTTCGCCGGCAGCTGGGCCGGCGTCTACCTGCTGCGGCGCGCGCTGTTCCTGCCCCACGAGCTGCCGGCGCTGATCGGACCCGACATGGCCCGCGAGGGCCTGCGCCGCCTCGATATATTCGCGCGACTCGCCGCCAGCCTCGATCCCGATCCGGGCAGCGACGTCGGCCGCGTCTGCGCGCTGGAGTCCGGCAACTACCTGCGCGGCCAGCTGCTGCGCGACGCCGACTGGGCCGGGATGGCGCACGGCCTGGAAATCCGCACCCCGCTGGCGGACATCGAGCTGCTGCGCGCCCTCGCCCCGTGCCTGCCGCACCTGCGTCCCGGCGCCGGCAAGGCTGCGCTGGCCGCCGCGCCGTCAACGCCCTTGCCGGCCGAGGTCGTCGGTCGCGCGAAGACGGGATTCAGCGTGCCGACCGGCGACTGGATGGCCGGCGCCGCGGCCGCCGATCGAACGCCGCCGACCAAGGGCCTCGCCTCGCGTCGCTGGGCGCGAAGGCTGTTCGCGGATGGGGCGGCGGGTTTCGCGCCTGCGCTTGCGACCGCCGCTTGAGCCACCGGGACATCCAGGTTTCGGCGCAGTTCCTGACCGCCGGGTCGGGCGGCATCGCCCGCTGCGCGCGGCTGTCGATCATGGCTTTGGCCGGTGACGCCCGTGTCAGCGCTCTGGCGGTCGAGGACGAGGACGCGACGGCGGTCGGCGCCGTGCGCAGCCGCGCCTTCGCCGGCAACCGCTCGGCCTTCGTCGCCGCCAACATGCTGGGCGCGCTGAGGAACGACTGGGTGTTCTACGACTTCGCCGGCACGGCGCGGGCGCACGCGCCGCTGAGCCTGGTCGGCCGCCCTTATGCACTCTGGGCTCACGGCTGGGAGGTGTGGCCCGGCAACCTGCGCCCTGACTACGCCAAGGCGATCCGCGGCGCCAAAGCCGTGTTCGTCAACAGTCGTCACACTGGCGAGCGCCTGCTGCAAAGCCTGCCGGGCCTGAAGACCATCCAGTGCTGCCTACTCGGCACCGAACACGACGCCGGCGGCCCCGGCGGCGCGCCTACCGCGGCCCAGCGCGAGAACCTGGTGCTGTTCGTGGGCCGCAACGACGCGATGTTCGCCAAGGGCCAGGACTTGCTGATCGCGGCGTGGCCCGCCGTCGTCGCGAGAGTGCCGGACGCCCGCCTGTGCTTCGTCGGCGGCGGAGAGCGGCTGGACCAGCTGCGCGCGCTGGCCGCC
>DATNIH010000191.1:0-48700 GCA_035604515.1 Caulobacteraceae bacterium | reverse complement strand
ACCTCGCGCATCACCTCGCCGACCAGCGGCCCCTTGGCGACGCCGGCGGCCATCACCTCCTCGCCGGTCAGCGGGAAGCGCGGCGGCGTCCAGCTCCGCGCGGTTGGCAGCAGCGCGCGCCACTGCGAGGTCGTGGCCGGCCGGTCGGACGCGGCCCAGGCCAGGGTGACGCGGTCGCAAAGCGCCTCGGCGCCCAGCCGATAGACCAGCCGCCGGGTCTCCTTCGGGCTCATCCACGAGACCAGGCGCGGCGCCGGATTGAGCGCTGCCTCCAGCCGGTCGCGCTGGGCGTTGGAGAGGCGCAGCCGCTCGGCCAACACCGCGGCCTTCGCCGGATCGTCGGGCAACAGGGCGGCCAGACGCAACAACGCGTCCTCGGTGAACAGCATCTCGGTCTCGATGCCCACCAACCGCTCGAACCGCTCCAGCGCTTGCGCCTCCGGCAGCACCACGGCGAGTACGCCGGTCTGGGCCATCAGCCGCACCGCCGCGCGCGGGTCTTCCGCCGCCAGCAGCTTCAGCAGCTCGGCCGAAACGCGCTCGGCCGAGAGAGTGCGGATCAGGTCCCGCAGGGCCGCGCACGCCGCCAGCCCGGCCGCGTCGGGCTCGCCGCGGCCGTACCAGGCGTTGAAGCGGAAGAAACGCAGGATGCGCAACGCGTCCTCGCGGATGCGGGTCTCGGCGTCGCCGAC
This sequence comes from Caulobacteraceae bacterium, assembly GCA_035604515.1. Taxonomy (GTDB): domain Bacteria; phylum Pseudomonadota; class Alphaproteobacteria; order Caulobacterales; family Caulobacteraceae; genus Acaudatibacter. The sequence goes on along the minus strand of DATNIH010000191.1, from coordinate 48,008 downwards.
GAAGACCACGCGGCCGGCGTGCGCATCGGCGAGCCCGCCGGCGGTCGGGTCGTAGAGGCGGCCGGACGGGTCGGCGTAGAGGGCGTTGAGGCGGAAGTCGCGCCGCTGCGCGTCCTCGGCCCAGTCGGTGGTGTAGGCCACCACCGCCCGGCGGCCATCGGTCTCGACGTCGCGGCGCAGGGTGGTGATCTCGAACGGCTTGCCCTGGGCGATGCCCGTGACCGTGCCGTGGTCGATCCCGGTAGAAACCGCCTTCAGGCCCGCCGCAACGAGGGCCTTGGTCACGGCGTCTGGTGTGAGCGTGGTCGCGATGTCGATGTCGCTGATCGGCTGCTTCAGCAGCGCGTTGCGCACGCAGCCGCCGACGAACCGCGCGCACCGGGGCCCGCCGGCCGCCTCGAGCGCATCGATGACGGCGCGCGTCGCCGCGGCTGTCATCCAGGGCAGGGCGCCGAGAGACTCGATCACGCGAGCGACGCTCCGTAGAGCCGATCGTAGAGCGCTCTCAGCATGCCCGCCGTCGCGCCCCAGATGTACTGGCCCTCCCACGTGGCGGCATAGAAGCGGCGGCGCTCGCCCGCCGGCGTCTCGCGCTCCTGTTGTTCGAGGTTGTTGGGGTCCATCAGGAAGCCGAACGGGGTCTCGAAGATATCGGCCACCTCGTGCGGATTGGGCTTGAGCATCATATTGGGCGAAACGAAGCCGACCACCGGCATGATCTGATAACCGGTCACCGCGGTGCGATAGGGCGTGGAGAGTCCCGCCAGTTCGACACAGGCCGGATCGAGTCCGATCTCCTCCTCGGCCTCGCGCAACGCGGTCTCCCACGGCGTCTCGCCGGGATCGCAGCGGCCGCCCGGGAAGGCGACCTGGCCGGTGTGGCTGCGCAAGGTATCGGAGCGGCGCGTCAGCAGCACCGAGAAGCCGTGCTCACGCTCGACCAGGCCGACCAGCACCGCGGCCGGGGTCCAGACCCGGGCCTCGTCGGCGGCCTGCGTCGGGTTCAGGTTCATGTCGCCGTGCACTTCCATGCCGCCGATGATGTTGGTGTCGAGCGGATCGAGATGGTGGGTGATCCACTGCCGGATCTCGGCCGGCGACGCGCCCGGTTTCATATGAGGTGGGCCCTGGCTGGGCCGACCGGGAACCAGGCGCCGTTGGAGCTGACCCCGAGCTGTGGTCCGTCGGCCGTCGCCCGCTCCTGCGCCATCTCCACCAGCTCGTAGAACACCGGCCGCGCGATCAGCGCCTCCAGCCCGCGGCGAACATGCAGGTAGGGGTGCGGCTCGCCGCCGGGGTCCATCTCGACCCGGATGGCGTTGTCCGGTCCGGCCTCGACCTCGTCGCCGACGTTGGTGAGGAACTTCAGCGCCTCGCCCACCCGGTCGACCCGCACCGCCACGAACGGCGCGTCCTCGACGGTGATCTTCATCTTCTCGACCGGGGTGACGAGATAGATGCCGTCGGGGTCCTTGCGCAGCACGGTGGAGAACAGCCGCACCAGGGCCTCGCGCCCGATCGGGCTGCCCTCGTGGAGCCACTGCCCATTTCGTCTGATGACGATGTCGATCTCGCCGCAGTGGGTGGGATTCCAGAGGTGCACCGGCGGCAGGCCGCGCCCAGGCGCCTGCTTGGCCGCCTGCGTCACCTTCTCCAGCCCACCGCTCACCGCCTCGGCCATGCGAGGTAGGTAAGGCGAACCGAGGGGTGGCTCAAGCAGCGACCACCAATCCCTGGAGTCCGGCCTGCGCCCCCGGCGTCAATGCCCGCGCCAGCACCCGGCCCTGGTCGACCGGCCCGGGCATGACCACGCCTGGCGCCGGCGTGAAGCCCAGCGGGCCGAAGAACGGCACGTCGCCGACCAGCACGATGGCGCCATAGCCGGCATCGCTGGCCGCCGCGCAGGCCAGTTCGACCAGCGCCGCGCCGACGCCATGGCTGCGGCGCGACTCCTCGACCGCGATCGGGCCGAGAAAGATCGCCGGCGTCTCGCCGACCCGCACCGTCCATTGCCGCACGCTGCCGACCAGCTCGCGGCCGTCCCAGGCCGTCATCGACAGGTCCAGCCGCGGCGAACGGCCTTCGCGCAGCCGCTCGGCGGCCTTGGCGAAGCGGCCGGGGCCGAACGCGCGCAGCACCAGCCGCTCGACGGCGTCGGCGTCCTGGGGCCGTTCACGGGTCAGCGACGGCGAGGCGGGTTGGGTGGCGAGGCTCATCGGAAGGGGCGCGGACTTAGGGGTATCCGTAGCAGCGGTCAACGAAACGATTGCGACGGCCGATGGCGAAGGCGCGATTGCGCGGGCCGGCAAGCTCGGGCATTGGCCGCGGGCCGTGCCCTCCGCCCTCCCGTCCGCTTCTTCCTTCCGCGAGCTGCTGCGCCAGCGGAACTACCTGTTCTTCTGGGCCTCGCGCTGGATGGGCGGGCTCGGGGTGCAGGTCCAGTCGGTGGGCATGGGCTGGGAGGTCTACGAGCTCTCGCGGCGCGCACATCTCAGCGTCAACTATGCCTCGTTCAACGTCTCGCTGATCGGCCTGATCACCTTCGCGCCGCTGTTCTTCCTGGCCCTTCCCGCCGGGGTCGCGGCCGATCACTTCGACCGCCGCAAGGTGCTGATGGCCTGCTACGCCGCCGAGCTCGTGCCCGCGGCGATGCTGACGGCGGCCGAGCTCTTCCACTTCGCCTCCGTCCCTCTGTTGCTGGCCGTGGCGCTGATCTTCGGCACCAGCCGCGCCTTCCTATACCCCGCGATGACGGCGCTGGGGCCGATGCTGGTGCCGCGCGAGCTGCTGCCGCGCGCCATCGCCTGGAATTCGCTCGCCGGCCAGTTCTCGTCGATCTTCGGGCCCGCCGCGGCCGGCCTGCTGCTGATCGCCTCGCCCGCGGCGGCGTTCGCCGGCCCCTGCCTGCTGTTCGTGGCCGCCTTCGTATCGATCGTCCAGGTGCGCGGCGTCACCAGGCCAGATCGGCATCCGGGATCTCGCTGGGAGATGATGAAGGAAGGATTGGTCTACGTGTGGACCAACCAGGTGGTGTTCGGGGCCATCTCGCTCGACCTGGCGGCGGTGATCCTGGCCGGCGCGATGGCCCTACTGCCGGCCTATGCGCGAGACGTGCTGAAGATAGGTCCGGAGGGGTTCGGTGCGTTCCGCTCGGCCGTCGCGGTCGGCTCGGCCGGCATGGCGCTGCTGCTGGCGTCGCGGCCGATCCGCTCGCAGGCGGGGCTGAAGATGTTCGCGGGCGTCGCCGTCTTCTCGGCCATGACGGTGGTGTTCGGCCTCTCACGGATCATGTGGGTCTCGATCGGCTCGCTGGTGATCATGGGCGCGGCGGATCAGCTCTCGGTGTTCGTGCGCCAGACCCTGGTGCAACTGAAGTCGCCGGATGCGATGCGGGGTCGAGTGGCGGCGGTCTCCACCTTGTTCATCTCCGCCTCGAACGAACTGGGCGAATTCCGCGGCGGCCTGGTGGCGCGGTTCATCGGGCCGGTGAATGCGGTGGTCTACGGCGGCATTGGCGCGCTGATCGTCACCGGCCTCTGGGCCAAGCTGTTTCCCGCCTTGCGCACCGCGGACCGCCTCGAATAGAGCTTTCGCCAATTCGGTATTTCAAACGAGGAGATAGACCCATGGGCATTCTTGACGGGAAGGTGGTTCTGGTCACCGGCGGCGGCAACGGCATCGGCCGCGACTGCGCGCTGATCGCGGCGCAGGAGGGCGCGAAGGTGCTCGTCAACGACCTTGGCGGCAGCCTGGCCGGCGGCGACGAAGGCTCGGCCGGTCCGGCCGAGATGGTCTGCCAGGAGATCCGCGCTGCGGGCGGCGAGGCGGTCTCCAACTCTGAGAGCGTGACTTCGCTCGCGGCCGTCAAGGGCATGGTGCAGCAGGCGCTGGATGCGTTCGGCGGCCTGCATGCGGTGATCAATCCGGCCGGCATCCTGCGCGACGGCATGTTCCACAAGATGGAAGAGTCGGACTGGGACAAGGTGATCGAGGTGCACCTGAAGGGCTCGTTCAACGTCGCGCGCGCCACCATCGAGCACTTCCGCGACCAGAACGACGGCGCCTACGTGTTCTTCACCTCGACCTCGGGGCTCCTCGGCAACATCGGCCAGACCAATTACGGCGCGGCCAAGATGGGCATCGCCGGCCTTTCGCGGATCATCGCCATGGAGGGCGCGCGCAACAACATCCGCGCCAACGCCCTGGCCCCCGTCGCCTGGACCCGGATGACGCAGTCGGTGCCGGTGAAGGACGAAGCCGCCGCCGCCCGGCGCCAGCAAATGGCCCAGACCATTCGCCCCGACCAGCCGGCCCGCCTGTCGGTGGCGCTGGTGTCGGAAGCGGCGAAGAACGTCAGCGGCCAGATCTTCGGCGCCAGCGGCGAGAACATCATCCTCTACAGCCAGCCGCGCCCGATCGAGACGCTGAGCAAGCCGGAGGGCTGGACCACGGCGACGATCCTGTCCGAGTGTTTCCCCAAGATGAGCGAGAAGTTCTACCCGCTCGCCCGGCCGTTCCCGAGCATGTCGCAGGCGGCCGAGCAGGTCCCGGCGGCCAGCTGAGGCAGATACGTTGCGCGTTGCGCGGAGTTTCGCTAAATTCCGTGCATGCGTAGCGTCGTTTCCTGCATGATCCTTGCGCGCCCGGGCCTTATCGGCCCCCGGGCGTAGAGGCCGCGCGCGACATCTTCGCCGGCCGCGTCCGGGGGTTTTGAGACTCACCCCCTCGAGCGGTTTCGGGCTGACCGCCGGTCTGCCCTCTTGAAACCGCTCAGATTCAGGCGCTGGAGCGCGCTCGGACGCAAAACCAGTTCCCACTTTTGCTGAGCGCGCTCTAGACCTGCCCCGCCTGGCGAAGGAATAAGACCCCATGCCGCGTTACAATCCATCTGAAGTCGAGCCCAAATGGCGCGCCGCCTGGGCCGAGGCCGGCGCGTTCCGCGCCGAGACCGGTTCGGCCCGACCCAAGTACTATGTGATGGAGATGTTCCCCTATCCGTCGGGGCGTCTGCACGTCGGCCATGCGCGCAACTATGCGATGGGCGACGTGGTGGCGCGCTTCAAGCGGGCGCGCGGCTTCAACGTGCTGCACCCGATGGGCTGGGACGCGTTCGGCCTGCCCGCCGAGAACGCCGCCGCCGAGCGTGGCGTCGACCCGTCCGAGTGGACCCACAGCAACATCGAGGTGATGCGCCAGGAGCTGCAGCGGCTGGGCCTGTCGATCGACTGGTCGCGCGAGTTCGCCACCTGCGATCCGGGCTACTACGGCAAGCAGCAGGCCTGGTTCCTGCGCCTGTTCGCCAAGGGCCTTGTCTATCGCCGCGAGGCGCTGGTGAACTGGGACCCGGTCGACATGACCGTGCTGGCCAACGAGCAGGTGATCGACGGCCGCGGCTGGCGCTCGGACGCCGTCGTCGAGCGCCGCAAGCTGATGCAATGGTCGATGCGCATCACCGACTACGCCGACGAGCTGCTGGAGGCGCTGAAGACCCTGGATCGCTGGCCCGACAAGGTGAAGCTGATGCAGGAGAACTGGATCGGCCGCTCGAAGGGCCTGCGCCTGACCTTCCCGTTCGCCGGCGACCATCCCGCGGGGCACGACGGCGTCGGCGTCTACACCACCCGCCCAGACACCCTGTTCGGCGCCAGCTTCGTCGCGCTCTCGCCCAACCATCCGCTGAGCGAGCAGCTGGCCGCGGGCGATCCGCGCATCGCCGCCTTCATCGAGGAGTGCCGCAAGGGCGGCACCTCGGAGGCGGCGATCGAGACCGCGGAGAAGCTGGGCTTCGACACCGGCGTGCGCGTGGTCCACCCGTTCGATCCAGACTGGAAGCTGCCGGTCTGGATCGCCAACTTCGTGCTGATGGATTACGGCACGGGCGCCATCTTCGGCTGCCCCGCGCACGACCAGCGAGACCTCGACTTCGCCCGCAAGTACGGTCTGTCGGTGACGCCCGTGGTGCTGCCGCCGGGCGCCGATCCGGCCTCGTTCGAGGTCGGCGCCGAGGCCTATGTCGACGGCGGCCGCATCTTCAATTCCGGCTTCATGGACGGCATGGAGGTCGAGGCCGCCAAAGGGGCCGCGATCGCCAGGGTCGAGGCGATGGGACTGGGCGAAGGCGCGACGGTCTACCGCCTGCGCGACTGGGGCATCGCCCGCCAGCGCGGCTGGGGCTGCCCGATCCCGGTGGTCCACTGCAGACAATGCGGCATCGTCCCGGTTCCTGAAACCGACCTGCCCGTCACCCTGCCGACCGGGATGGACTTCAGTCGCCCCGGCAACGCCCTGGCGCGCCATCCGACCTGGAAGCACACCGCCTGCCCCGGCTGCGGCTGCCCGGCCGAGCGCGAGACCGACACGCTGGACACCTTCGTCGATTCCGCCTGGTACTTCGCCCGCTACCCCAACCCCGATGCCGCCGAGCCGATCGACAAGGCGGCGGCCGACTACTGGCTGCCGGTCGACCAGTACATCGGCGGCATCGAGCACGCGGTGCTGCACCTGCTTTACGCCCGCTTCGTCACCAAGGCGCTGCGCGACGAGGGCATGCTGTCGATCGACGAGCCGTTCGCCGGCCTGTTCACCCAGGGCATGGTCACCCACGAGACCTACCGGCGGCAGAACGGCGAGTGGGTTGACCCCAGCGAGGTCGACATCTTGACCGAAGGCGCGACGCGGCGGGCGCGGCTGAAAGCCACCGGCGAGCCGGTGACGATCGGCGACGTCGAGAAGATGTCGAAGTCGAAGCGCAATGTGGTCGCCCCGGCCGACATGGCCGACAGCTACGGCGTCGACGCCGCGCGGCTGTGCGTGCTCTCCGACTCGCCGCCGGAGCGCGACGTGCAGTGGACCTCGGCCGGGGTCGAGGGCGCCTCGCGGCTGGTGGGCCGGGTCTGGGCCGAATTCGACGCCGAGCCGGTGATCGAGCCGCCCGATCCGGCGCGCGAAGCCGAGCTGCGCAAAGCCACCCACCGGGCGATCAAGGCGGTGACCGACGCGATCGAGGGCTGGCGCTTCAACAGCGCCATCGCCCGGTTGCACGAGTTCGTCGGCGTGGTGCGGCGCTACCCCGAGGGCGGCGCGGCGCGGCGCGAGGCGCTGTCGGCGCTCGCGCGGCTGATCGCCCCGTTCGCACCGCATCTGGCCGAGGAGTGCTGGCGACGGCTGGACGAGCCCGGGATGGTCGCGGCCACCGCCTGGCCTGCCTACGACCCGACCCTGGCCGAGGATGACGAGCGGGTGCTGCCGGTGCAGATCAACGGCAAGCGCCGCGGCGAGATTCGCGCCGGCGCCGGCGCCTCCGAGGCCGAGGTGGAGAAGATCGTGCTTGACGATCCGGAGATTGCGCGGCGCCTTGAGGGCCTCAGCATCCGGCGGGTGATCGTGGTCAAGGACCGCATCGTCAACATCGTGGCGGCATGAGCGCCCGCTTCGCCCTGGCCGCGTTGACGTTGGTCGCGGCAGCGCCGCTCGGCGGCTGCGGCTTCACGCCGCTTTACGCCGCGCCCGGCGTCGCCGGCGGGGTGACTCACATCCAGGTGGTCGCCCCACAGGGCCGCGTCGGCTACCTGCTGCGCGAGGATCTCGACGATGCGCTCGGCCATGCCAAGGGCGAGGCGCCGAAGTATCGGCTGGAGATGGTGCTGAACCAGGTGCGCCAGGCGCACGGCCTTACCGCCAACGCCACCGCGCAGCGCTACGAGCTCGACCTGACGGTGATCTACACCCTGATCGAGATCTCGACCGGCAAGGTGGCGACGACCGGCCAGGTCACCAGCGACGTCAGCTACGACTCCACGGTCCAGCCCTACGCCGGCATCGCCGCGCGGCAGGACACGCAGGACCGCCTCGCCTCTGACGCCGCCCAGAAGATCCAGCTCCAGATCGCCGCCTGGATGGCCGGCCACGCGGCCGGTTGAGCCGTGCTGCTGGGTCGACGCCCCGAAGCCGAGCGCTTCCTCGCCAATCCCGACAAGTCAGTGCGCGCCGCTTTGATCTTCGGCCGCGACCTGGGTGTGGTGCGCGAGCGCGGCCAGGGCCTGGCCGCGAAGGTCACCCAGCACCCCGACGATCCGTTCGACGTCGCCCTGATCACCGACGCCGACATGGACGACGACCCGGCGCGGCTGGTCGACGATCTGATGGCGCTGTCGCTGATGGGCGGGCGGCGGCTGGTGCGCCTGCGCCTCTCCACCGAGCGCGCCGGGCCAGACCGGCTCGCGGCCGAGGCGCTCGAGCACCATGCCGCTGGTGAGTACAATCCCGAGGCCTTCTTCCTGATCGAGGCCGGCAACCTCGATCGCAACTCGGCCCTGCGCCGCGCCGCCGAGAAGCACCCCGCCGCCGTCGCCATCCCCTGCTACGAGGACGAGATCGGCGATCTCGCCCGCATGACCCGTGAGGCGCTGGCTAAGGACAAGCTGGCGCTGACATCCGAGGCGCTCGACATCTTCGTGCGCCGCCTGCCGCACGAACGCGGCGTCGCCCGGCGTGAGATCGAGCGGCTGGCGCTCTATCTCGGGCCGGGCGGCGGCGCCACCGGCACGGCCGACGACCTCACCGATTTCCTCGGCGTCGAGCCGGAGGCCTCGCTCGCCGACGCCGCGCAGGACGCATTCGGCGGCCGCCTCGCCGCCGCGCAGGCCGGACTGCGGCGCGCGGCGCAGGAAGGCGAGGGCGGACCGTCGGCCGTTCGGGCGATGAGCTCGCACCTCGCGCGCCTCCGCCGCACCGCTACCCTGCGCGCCGCTGGCGCCGAGCTGGCGGAGGCGGCCAAGGCCTCGGGCGTGTTCTGGAAGAACGAGAAGGAGTTCCTGCGCCAGGCCCGCGCCTGGGACCTGGGACCGATCGCCGAGATTCAGCCCGAGCTGCTGCAGGCCGACCGCGCCTGCAAGCAGACCGGCTCGCCCGACCACCTGATCGCCGAGCGCCTGGCGCTGACCATCGCCGCCAAGGCGCGGCGGCTGGGGCTTTAGACCTATCGGAGCACATCGCCATGAGCCTGCCGCCCTCGATCAGGTCGCGCCTCACCATCCCCGCGGTCTGCGCGCCGATGTTCCTGGTGACGACGCCCGAACTGGTCCGTGAGGCGTGCCTGGCCGGTGTCATCGGCGGGCTGCCACGACAGAACGCCCGCTCGATCGAGGAGTTCGAGGCCTGGCTAGCGATGATCAGCGAGGCGCTGAAACGACGCCGCGACGCCGAGCCGGACTCACGCCTGGCGCCCATCGCGGTGAACCTCGCCTCCAACATGAGTCCGGCGGACTTCGACGCCAACCTCACGCTCTGCCAGCGCTACGGCGTCGAGATCATCATCAACGCCACCGGCAATCCGACCGAGCTGGCCAAGCGCGCCCACGACCGCGGCATGCTGGTTTGGGCCGACGCCATCAGCATGCGCTTTGCCGAGAAGGCGATGTCGGTCGGCGCGGAGGGGATCGTCGCCATCGGCGCTGGGGGCGGCGGACATTCTGGCGTGGTCAGCCACCTCGCCCTGCTCGCGGCGATACGCCAACGCTTCGATGGCACGCTGATCATGGCCGGCGCGGTCTCCACCGGCGCCGCCATCCGCGCCGCGGAGATCCTGGGCGCCGACCTGGCCTACCTGGGCACCCGCTTCATCGCCACCCAGGAGAGCGGCGCGCACGAAGCCTACAAGGCGCTCTTGGTGTCGCAGCGCTCGGTCGACCTGATGTACACGCCCAAGATCGCCGGGGTCGCCGCCAACTGGCTGATGGAGTCGATGCGCATGGTCGGCCTCGACCCCGCCAACCTGCCCGAGCCGGAGCCCGGCAGGATGGGTACGGGCCACCTGCCGCCGGCGGTGAAGCCCTGGGCCAACCTCTGGAGCGCCGGCCAGGGCATCGACCAGATCGACGACATCCCGACGGTGGCGGCCCTGGTCGAGCGGCTGCGCAGCGAATACGACGCCGCCTGCCGCACCCCGAGATTCGATGCCGTGTGACGGAGGCGTCGCGAGCTAGGTCGCGAGCTCACGGCTCGTCAGAGCCGCCGAGGGGCGACTCTGACAGCGAAGCGAGCTGCGGATCTGCCGACGCGTCACGCACACGTACGGGCGTAGCCGTGGGCCGGCGGGCACGGCGGGATAATGTGGTGGACGACGTAACGCGGAACTTGGCGCTGGGGCAGCGGGTTGTGCGCAATCGCTTCGCCGGCCGAGGCGGCGATGAACGCGACCGCAAGCGTCGCGCCGATGATCTTAAGCATGCGAGAATCTCCTTTGAGGTGGGGGTGGTTACTGACGCCCGCACCCTCGACCGCCGCAGCTTTACCGCGCATGATCCAGCGCTTCATCAGGCGTTCACCGGCGCGACCTGCTCAGCCCGGTGACGCGGCCTGACAGCGGCCACGGTCCACTCTGTGAGGACACGCGCTAAGCGGCGCGCGCCGCGTTCGTCCTCAGCACGTAACCGATGACGATGGCGACGGCGCGGTAGAGTTCCTCGGGGATCTCGGTTTCCAGCTCGACGGTGGCGAGGGCCTCGGCCAGGGCGGCGTCGTGCTGCAGCGGCACGCCGTGGGCGAGCGCGGTTTCGATGATCTTCTCGCCCAGCCAGCCTCGACCCATGGCGACGACGCGCGGCGCGCGGGGCTTTTCATAGGTGAGGGCGACAGCGAGTGTCGGCTTCTCGGTCTCGCTCATGAGCGCCGGTCCACCAGCTGGCCCGCCGGCTGCTGCGGTCGCGGCGGCGCGCCGCCGATGACGCGCACGGCGACGTCTGGGAGCTGTTCGTCGGCCAGCGCCTGGGCGAGCTCGTCCTGGTTGGCGGCCAGCGCCGCCCTCGCGGCCGCATCCTCAGCGGTCAGCGTCACGCGGGCGCGGCCATTGCCCAGCATCACGTCGGCGTGCACCGGCCCGCTTGGCGCCACGTTGACCGAGAAGCGCGCGCGCCAGCTGGGCTCGGCGGCCGAGGTTGCGGCGCCATGCCCGTCGCGGCTGAGCTCGAACTGGGCGATGGCGGTTCCGTCCGGCGTCGCGATCGGGACCTCGAACATCCAGCGGGTCGGCTCGCCTGGCTTCTCCACCGACGCCGCCTGGGAGAGCTGCACGCGGGCCAGGGCGCCCTGCGCCTCCTGCTGCAGGGTGCGCGCCAGGGTCGCGATCGGCGCATCGGCGCCCAGGCTCGGCCGCGCGGGCGGCTGACCGCCGGTCGGGCCGCCGCCGACCGGCGGCTCGGGCTGATCTTCCGCGAGTCGGAGCGGCGCGGCGGCGCGTGGCGGCGAGGTCGGCGCTGGGGCCCGTGGCTGGGGCGGACTCTCGAGCAGTGGCGCCAGCTCGCCGGCGAGCTGCAGCAGCAGCGCCTTCAGGTCTTGCTGCATCGCCGCGGGCGGCGCCTGGCCTTGCACGACCGCGGCGGCCAGGTCCGCTTCGAGGAAGACGCCCGAGCCCTGCGCCGCCGTACGCAACTGGCCCGCCGTGACGTCGGCGCCCAGCGGTGTCTGCGCCGCGAGGATCTGCGCCGCGGTGGCCCGGGCGGCGGCCGGGAGGTCCGGCGCGGTCACCGCGATGGCCAGGTCGGCCAACAGCGGCGCCAGGCTGTCCTGCCGTGTCGCCGCCTCGCCGACCATCGTCGCCAAAGCCGACGGCGGTGGCGCGACGGGCAAGTTCTCGGTGAGGGTGGCGACGTCGGCGGCGACCTGGGCGGCGATCGCCTGAGCTTCGGCGGCGGGGATGGGCGCGCTGGCGGCTGCGGCCACGGCGAGGCCGGGCGTCGGCGCGATCACAGGTCCGACGCTCACCGGCGAGATGTCCGCTGGGGCGACCATGGCCGTCAGCTTCCCCATGCGTCGCTTAACGGGTCGTCAAGACAGCGCGGGGCTCACTTTGCCGCGACGTTTGTGGCGCCGTCGGCCGGCGCCACCGTTTGGCCATCGATTCAGCCGGCGATCGTCTTGCGTGATCTGAGTAACCGGGAGGGCGGCGTGGTGCGGTGGTTCGCGTGCGGCTTGGCCGCGGTGGTCGTGGGGCTGGCGCCGGCGGCCTTGGCTAGACCCCAGCGCGACGGCGGCGGGTTGGAACCGGCGCTCCTCGCGCAGATCAACTGGGTGCGGGCGCATCCCGGCGCCTATGCCGATCGGCTCCGCGACGCATCCGAGACCCGCGCCACCGACGAGGCGATAGACTTCCTCGAGCGCCGTGAGCCGGCGCCGCCGCTGCAGTTCAACGCCGGGCTGGAAGCTTCGGCCGCGCGCCACGCCGCCGACGAGGGCGAGCACGGCGCGTTCACCCACACCGGCTCGGACGGGTCCAGCGCCGGCGAGCGGATGCATCGCGCCGGCGTCTGGGCCGGCATGATGGCAGAGGAGATGTCGGCCGGAGAGTCCAGCGCCGACGACATCGTTCGCCAGCTGATCATCGACGAAGACGTACCGGGCCGCGGCCATCGCAACGACCTGATGGATCCGTTCCTGAAGCAGGCCGGCGTCGGCTGCGCCTCGCACCCGGTCTACAGCGTGATCTGCGTCATCGATCTGGCCTCAGCCCCGCCGCCGCGGGACTAGTATTCGACGCCGGCAAGATACAGCCCCTCGGCCGGCGCGACTTGGCCGCAGCGGGTCCGGTCCTTGGCCTCCAGCGCGGCCTCGAGGTCGGCCGGCGACCAGCGGCCGGCGCCGACTTCGGCCAGGCTGCCGGTCATCGAGCGGACCTGGCGGTGCAGGAACGAGCGGGCGCTGAAGGCGAGGCGCACCTCGTCGCCCTCACGCCAGACCCGGGCCTCGTCCAGCGTCTTCAGCGGCGACTTCGCCTGGCAGTCGACATCGCGGAAGGTGGTGAAGTCGTGATGCCCGACCAGGGTCGCAGCCGCCTCGCTCATCGCCGCGACATCGAGCGGCTTCTTCAGGCGCCAGACGCGGTGTCTGTCCAGCGCCAGCGGCGCCACGCGGTTGACGATCCGGTAGAGATAGCGCCGGCCCTTCGCCGAGAACCTGGCGTGGAAGCCCTCCGGCGCGAGGCTGGCGGCGATGATCGCGATCGGCTCGGGGACCAGGTGGGCGTTGAGCGCGTCGCGCACCACCTCGGGCTTCCAGTCGCGCGCGAGGTCGATGTGCGCCACCTGCTGCAGCGCGTGGACGCCGGTGTCGGTGCGACCGGCTGCGTGCAGCCGCAGCGCCTCGCCGCAGAACGCCATCACCGCTCGCTCGATCGAGCCCTGGATGGTGGGCAGGTCGGCCTGGGCCTGGAAGCCCTTGTAAGGGCCGCCGTCGTACTCGAGATCGAGCCGGTAGCGGGGCATCAGGCGAGGATCTCTTCGACGCGGAACCCGCGCACGAACTCGTCCAGCTGCTGCGCGCCGCGGCCCTCGCGCTGGGCGGCCAGCAGCCGCACCGCGCCGGTTCCGCAGGCGATGAGCAGCCGGTCGTCCAGCACTTCGCCCGGCGCGCCGTCGCCCTCCTCTACGCGCGACAGCAGCGCCTTGATGCGCACTGGCCCGCGCTCGCTGCGGGCCTCGAACCAAGCCCCCGGGGCGGGCGAGAGGCCGCGGATGCGGCAGTCGACCTCCGTCGCGGGCTTCCTCCAATCGATGCGGGTTTCCCGCGGGCGGATCTTCCTGGCGTAGGTGACGCCCTCGGCCGGCTGCGGCGTCTCGACCGCCGCACCGTCGGCGATGCGGGGCAAGGTGCGGATCAGCAGGCGGGCGCCGAGCTCCGCCAGCCGGTCGTGCACCGTGCCGGCGGTGTCGAGGGCGCCGATACGCAGCCGCTCGACCGCCAGGGTCGGGCCCTCATCGAGGCCCTCCGTCAAGCGCATGACGCCGACGCCGGTCACGGTGTCGCCGGCCATGATCGCGCGCTGGATCGGCGCTGCGCCGCGCCACCTGGGCAGCAGCGAGGCGTGCAGGTTGAACGATCCCAGCCGGGGCGCGTCGATCACCGCCGCCGGCAGGATCTGGCCGAACGCCACCACCACCGCCGCATCGAGCTCCAGCGCCGCGAACGCCGCGATCTCGTCCGGGTCGCGCATCGACGCCGGCGTGCGCACCGGCAAGGCGTGCGCCTCGGCGAAGGCCTGCACCGGCGAGGGCGAGAGCTTCTTGCCGCGGCCCCGAGGGGCCGGCGGCTGCGAATAGACGCACGCCACCTCGAACCCGGCCGCGACGATGGCGGCCAGGCTGACGACGGCGAACTCCGGGGTGCCGAGGAAGGCGAGGCGCATGCGGTCAGCCTTTAGCGACGCCCCGCGGCCAGACAAGTCTTCGGAACCCTCGATGGTCCGGCTCGTTTGCTTCTCATCGTTGGAGAAGCCCCATGCGCGTCATTGCGCCAATCGCCGCCGTCGCCCTGCTCGCCCTCGCCGCCGCCTGTTCGCCAGGCGACCATCAGGGGGCGGGGGCCGACGTGAAGGACGCGGGCCGGTCGGTCGCCAACGCCGCCGCCGGCATCGCCCACAACGCCGACGTCAAGCGCGCCGAGGCCGATCTCAGGCAGGGCGGCCACGCCGCGGCCCAGGATTTCCGCAAACTTGCCGCCGAGGCCAAGATCGAAGCCCACAAGCTGTCCGGCGACACCCGCGGCGCCACCCACGACGTCACCCGACACGACCACCCCGACGACCGCAGCGGCTGATTGCCTACGATGAGGTTCCGGGCTTGATCGCCTCTGGGTTGGTGATGCGGATCGGCGCGCCGTTCGCGAACGCTTCGACCGCCTCCAGGCTGTGGCCGTACCAAGCCGTGAGCGTCTCCCGCGTCACGTAGCCGAGGTGCGGCGTCAGGGTGACGTTCTCCAGCCCGCGCAGCGGATGATCGGGCGGCGGCGGCTCGCGGTCGAACACGTCGAGGCCGGCGCCGGCGATCACGCCCTGCTTGAGGGCGGCGATCAGGTCGGCCTCGACCACGATCGGACCGCGCGAGGTGTTGATCAGGAAGGCGCTGGGCTTCATCAGGCCAAGCTCGCGGGCGGTGACGAGGCCCCGCGTCCGATCGCTCAGGATCACATGGATCGAGACGACGTCGGACTGGCTGAACAGCGCGTCCTTCTCCACCCGGCGCACGCCCTCGGCCGTCGCCGCCTCGGCGGTCAGGTTCTGGCTCCAGGCGATCACCGGCATGTCGAACGCCTTGGCGTAGGCGGCCATGCGCTTGCCGATCCGGCCAAGGCCGAGCAGGCCCAGCGTCTTCCCGGCCAACGTCGTGCCGACGAAATCCTGCCACAGCCCGTCGCGCATGCGCCGGTCCTGGCCGGCGATGTCGCGCACGGTGGCGATCATCAGGCCCCAGGTCAGCTCGGGCGTCGCCGCGCCGATGTAGGGGAACTCGGGATGGCTGGTGCCCGAGCGGGCGACGAGCACGCCATGCTCGGTCGCGGCCTCGAGGTCGAGGTTGGGCAGGCGCGGGCCGATGATGGTGATCAGCTTCAGGTTCGGCAGCCGCTGGATCAGCGTGCGCGGCAGCGCCATGCGCTCGCGGATCGTCACCAGCACGTCGAAGGGCAGCAGCATCTCGGCCGCTTGGTCCTCGGTCAGGTGGTCGCGGAAGACGGTGATCTTCGCCTTGCCGTCCAGCCGGCCCCAATCGGCGCAGTCGATCGCCACGCCGGCGTAGTCGTCGAGCAGGGCGACGTTCAGCATCTCAGTCTCTCCTAGGCATGGCCGCGCATGTGTAGTCAGCCCTGACTTTCTGCAGTGGCGGCGCCTGCGGTTCTCTGGCAAGACGAAACCATTGCAAACAACGATCATTAGGGGAAAATCGATATGCCAGACGATCATTCCGGCCTTGTGGCCGACGCGGCGATTCAGGGTTTCACCCGCGAGGGCCTGGCCGCTTTTAATCGGCAATTTCATGCCCTGGTCGACGCGCGCAAGCTGGCCAATGTCGTCACCCTGATCGCCCGCCACGGCGAGATCGTGAACCTCGACGCCTACGGCGTGCTCGACATCTCGGCTGAGACGCCGGCGCCGGCCAAAACCGACAGCATCTTCCGCATCGCCTCGATGACCAAGCCGATCACCGGGGCGGCGATGATGATGCTGTGGGAGGAGGGCAAGTGGGCGCTGGACGACCCGGTGGCCAGGCACATCCCGCAGTTCGAGGGCCTCAAGGTCCGGCGCAAGGATGGCGACCCGGTCGCGCAGGCGAGCCCCATGACCATGGCACAGCTGATGAGCCATTCGGCCGGCTTCGGCCGCGCGGCCGAGTACGCCGACCACAATCTGCGCGGCGGCGACCTTCAGGACATGATCGACGTCCTGGCGAAGCTTCCGCTGTCGTTCCAGCCGGGCAAGGACTGGCGCTACGGACCCAGCGTCGACATCCAAGGCTACCTAGTCGAACAGCTGTCGGGCCAGGGCCTGGACGAATTCTTCGAGCAGCGCCTGTTCGCCCCGCTCGGCATGACCGACACCGGCTTCTGGGTCGAGGCCTCGAAGGGCGAGCGCGTGGCGCGCATCCACAGATACGACGATGACGGCCAGATCCGCGCAGCCGGTCCTGGCAACATCTTCAACACCGCCAAGCCGAAGTTCCTGGCGGGCGGCGGCGGCCTGGTCTCCAAGATCGAGGATTATTGGCGCTTCGCCCAGATGATCCTGAACGGCGGCGAGTTCGAAGGGCGGCGCTATCTCAAGGCGTCGACGGTCGAGTTGATGCACACCAACGTGCTCGAGCCCGGCGTGAACGTGACGCTCTATTCGCCGGACGCGCGCGGCCTTGGCTTCGGCATGGATTTCGCCATCGTGCAGGACCCCGCGGCGGCCAAGACCTCGCAGGGAATCCAGAGCTTCTACTGGGGCGGGGCTTTCGGAACCTGGTTCTGGATCGACCCTATCAACGACATGATCGTTATCGGCATGATCCAGAACGTCGCCGGCTCGACACCGGACGGGGCGCCGCTGGTGCGCGAGGCCTCGGCCCGAGCGGCTTATGCGGCAATGACCGACCGGCGGTCCTAACACCGCGATGCAGACCGTTAGACTAGGTCGCACCGGGCTGGAGGTGAGTGTCGCCGGGCTCGGCTGCGGCGGTCACAGCCGGCTCGGCATGGCCAAGGGCAAGGACGTCCATCACGCCGCCGATATGGTCCGCGCCGCGCTCGACCTCGGCGTCAGCTTCATCGACACGGCCCGCGCCTACGGCACCGAACCGGCCGTGGGGTTGGGACTGAAGGGCCGCCGGGGCGAAGCGGTGATCTCGACCAAGGCCGGCGTCGCGCGCGGTGGCGAACTGGTCAGCGCCGCCGACATGGCCCGCTATGTCGACGAGAGCCTGGCGAAGCTGGCCACCGACTACATCGACATCTTCCTCCTGCACGGCCTGACGCTGCCGCCGTACCACCACGCCACCGAGATCATCCTGCCGGAGCTGCGGCGTCAGCAGGCGGCCGGCAAGATCCGCTTCATCGGCGCCAGCGAGCAGTTCGGCGGCGACACCGGCCATGCCCTTCTGGCGAAGTCGCTCGTCGACGATCCGTTCGATGTGGTGATGGTGGGCTTCAACCTGCTCAATCCCTCCGCCCGCCAGCGGGTGTTCCCCCTGACGCTGCGCCAGAACGTCGGCACGCTGATCATGTTCGCGGTGCGCGAGGCGCTCAGCCATCCGGACGAGCTGCGCAAGGTGGTGGGCGAGCTGATCGCGCGCGGCGAGGTCGACGCCGCCAAGGTGGATGCGAACGACCCGCTGGGCTTCCTGGCCGATGCGCCGGGCGCGCCGTCGGTGGTCGAGGCCGCCTACCGCTTCTGCCGCCATGAGGCCGGCGCCCAGGTCATCCTGACCGGCACCGGCGATCCGGCGCACCTGAAGGCGAACGTCGAAGCCATCCTGGCGCCGCCGCTGCCATCCGACGTGTTGCAGCGGCTGGAAGCCGTCTTCGGGGCGGTCGACAGCGTCTCGGGCAACTGACCGGCCAGCTCGGGCGCGGCGGATTGCCGCTTCTGACGCCGATGCCCAAATCTTAAGGGCGACGTCCTAACGTTGCTGGGATGCTCGCTACGATCTACCGCGAAACGCTCGAGAAATTCTATCATCGAGTGTACGGCGACCAGCGGTTGCTGCGCGTCGCCAGCATGGCGGTGCTCGCCGCGCTGACCGCCTACGTCGGCGTCTGGGCGCCTGCCTGGGCGGCGCTCTGGTACGCCGCCTACGTCGCCAGCGAATTCGCGCTTGTGCTCTGGTGGCGCGCGATCCAGCCAAGGCTGCAGGCCGCCGAGCGTGAGGGCATCGCGGCGCTCGAGCTGCAGCTGATCGCCATCTGCGCGATCTCCTGCGCCATCTGCGCCGTGCCGGGCTTCGTCACGCCCTTCTCCGGCCGCGACAACCAGATCTTCGGCGTGTTGTTGAGCGCGGCGGTCCTGCTCGTCGCGGCCGCGGAGCACAGTCTGCGCAAGAGCATGTTTCTGGCGACGGCGCCGCCCGCCGCCATCGCCTTGCTGTGGAACCTCTACAGTCTGGGGCACGGCGGCGCCGCCTGGATCTTCCTGTTCGTCGGCGTCTGCTACGTCGCCAACGCCCGCTCGCTGCAGGTCTCCAACGCCAAGGTGTTCCTGGACCTGGTCCGGCTGCGGGCCGACGCCGAGGCGGCGAACACCGCCAAGAGTGAATTCCTGGCGACCGTCAGCCACGAGATCCGCACGCCGCTCAACGGCGTGCTCGGCATGGCGCAGCTGATGTTGCGCGAAGACCTGGCGCCGCGGCATCGCGGCCAGGCGCAGGTGATCGCCGACTCCGGCCTGACGCTGCTGGGACTGCTGAACGGCATTCTCGACCTGTCGAAGATCGAGTCTGGCAAGTTCGAGCTGGACCTGCATCCGTTCGACCTGGCCGAGATCGTCGGCGGCGCCGCGTCGGTGTTCAAGCCGCTCGCCGAACAGAAGGATCTGGTTGTTCGCGTCGAGGTGTCGCCGCTGGCGGTCGGCCACTGGCGCGGCGACGGCGCCAAGCTGGGCCAGGTGCTGACCAATCTCTTCTCCAACGCCCTGAAGTTCACCGCCAAGGGCGCGATCACTCTGTCGGTCGACCCGGCGCCCGGCGGGCTCGCCTTCCGCGTCGCGGACACCGGGATCGGCATCGCGCCGGAGAAGCTGGCGCTGGTGTTCGAGAAGTTCACCCAGGCCGACTCGTCCACCACGCGCCGGTTCGGCGGCACCGGCCTGGGCCTGGCGATCTGCCAGCGCGTCGTGACCCTGATGGGCGGCGAACTGACCGTCGACAGCCAGGTCGGCGTCGGGTCGGCGTTCGCCTTTACGCTGCCGCTCGTACGAGAGGCCGTCGGCGCGGCGCCGCCGGCGGCGGCAGCGCCGGAGGCCATCGATCAGACTGACCGGGCGATCAAGGTGCTGGCCGCCGAGGACAACGCCACCAACCAGCTGATCCTGCGGGCGATGCTGGCGCCGCTCGGGGTCGAGCTGTCGCTGGTCGGCAACGGCGCGGCGGCGGTGGAGGCGTTCGGCGTCGGCCGCTTCGACCTGATCCTGATGGACGTGCAGATGCCGCGGATGGACGGCCTGGCGGCGACCGCCGAGATCCGGCGCATCGAGCGCGTCGCCGGTCGCCCCGCCACGCCGATCATCGCCCTGACGGCCAACGTCATGCGCCATCAGATCGACCAATACCGGGCCGCTGGGATGGATGGCCACGTCGCCAAACCGATCGAACTTACGGCCCTGGCGCGGGCCATCGACGCCGCCCTGGCGGGTGTCGAGAGCCCGGTGGAGGTCAGTCCATCCACCCTGATGGCGCGGGCGGGCTGAAGCCCCAACCCTGCTGACAGGATGCTGTCAGCGAACATGGTTAGATGCCTTCCTAAGACGGAGGCACTTTCATGATCACGCTTTACGGTTTCGGCCCGCTGTTCGGGCTGCCGGACCCCAGCCCGTTCGTCATCAAGACCATGACCCAGCTGAAGATGGCGGGGCTGCCGTTCAACTTCGAGCGCGCCCGACCGCCCGAGGCGCCGAAGGGCAAGATTCCGTTCATCCGCGATGGCGATCTGGTGCTCGGCGACAGCGTGTTCATCCTCGACCACCTGAAGCAGGCGCACGGCGTCGACCTCGACGCCCATCTGACGCCCGCCCAGCGCAGCGTCGGCTGGGCGATGGAGCGGATGCTGGAGGATCATCTCTACTGGGCCATCATCCATGCCCGCTGGGCCATCGACGAGAACTTCGACAAGGGCCCGGCGCAGTTCTTCGGCGAGGCGCCCAAGGAGGCCAAGCGCGAGTTCCAAGCGGGGATGAAGCGCACGCTGCAGGGGCAGGGCTTCGGCCGCCACGACGACGCCGAGATCGCAGACCTTGCCAGCCGCGACTTCGCCGCCGCCTCCGAGCTGCTGGGCGACAAGCCCTACCTGTTCGGCCAGGAGCCCTGCAGCATGGATGCGACCCTGTTCGCCTTCGCCGCCTCGGCGGCGACGCCGTTTTTCGATTCGTCGATAAGGCAGGCGGCCGAGCGCTATCCGAACCTGGTCGACTACCAGTGGCGGATGATGGACCGCTACTACGAGCCGGCGCTGGCGGAGTAGCCACGGCTATTGCGGCCGCTCCGCCGGGTATTGCGGCAGGTCGCCCTCGATCGGCAGCCAGTTGGCTTTGGAGTCCACATGGAAATGGAAGACTGCCTTTGTCTCGACCGGCTCGGCCAACAGGCCGGCGCGGACCCGCACCATGCCGGGGGCCGCGGTGGTGCGGCTGACGATCGGCGAGCCACAGTCGCCGCAGAACAGCCGCTCCTTGCCGGGCGAGCTTTCGTAGGATTTCGGCTGGCCGGCGATGAGGCGGAAGTCCTCGGCTCTGACCGGCATATTGGCGGCGAAGGCCGAGCCATGGGCGCGGCGGCAGAGGCTGCAGTGGCAAAGCTGGATGCCCGCCAGCTGGCCCTCGACCTCGAACCTGATCCGCCCGCAGAGGCAGGAACCCTGGTGCATGCAAACCTCCGGGCCGCCCGCCCGACCGCTGGCCGGGCCATCGCAAGTCTGACAAGGTCGCTCAAAAGACTGTGGGAGGCGAGGATGCGTGCCGGGCGAAACATCCTTTTCAGTGCGCCAGCGCTGGCCGTGGCCCTGCTGGTCGTCACCACGATCGCCGCCGCCGACACGCCGCCACCGGCGCCGGTCGGCCTGGCCATCGACGTCTTCCCCGCCAAGAGTGGGAACAACAAACTCTCGGTCGCCAGCCCGGCGTTCAAGGACCAGGGCGACATCCCGTTCGAGAACACGATGTACCGCGGCAACGTGTTTCCGGGCCTGAAATGGACGCACGGGCCCTACGGCACCCGCTCGTTCGTGGTCATCATGCAGGACGCCGACGTGCATTTCCGCGGCGGGCCCCTGCTGCACTGGTCGATGTATGCGATCCCGGGCGGCGTCGCCCGCCTCGAAGCAGGCATGACCGCGCCGCCGAGGGGCGCAAGCTTCGGGCCTAATGTGCGGGGGCCTAATCACGCCTACATGGGCCCGCACACGCCGCCGGGACCCAAGCACCACTACCACTTCGCGGTGCTGGCGCTCGACCGCGACATTCCGGTCGATCCGGCGCTCGGCTACGACGCGCTGGCGGCGGACATCAGCGGCCACGTGCTGGCCAGCGGCGAGGTGATCGGGCTCGGACAGGCCGATCCGGACGCCTTGCCGGCGACGCCCGTCCCCGCGGCGCCCCCGCCGGCGGCCCACTGATCGGCTGCGGTTTTCTGCTGCACTGCGGCGCCAATAGCAGCGCCTGGCCTTGCCATTTTTCAAACGGTTGTTAGTTCAGGTCGATGGCTGACGATCAGAGCGCGCACCCCGAACCGCAAATCGACGAGAAGCTCCTCGACGAGAAGCTCGACGACGACGAGCCCGTACGGCTGCAGCCGGACCTGCCGCCGGAGGTCGCCTCGCCGCTGGCGCCGTTCGCCGGCGCCAAGCCGCCCGCGCCGGCTTGGTTCGACAAAGCCCTGGCCCAGGCGCCGGAGCGCACGATGGTGCCCGTCGAGGGCGCCAGCATCGAGCTGCTCACCTGGGGCGAGGTCGGCAAGCCGGGCCTGATCCTGGTGCACGGCAACAGCGCCCACGCCGACTGGTGGAGCTTCATCGCCCCGTTCCTGGCCGACCACTACCGCGTCGCGGCGCTGTCGCTCTCGGGCATGGGCGACAGCGATTGGCGCGAGACCTACACCTTCGAGAGCTTCGCCAGCGAGATCTGGGAGTGCGCCAAGGCAGCCGGGCTCTACGAGGCGCCGACGAAACCGATCTACATCGGCCACTCGTTCGGCGGCTCGCAGGTGTTCTATTCGGCGGTGAAGCATCCGGAGCGGATGCGCGGCGCCCTGCTGCTCGACACCGGCTTCGGCGGCCCACCGACCCGTGAGCAGGAAGAGCAGTGGCGGCGCGAGGCCGAGAAGGCCGGCGGCGGCCGCTGGCACGGCCCGGCCCACCGCACGCGGCCGAACCGGGTCTATGCGACGATGGAGGAGGCGCTGACCCGCTTCCGCTTCATGCCGCCCCAGGCGCCCGGCAACCTGTTCGTGGCCGACTACATCGCCCGCCGTTCGCTGAAGCGCGCGCCGATGGCGGACGGCTCGGGCGAGGGCTGGACCTGGAAGTTCGACCCGTTCCTGTGGGGCAAGCTCGACCGCAGCGCGATGGGCCAGCTCGATCCGGCCAAGGCGCCGCCGATTGCACAGATCTTCGGCGACCGCTCGGCGATTATGCTCCGCCGCGAGATGGCCGGGCCCAGCGACTATGTGCCGACCAACGTGCCGTCGATCGCCATCCCGGATTCCGAGCACCACATCATGGTCGACCAGCCGCTGGCGCTGGTGGCGGCGCTGCGTACATTGCTCGCAGTCTGGCCGGCTTGAGCCTCGCCGCCGCTTCGTGTAGCACCCGCGCCAACCCCGCATGCTGCAAGCGCGTCTGAAGGAGCTCCCCTGTCGATGACCGAAGCCGTCCACGAGTACCACCCCGGCAGTCAGGAGATCAACGAGCAGGTCGCGACCTTCGACGCCTTCGGCAAGATGATCAAATGGGGCTCGCTCGCGATCGCGGCGCTGCTGGTGATGCTGGTGATCTGGTTCTGCGTGCCGATGGGTTTCTTCGCCGGACTGTTCGCGGCGATCGTGCTCACCGTCGTTGGCGTGTTCTTCCTGCGCGAGAAGCCCGACTCCGGGCATTAGTGGCGCGTTACTGGGCAGGCCCCTGATCGCCGGCCAGCCTGCCCGGGTCTGCAAGTGCGGCGCTCGTCCTCTTAAGAGGCTTCGCTCGATGCCCGTCCTAGCCGTCACCAAGGAGCGCCGCGCCGGCGAGACGCGGGTCGCGGTGACGCCGGACGCCGCCAAGAAACTGATCGCGCTGGGTTTCGAGGTGCTGGTTGAGGCCGGCGCCGGACGCGGCGCCTCCATGCCCGACGCCGATTATGCGGCCGCCGGGGCCAAGGTCGTCGCGACGCCCGCCGAGGCGCTTTCAGCCGCCGACCTGGTGCTGAAAGTGCGCGCGCCGGCCGACGAGGAGATCGCCGCCCTGAAGTCCGGCGCGATCGTGGTCGGCCTGTTCAATCCATTCCAGGACCGCGAACCGGTCGAGGACATGGCCGAGAAGGGCGCGACGGTGTTCGCCATGGAGTTCGTGCCGCGCATCACCCGCGCCCAGGTGATGGACGCGCTCTCCAGTCAGGCCAATCTCGCTGGCTATCGCGCGGTGATCGAGGCCGCCGAGGTCTATGGCCGGGCCATGCCGATGATGATGACCGCGGCCGGCACCGTCGCCGCCGCCAAGGTGTTCGTGATGGGCGCCGGCGTCGCCGGCCTGCAGGCGATCGCCACCGCGCGGCGCCTGGGGGCCGTCGTCACCGCCACCGATGTGCGCCCGGCCGCCAAGGAGCAGGTCGAGAGCCTGGGGGCCAAGTTCGTCGCGGTCGAGGACGAGGAGTTCAAGGCCGCCGAGACCGCGTCCGGCTACGCCAAGCCGATGAGCGAGGCCTATCAGGAAAAGCAGGCGGCGCTGGTCGGCGAACACATCAAGAAGCAGGACATCGTCATCACCACCGCGCTGATCCCCGGCCGCATGGCGCCCAAGCTGGTCAGCGCCGAGGCGGTGGCCTCGATGAAGCCCGGCTCGGTGTTGATCGACCTGGCGGTGGAGCAGGGCGGCAACGTGGTGGGCTCCAAGACCGGCGAGATCGTCGAGTCCGGCGGGGTGAAGATCGTCGGCATTCCCAACCTGCCCGGCCGCATCGCCGCCGACTCCTCGGCCCTCTACGCCCGCAACCTCACCGCCTTCGCCGGCCTGCTGGTCAAGGACGGCGCCCTCGTCGCCGAGTTCGACGACGAGATCCTGCAGGCGGCGCTGGTCGCCAGGGGCGGCCAGATCGTCCACCAGCTGCTGAAAGCGGTCTAGAGAGGCGCCATGGAAGCCGTCGACCCCACCGTGTTTCGCCTCGCCATCTTCGTCCTGGCGATTTTCGTCGGCTACTACGTGGTCTGGAGCGTCACGCCGGCGCTGCACACGCCGCTGATGAGCGTCACCAACGCCGTCTCGTCGGTGATCATCGTCGGCGCGCTCTTGGCGGCGGCCGCGCACGTGGCGCCCGGCGACCATACGGTCTGGATCTCCAAGGGCGCCGGCGCGGTCGCGGCGGGCCTCGCCTCGGTCAACATCTTCGGCGGCTTCCTGGTCACCCAGCGCATGCTGGCGATGTACCGCAAGAAGGAGCGGGGCAAGTGAACGCCAACCTCGCGGCGCTCGCCTACCTCGCCTCCGGCGTCCTGTTCATCCTGACCCTGCGCGGGCTCTCCAGCCCGGTGACCAGTCGGCGCGGCAACCAGATGGGCATGTTCGGCATGGCCATGGCCATCGTCGTCACCCTGGCGACCCTGGCCGCGCAGGGCCTGCTCGATCCGGTCACCATCGGTCTGATGCTGGGCGGGGTGATCCTCGGCGGCTCGGTCGGCGCGATCATCGCCCGCCGGGTGCAGATGACCGCCATGCCGCAGCTGGTGGCGGCGTTCCACTCGCTGGTGGGCCTGGCCGCCTGTCTGGTCGCCACCGCCGCCATCTTCGCCCCCGCCGCCTACGGCATCGCCGAAGGGACCGGGATCAAGCTGGAGAGCCTGATCGAGCTCTCGCTCGGCGTCGCCATCGGCGCGATCACCTTCACCGGCTCGCTGATCGCCTTCGCCAAGCTCAACGGCAACATGTCCGGCGCGCCGATCATCCTGCCGGCGCGCCATGCGCTGAACATCCTCATCGCCATCGCCATCGTCAGTCTGATCGCGACGCTGGTTGTGAGCGGGGGCGAGGCTAAGTGGGCGTTCTGGGCCATCTTCGCCCTGGCGCTGGTCGCCGGCGTCACCCTGATCATCCCCATCGGCGGCGCCGACATGCCGGTGGTGATCTCGATGCTGAACAGCTACTCGGGCTGGGCGGCCGCGGCGCTCGGTTTCACCCTGGCCAACACCACCTTGATCATCACCGGCGCGCTGGTGGGCTCGTCCGGCGCCATCCTCAGCTACATCATGTGCAAGGGGATGAACCGCTCCTTCATCTCGGTGATCCTGGGCGGTTTCGGCGGCGAGACCGGCGCTGCGTCGGGCGGCGCGGCCGAGACCCGGCCGGTCAAGCAGGGTTCGGCCGAGGACGCGGCCTTCATCATGAAGAACGCCTCCAAGGTGATCATCGTCCCCGGCTACGGCATGGCCGTCGCCCAGGCCCAGCACGCGCTGCGCGAGATGGCCGACCGGCTGAAGGCGGAGGGCGTCGAGATCAAGTACGCCATCCACCCGGTCGCCGGCCGCATGCCGGGCCATATGAACGTGCTGCTGGCCGAGGCCAATGTGCCCTACGACGAGGTGTTCGAGCTCGAGGATATCAACGCCGAGTTCCCGACTGCCGACGTCGCCTTCGTCATCGGCGCCAACGACGTCACCAACCCAGCCGCCAAGACCGATCCGCAGAGCCCGATCTACGGCATGCCGATCCTGGACGTCGAGAAGGCGCGCACGGTGCTGTTCGTCAAGCGCGGCATGGGCTCGGGCTATGCCGGGGTGGAGAACGAGCTGTTCTTCCGCGACAATACCATGATGCTGTTCGGCGACGCCAAGAAGATGGTCGAGACGATCCTGAAATCGCTCTGACGCCGGCGCCTTCCTGGCCTTCCTGGGTCTGGCGCCTACGTCGTCCGCACACGGATCGCTCAAACCCGCCGATGTGTCCGGGGCGCAACGCCGCGCGCCTTGTCGCCCCATCTGCGCCCCATACATCCTCCATTCAGCCGCGCGGCCGCATTGTCGCGTCGAAGGTTGGAGCGTTGCAGCGCATGAGCGCGGCCGAACAGCAGACCGTCCCTCGGGGGCTGACCGCGGAAGTCGCCGAAGGTCGGCTGCTGCGCTACGTGCTGGCCGGCCCCGCCGCCTCGCCGCGGCCGCTGGTGGTGCTGGAGGCCGGCTCGTTCGGCTTCTCGGCCGACTGGGCGGCGGTGCAGGCGAAGCTGGCGGCCGAGGGGCTGCGCTCGCTCGCCTACGACCGCGCCGGGCTCGGCGTCTCCGATCCCGGCTCGATGCCGCGCGACAGCAACGCCATCGTCAGCGATCTGGAAGTGCTGCTGGCGACTATCGACGAGGGCGGCCCCTGCATCGTCTGCGGCCACTCGATGGCCGGCATGCACGTGCGCCTGTTCGCCGACCGCAACGCCGCCCAGGTGCGCGGCGTCGTACTGGTCGATGCGACCACGCCCGAGGCGATGGACCTGCCGGCGGCCGCGCACCTGGTGGGCCAGTTCGCCAACCTCTCCAAGCTCGCGGCCTGGGGCGCCGCCATCGGCATCCAGCGGCCGCTGGCGGGCGCGCTCGGCGACGCCATCGGCCTGCCGGCGGTGGCGAAGGAGGAAAAGCGCCGCGCCTTCGCCGACCCGGTCCACAATCGCTGGGCCGCCGCCGAGGTCGAAGCCTGGCACGCCGACGCCGCCGAGGCGCGCGCGGCCGGGCCCTTCGATCCGGCCTGGCCCGTCGCCGTGGTGCTGACCGGCGACGGCCGCCAGCCGCTGGCCCGCCACGCGGTGCAGACCGCGCCCGCCAACGCCTCGCGCCACGGCTTCGTCATCCATGTGCCGGGCTCGAACCACGCCTCGCTGTTGGGCGAGCGGCACGCCGGCCACATCGTGCGCGCCATCCTCCAGGTCGAGGCCGCGGCGAAGACCTGAGCGATTTGGGGCCTGATAAGGATTGGCCCCTATAGCGGGGCCATGGACCTTGCCCTCATGCTGGACGGCGTCACCAAGCGCTATGGCGCTTTCACCGCCGTGCGCGACCTTTCCTTCGAAGTGAAGCGGGGCGCGATCCTCGGCTTCCTCGGCCCCAATGGCGCCGGCAAGACCACGACGCTGCGGATGATTCTCGGCCTGATCTCGCCGAGCGCGGGTCGGGTCGAGGTGCTGGGCGAGACCGATGGCGCCCGGCTGCGCAGCCGCATCGGCTTCCTGCCCGAGGAGCGCGGGCTCTATCGCCGCATGACCGCCGTGGGCGCGATCGCCTTCTTCGCCTCGCTGAAGGGCCTCTCGCGCGGCGAGGCCAGGCGGCGCGGGCGCAAGCTGCTGGAAGACAACGGGCTTGGCGAGGCGGCCGACCGGCCGATCCGCGCGCTCTCGAAGGGCATGGCGCAGAAGGTGCAGCTGCTCTCGGCCATCGCCCACGAGCCCGACCTGGTGATCCTCGACGAGCCATTCTCGGGCCTCGATCCGGTCAACCAGCAGTCGCTCGAAGACATCATCCGGGGTCTCGCCGCTCGCGGCTCGACGGTCCTGTTCTCCACCCACGTGATGCAGCACGCCGAGCGGCTGTGCGACCAGGTGGTGTTGATCGCCGACGGGGCCAAGGTGTTCGACGGCGCCGTCGCCGAGGCCTGCGCGGTCGCGCCGCGCACGCTGGTGCTCGAAGGCGCCCTAGGCGCCGACGCCCTCTGCGGCGCGCCAGGCGTCGCCGGCGTCTCGAGCGAAACGCTGGAGGACGGCCGCATGCGGCTGGTGGCCAGGCTCGCGCCCGGCGCCCCGGTGCAGGCGGCGCTGAAGGCGGCGTTCGCCCGCGATCTCGACATCTCGCGCCTCGAGCTGAAGGAGCCGCACCTGCACGACGCCTTCATCGCCCTCACCGGCGGCCCCGCGGACCTGCAGGCGGTAGCCGGCGCATGACCAGGGCCCTTCGCATCGCCGCGCGCGAATACGTCGCCTTCGTCCGCACTGTGGGCTTCTGGCTGTCGATCTGCCTGATGCCGCTCGGCCTGGTGGGCGTGATGTTCTTCTCCGGCATCGCCGCGCATTCGGCGCCGACGCCGAAGCTGGCGATCCTCGACTACAGCGGCGCGGACTATGGCGCGGCGCTGGCCAAGGTCGTCCGCGAGGGCAGGACCCCGAGCGCCATCGTGGTCGCCCCGCCGCCCGTCGCCGATCCCGCGACGGCCACCGCGCGCATCCGACCCTACCTCTCCGGCGAGCAGACCACCCCGGCCGGCGACCGCCTGGACGCCGTCGCCATCGTGCGCGGCACGGCCGCGAAACCGTCGCTCGACCTCTGGACCCGCAACATCAACGAGCCGGGCCTGCAGGCGACGCTGAGCGCGGCGCTGAGCGACGCCGCCCGCCGGCACGAACTGGCCGGCGAGGGCCTCAGCAAGGCGCAGATCGCCGCGCTCGACGACAACGCGCCGGCGGTGACCCAATTCTCGCCGCGCAGCGAGGCCGGCAAGGTTTCGATGCAGGACCGCCTGCCCAGCATCGCCGGCTTCGGCATGGGCATCGTGCTCTGGAGCCTGATCCTCACCGGCGCTGGCATCCTGCTCAACAGCGTGATCGAAGAGAAGCAGAACCGCATCCTCGAGGTGCTGCTGACCAGCGCCTCCGCGCCGGAGATCATGGCCGGCAAGATCCTGGGCGCCGCCGCGGTCACCGCCACGGCGCTGATGGTCTGGGTGACCATCGCCTCGACCCTGTTCGGCTCGCAGCATCCGGAAATCATCGCCGCCGTCGCCGCGCTGCTGTTCGGCAAGGGCCTGGCGCTCTACTTCCTGATCTACTTCGTCGGCGGCTATCTGATGTACGCCGCGCTGTTCACCACCATCGGCGCGTTCTGCGAGACGCCGCGCGAGGCGCAGACGCTGCTCGGCCCGCTGATGATCCTGCTGACCATCCCGCTGGTGTTCATGGGCCAGGCGGTGACGCGGCCGGATGCGCCGCTGCTGCAGGCCCTATCGTGGGTGCCGCCGTTCACGCCGTTCCTGATGGCCGCGAGAGCCGCCAGTGGGCCGCCGCTGTGGCAGGTCGCCGGCACCGCCGGACTGATGTTCGCCACCACGGCGCTGGAGCTGTGGGTCGCCGGCCGCGCCTTCCGCACCGGCGCGCTCTCCAGCGGCCGGTTCGACTTCAAACTGCTGCTGGCTGGCGTGACGGGACGCGGCGAACGGGTGTGACCTGAGGCCGACCCGCAGCTATTCTATCGGCGCGGCCCGCCTCGATGTTTCACGTGAAACCGCTATTTCCCGATAATAACGGCCCCCTCGCCTGAGGCGCGGCATACCTGGCTGTCGCGCTGGGCTCAGCTTTTCTACAATCCACAATGTCAAAGACCGGGCGCTAGCTGCGCAACGAGAGGGGTCGGGGGTGGGGGTGTCTGCGCTATGCCGGCCAGTTCGGCGTCGCACCGCTTGCACTGGCCGACATCCAGTTCGCTCCCCCACCCCTAACACCTCCCCGCAGGGGGGAGGGGAACGCGTGGGCCCTCTGACCTGCTTGCGACCCATGGAACCGGGCCGTTTGGCAATTCGGCGGGCGAAAACGTCAGCTCGATCTCGAGGCCGTCAGGGTCGAGGAACTGCACCAGGTGCCGATCGCCCACGGTGAACTCGCGCACCTGGACGCCGCGCGCCTCGAGCCGCGCCATGGTCGCGACATAGCCTTCGGCCCGCAGCGACACGTGCATCAAGACGCCGGTTCGAGGTTTCGGCAGGGTCTCGAACCGGGCCGTCTGCTCGGCGGTGGCCTGGAAGAAGTGCAGGCGCCACTCGCCGTCGACGAAGCTGCCGATCGCGGCGCGCGGAAAGCCGTTCGGCAAGGGCCGATCGGCGATGCTCATCTCGAGCACGTCGCGATAGAACGCCATGGATGCGTCGAGGTCGGCGCAGGTGAGGGTGACGTGGCTGAAGCGCGTGACGCTCATGGTCTGGCTCCTGTCGCGGTCGGGCCGGCGCTCGCCTGGACGCCAACGTTAGCACAGACAGGGGCTACGCAGCCTCGAGCATCTCCAGTACGGGGCAGGCGGGCGCGGATGCATGACTTTCACAGGCGCTGACAGTCTGCGCGAGGATGACTTCCAGCCGGGCAAGGTCGGCGAGCTTGGCTCTAACCTCCCTCAGGTGGGCGCCCGCGACCGCCAGCACGTCATCGCAAGACCGATGGCCGGGTTCCGCGAGGGCCAGCAACGTCCGGATCGCCTCGATGCCGAAGCCCAACTCCCGCCCGCGGCGGACAAAGGTCAGCCGACGTCTGTGCGCCTGGTCATAGACGCGGTGTCCGCCGGCGGTTCGGTCCGGCGCGGGCATGAGGCCGATGCGCTCATAGTAGCGCACCGTCTCCAGGTTCACGCCGCTCTGGGCGGCGAGGCGGCCGATGGTGAGTCCCCGCGCGGCGACCATCATTTTTTCTCCTTGATCCCGTAGTGGCTACGGGTTGCAGACTAGCCGCGATTTCGCTCGGAAGCGACCTTCGATCGCAGTCGTGGATGGACGAATGAGCATCGACGAAACGCAAACGCGGTCGACCCTGACGTGCCCGCACTGCGGATTTCAGGAGACGCAGACCATGCCCACCGACGCTTGTCTGTACTTCCATGACTGCAAGGGCTGCGGGGCGATGCTCAAGCCCAAGGCCGGCGATTGCTGCGTCTTCTGCTCCTACGGCGATGTTGCGTGTCCGCCGATCCAGGCTTCGTCGGAACGGGGCCGCCAATGAAGAACGAGGTGCTCACATGACACACGCCCTGCCTGAAGCCGCCCCGACCCCGCCGAACAACGACTGGGCCCGGCAGCCGATAATGATCCTCTGGTGGTGGGGCTTGCCCATCGCCGTCGGCGTCCTCGCCAACGTGCCACACCTGTCACAACGCCAGGACGCGGCCGTATGGGCCGTGGTCTTCGCCTGGATGGGGACGGGCTGCGTGCTCAACGCGCTGCGCTGCCACCGCGTCCACTGCTACATCTCCGGCCCGGTGCTGCTGCTAGGCGCAATCTTCGCCGCGTTGGCCATGTCAGGCGTGATCGAACCGAGCGCGCGCACGTTCAGCCTCGTCAGCAACGGAACGCTGCTGCTGGCGCTGCTCTCCTTCGCGCCCGAGATTCTGTGGAGGCGCTACGCCTGCCCGTGACGATGCTGTGGCGACCCTCGGGCCACCGGCCTCGTCAGTGGGGATGTCGCGCCCGCGCGAATTCCGCGGAGGCGGGCGTTAGGGTGAAGCTCTCGGTCGCGTGCGGACCCGCGTGGTAGCCGCTGATGACGCAGTCGGTCAGCGTAAGCCTAATGAACACGCCGTTGGCGCGGCGCGCGTGGAGGACGATCACCGGGAAGCTGTGGCCGGTGGCGCACATCCGGAACAGGTTGGGGCTGGCGACGTCCGTCTTGCGGGTGATCTGGAAGGGATTGAACGTCACCTTGCCCGCTCCGGCGCCCGAGCTTTGGCTGCCGATGTTGAGCACCTGTTCGATATCGAAGGAATAATCCTCGATCTCGAACAGACCCGTCTCGCCGGACTGAGACCTGGCTACGCCCTTCGGGGCGCCCGCGCCCTGGAACGACAAGAAGCCTGTACGCCCCGACATCGCCATTCCCCCAGCCAAGCCCATCCGCCTCAAACGATACGCCGATCGCAGCAGCCTGGGTAGCGTGCGCCCAGGATGGGTGGCTTCGAGCTTGTTATTTAGCTTGTGTGCTATTTAGCATAATAGCTATATAAGCACGATGGACGTTTTCGAAGCCCTGGCGGATCCGACCCGACGCGAGATCGTCTCGATGCTGGCTGCTGGCGAGCGTAACGCCGGCGAGATCGCCGGCCGGTTCGACATCGCCGGGCCCTCGGTGTCGCGGCACCTCAAGGTGCTGCGCGAGAGCGGGCTGATCGCCTACCGCCAGCACGCCCAGGCCAGGATCTACCGGCTGGAGCAGCAGCGGCTCAGCGAGGCGCGGGCGTGGATGGACGAACAGCTGGCGCGGCTGCACGCCCGCTTCGACCGCCTGGGCGAGCACCTCGATCGAATGAAGGCGCGGGAGGAAGACAATGGCTGAGGCAGAACTGGCGCGGTTCATCGACCGCGACACGATGGAATACGTCCGCGTCTACCCGCATCCGATCGAGCGGGTGTGGCGGGCGATCATCGAGCCGGACGAGTTCGGCGTCTGGTTCATCAAGGGCCAGCTCGATCCGCGCGTCGGCGGCCGCTTCTGGTTCGGCGACGACGGCTTCCAGGGTGCGGTCGCGGCGATCGAGCCGCCGCGGCTGCTGCGTCTCGAGGACGATAGCGCGGGCCAGGTGTTTGAGTACGAGCTGACCGACGTCGCGGGCGCCACGCGGATGCGGATGGTCTATCGTTATCCGTCGGGCGACCACGTCGAGAAGCCCGACCCCGCTCCTGGCGGCGGTGAGCCCACCTGGGACTACGGCGGCGATCTGCCGGGCGGACCCGGGACGCCCTGGCGACCTGGCTTCCTCGGCGGCTGGCACGAGATGTTCGATTGCCTAGCCGACTTCCTCGACGGCGTTTCGCCCGGATCGCGGCTGCCCCCGACCGAAATCAGCGCCTTTGTGAAGAAATGGGCGACCGCGGCGCCGGGCATGGACGATCTCGCCGAGGCGGAGCGACGGCGGCGGCTGGAGGTCCATCGCGAACTTCGCGGCCGTGAGCGCTGGTTCGAGCTGATCCGCGCCTACCGCGCCCATATCGCCGCGACGATCCCGCCCGCTGACCCGACGAAAGATGCCTGACATGCCGCAAGCCGAACTCGCGACCTTCATCGACCGCTTCACGGTGCATTACGTGCGCGTCTTTCCGCACCCGATCGAGCGCGTCTGGCGCGCGCTGACCGAGCCGGCCGAGTTGGCCGCCTGGTGCATGCCGGCGACGATCGACCTGCGCGTCGGCGGCGCCTACACGTTCCAGGGCGAAGCGTGGGGCCACATCCTGGCCCTCGATCCGCCGCGCCTGATCAAGTTCGGCAAGAAGGGCATCGGCGTCCCCTCGGCGACCGACGACAACTGGATGCAGTACGAACTGGAGGCGACCGCCGACGGCACGCGGATGCGCTTCGTGGAGCACTGGCAGGAAGGGCCCGACTACCGGGCCTGGGCCATCGACAGGTTCGGCAAGGAAGTCGAGACGGAGGACAATCGGCCGGGCGGACCGTTCAGCCCGTTCCACCCGGGCACGCTGGGCGGCTGGCACGGCATGTTCGACGACCTGGCCGACGTCCTCGATGGCGTGCCGCGGGGCTCGCGTCTGGCGCCGAGCCGGCTCAGCATTGTGGCGAGGGCCTGGGCCCGGGAGAAGGTCCAAAAGGGCCGGTTCGCGGCCGACGCCGCCGATCGCTACGTCAAAGAGCTGCGGGCCGAGGAGTCTTACTTCGACCTGATCGACATCTACCGCGAACACATCAGGGCGACGCTGCCGCCGGCGTGAGCTGGCCAACCGGGGAGGGCCGACATGGCTGAAGGCTACCTTGCTCGTTTCATTGATCACTGGACGATCGAGTTCGTCCGCACCTATCCGCACCCGATCGAGCGGGTCTGGAAGGCGGTCACCGACCCGGCGGAGGTGGCGATCTGGTTCATCCCGCCCACGGTGTGGGAGCCGAAGACCGGCGGCCGCTACCGCTTCCACGACGACGGGTTCGCCGGGATCGTGCAGGCCGCCGACCCGCCGAGCTTGATCCGGTTCGGCGGCCCGGGCCATGGCGGGAGCCGCTGGCCGAGCGACGAGTCGTACTTCCAGTTCGAGCTCGAGCCGGTCGAGGGCGGGACGCGGCTGCGCTATCTTCAGCACGCATCGCCCGGCGTCCCCGACCCTGACGAGCCCCGGCCGGAATACGGCTCGCCCGGGCGTCCTGGCGCGCTGGCGGGCTGGCACCACGCCTTCGAGGAGTTGTCCGAACTGCTCGACGGCGCCCCGATCGGCTCGCGCCTGCCGCCGACCCGGCTGACCGACATCGTCAGCAACTGGGCCGCGATGGGGATGTCTTCCGAGTTCACCGCCGAGCAGAAGGCCCGCATCCTCAAGGGCCTGCGCGCCCGCGAGTTCCACTTCGAGCTGACCGACATCTACACTGACCACGTGCGGGCCACGCGGCCGCCCAAGACGGGCGGTGGTTGAGACGTCGGAGGCACGCCGCCACGCTTGACGGCGCACGCCCGGCCCCCGATCCTTCGCCAACACCCAGACTCAGCGAGGGAACGCCATGGCCCAGGTCGCCAAGCTCGAACGCACGCGCGGCGGGGGCGAATCGGAGTTGCTGGAGATGATCCGCACCCGCTCGATGCGGCTGGGCAAGTTCACGCTGGCGTCCGGCCGCGAGAGCGACCTCTACCTCAACCTCAAGCCCACCATGATGGACCCGCGCGGCGCCCGGCTTTGCGCCGAGGCGTTCCTGGCCCGCGTGCCGCCGGGCACGGACTATGTCGGCGGGATCGAGATGGGCGCGGTGCCGGTGATCGGGGCGCTGGCCGCGGTCAGCGACATCCACGGCCGGCCGGTGAAGACCTTCTTCGTGCGCAAGGCGCCCAAGGACCACGGCACCAAGGAGGTGGTCGAGGGGCTGGCGTCGGGCGAGAGCCTGGCCGGCAAGCGCGTGCTGGTCACCGACGACGTCGCCACCACCGGCGGCTCGGTGATCAAGGCGATCGAGGCGGCCAGGGCCGCCGGCGCGATCGTGGAAGACGCCCTGGTGCTGGTCGACCGCCAGGAAGGCGGCGCCGAGAACCTGGCGGCGCTCGGCGTCAAGCTGGCGTCGGTGTTCGTCGGAGACGATTTCCGGTAGCGCGCCATGGCGCAGCCCTCCGCCGCGGCCGACCCCTGGCGCACGTTCCGCACCGTGTTCCTGGTCTGGCTCGGCTGGGCGGTGCTGATGCTGGGATTCCAGGACTGGGTCCAGACCCGCTTCCAGCTGCAGCGGCCCGACACGGTGAAGGACTGGACCGCGTCGTGGACCAACGCCTCCAGCGACGCACGCCACCCGTATCTGCAGAGCCAGGCGCTGAAGGGCCACGCGGCGTGGGACTCCGAGTTCTATATCTCGATCGCGCTGCACGGCTACGAAGACCCGGCCATGCGCGCCGCCAGCCCGGCCTCGACCCCGGACGCCGAGGTGGCGGGGCCGAAGAAGGGCCACCCGACCTGGGTCTCGCTGAACCACGCCTTCTTCCCCGGCTACCCGTTCGCCATGGGCCTGATCGCCCGGCCGCTGGCGGCGACCGGGTTCGATCCGGTCAGCGCGGCGACCATCGCCGGGGTGGTGGTCTCGTTGGTCAGCGCGCTCTTCGCCATGCTGGCTATCGCCGACCTTGCGCAGGGTATGGAGGGCGCGGAGGGCGGCGACGGCGTCCGCGCGGGCTTCTACCTGGCGGTCTGGCCGGCGGCGGCGTTCCTGGCCCAGGTTTACAGCGAGGCGCTGTTCCTGGCGCTCTCGTTCGGCGCGCTGGCCGTGCTGCGCCGCGGCGCCTGGGGTTGGGCGGCCGCGCTGGCGGTCGGCGCGGTGTTCACCCGCGCGACCGGTCTCTTGCTGGTCATCCCGTTCGGCCTGGCGTGGCTCGGGGCCAGCGAGCGACGGACCATCGGGCGCGCCGCGCTCGCCGCATCGCCGGTCATCGCCTACCTGGTCTGGCGGCTCGTCTTCGGCGCCGACTTCGATTTCGTCGAGACCCGCTATTTCGGCCGCTGGCCGTTCGCGCTCGGCGCCTCGCTGGACGCCTGGAGCGACTTCGCCCAGACCCTACTGGGCGGCGACGATCCGCAGGGCCGCGCCTACGACCTGCTGGAGCTGTTCGGCATCGTCGCCAGTCTGGTCACGTCGGCGCTGCTGTGGCGGCGCGACAAGGCGCTGACGCTGTACGGACTGGCCACCTTCGTGGTGGTGGCGACCTCGGGGGCGGCCCTGGGGATGCACCGCTATGCGCTGGCGATGCCGTCGCTGTTCCTGGCGCCGGCGCGGCTGGGGCGCGGCATGGTGTTCGACCGCGTCTGGACGCTGGCGTGCTGCCTGGGCCTGGCGGTCCTGACGCTGCTGTTCAGCTTCGGCTTCTGGGCAGGGTAGTGCTTGGCTGGGGATTGCCGTCCCACTCTCGGTCATCGCCGGGTTTTGTCCCGGCGATCCAAGCACGCGGACCTGCGGGGTGGCCGCGCTCGGCGCGGCCAAAGCACCGTCGGTGGTCATGGATAGCCGGGACAAAACCCGGCTATGACCGAAAAACCAAAATGGATACGAGGTTCGTTGAGGCAGCCGGCGCTAGGTGCGCGGCGGGGGCTTCTTCGGCGCGGCGATCAGGCCTTCGCGCTGGGCGCGCTTGCGGGCCAGCTTGCGGGCGCGGCGCACGGCCTCGGCCTTCTGGCGGGCGCGCTTCTCCGACGGCTTTTCGTAATGCACGTGCCGCTTCATCTCGCGGAACGAGCCTTCGCGTTGCATCTTCTTCTTCAGCGCTTTCAGCGCCTGGTCGACGTTGTTGTCGCGAACGAAAATCTGGACGATGACACGTCCTCCTTTGGAGCCGGCGCTCTTTGACGAGGGCGCGGCAGATACCAGAACACCCTTACCTTGTCCACAACGGGGCGAGACAGAGGCGAGCCTCGGCGCTAGATGGGGCCGATGAGCTATCCCGCCAATACCGCGACCCCCGATCAGGCGCTGGGTCAGACCCTGGACCAGACCGGCGATTGGGCCGCCGACGCCGAGGCCCGGGTATTGGCGCAGGCGCTGCAGCTGGCGCCGGCGCAGGGCTGGACCTGGGTCATGACCAGGACGGCCGGCGCGGCGGCCGGCTTCTCGCTGGGCGAGACCGAGCTGCTGCTGCCAGGCGGCCCGCGCGACCTCGCCGCGCTGCACTCGCGGGCCTGCGACGCAGCGGCGCTGGCGTCCCTGGCGGCGATCGATCCCAGGTCGCTGAGGGTCCGCGAGCGCATCCGCGCCGGCGCCATGGCCCGCACGGACGCAGCGATGGCCAGCGAGGCGGCGACGCGGCGCTGGGTCGGCTTCCTCGCCCTGCCGGGCAACGCCGCGCTCGGCCTGCGCCTGGTCTGGGAGAGCGCCGACGCGATCTGGGTCTGGGCTGGCGACACCGCCACCGACGAGAACCACTACTCCAAGCGCGCGCTGCTGGCCGGCATCCTCGCGGCGACGCTGCTGGTGCGTCTCAGCCAGGGCGAAGCGGCCGCTGCGGCCACCCTCGACCGCCGCATCGAGGCGGTGATGGCGTTCGAGCGCTTCAAGGGCCGCCTCGGCAAGCTACAGCTGGGCGCCTGGACGGCCGGCGCGGTGGGTCGGATTCGGTACGGGCTGCGGGGCTAGTCGCCGGCAGCGGGCGCGCGCTTGACAGACTCGCCTGGACCATCGAGTCGCAATCGGCCGCGAAGGTGCGCAGCGATCATTCCCGCGCCGCCAAGCCGCTGTGGGGCGCATGCATGTCGGATCCAGGTTCCGCGCAGACCAGCCAGCCATCGGGGCAGGGCGCTCGTAAGGCGATCAAGGCGCAGACGCGCCAGCGGATCATGGCCGCCGCGAAGCACCTGTTCTCGACGCTCGGCTACGAAGGGACCACCATCCGCCAGATCGCCATCGAGAGCGGCATGTCGACCGGGGCAGTGTTCGTCAGTTTCACCGGCAAGGCGGACCTGTTCCTCGCGCTCGTGGCGGAGGACCGCGCCGCTGCCTACGAGATTGTCGGCGAGACGTTGCGTCAGCGCCTAGACGATCCCGCAGCCCAGGTCGAGCACGTGATCGAGGCCATGTTCGTGGCCGCCTACCGCAGCCGGGCGGAGAACGTGCCGTTCGTCCAGGTCGCCATGGGCGCCGCCTGGTCGACCGAACTGGGTCCCCACATCCGCAAGCAGCTCGCACAATGGCCGATCAGCGGCCACCTGTCGCGGGCGCTGCAGGCGGCGATCGAGCGCGGTCAGCTCGCCCCCGACGCCGACCTCGCGCTGCTCAGCCAGATGTTGTGGGACTGCGCCCTGGGGATGATCCCGCGCGCGGTGTTCGACGGCTGGAGCGTGGAGCGGCTCGGCGAGCGCCTTCAGGACGAGGTCCGCGCGGTGCTGGCGGGGTCGCGTCTGCGGTCGGCCTGATGCTCGTGGGTCACCGCAGCGGGCTGCGGCGGTTCAGGTCACGCTTCGGCGGCGCGCGTCCGGCGGGCGACGCGCAGCGTGCCGCCCACCAGCCCGATGCCCAGCAGCATTGTCGCCCAGGTGGCAGGCTCGGGCGTCGGACCGCCAGTGACGCTGAACTCGGAATCCGTGAACGTGAACTGTTTTGCTTCCTTGAACCCACCGGAGTTGATCAACTCGATCGAGCGGATCGTATTGACAGTCGGGTCGATCGCACTGATCCCCAGCGAGCCAAAGTCCTTGTTGGCCTTGGGCTCGGTGAAGAAGAAGTCTTCCGGGGCATCGCCCTGG
Source organism: Caulobacteraceae bacterium (assembly GCA_035604515.1). Classification (GTDB taxonomy): domain Bacteria; phylum Pseudomonadota; class Alphaproteobacteria; order Caulobacterales; family Caulobacteraceae; genus Acaudatibacter. Next base: position 9,398 of record DATNIH010000191.1, on the reverse strand, counting down.
TTGTCGGTCACGATCAGCTCGATGCTCTGGTTCTTCTCCTCGTCCTGGCCGCGGAAGGTGAAGCCGCTGAAGGCGTCGCCATTGACGGGCGTGAACACGAGCTCCTTGAGCTTAACGTCGTCGTCGGCCGGCTTGATGTTCGAGAATCCGTTGGCGAAGTCGGACTTGCCCTTAACGCTGATGGTGACGTCGTCGGGACTATCGACCGAGCCGGTGGAGCCGAACTTGTCGTCGGCCTTGGTCAGGAACAGCTTGGTTCCCTCGGTGTCGTCGATCTGAAACAACGTCGCCGCCTGCGCCGCCGTCGCGGCCGACAGGCCGGCGACCACCGCAACGCCACAGAGCAACCGCACGACCGAAGTCATCTACGCATTCCCCAGCGCAAAGCCCGCACCTCTCCCCAATACCCCGCCAAGGCGCCGTCGAGGCAACGATTTTCCCCTGCTAGGCGAAGGTCCACGGCCGGTCGAGCCTTATTTGAGGCAGAATTGCGGCTTTTGTTGCGGATCGCCAATCCCGATCTTGTGAAATGGCCAGCCACTCACGCTAAATCGCTCAGGCGATTGAGGTTCCCGTAGCGCTCAGGATCGAGATCGCGCCCCGCCAGGGCCGGGTGATCGACGTCGTAGCGGTGGGCGCGGTAGATGCTCACCGTCGGCTCCCCGCGCGTGTTGTTGTTCACGAACGGATTGATCCACTCCCACACCACCTCGTGGGCCCGCGTCACCTCGAACAGCCGCCCGCTGGTGCCCTCGCACACCAGCACATTGCCCGACTCCAGCCGCGACGCGCCCGAGATGTGGCCGCTGAAGAACTGGTTCGACGGCGCGCCGCGGAAGGTCCAGACGATCTCGCCGCTCTTCGGATCCACCTCGATCACCTTCGAGCTGTCGTGGCCGTTGTCGAAGATCTGCAGGTTGCCGTTCGGCAGCCATGTCGGGTTGTGCTGTCCGTAGGTCTTGTCGAACTTGAAGCTGAGCTTGCCGCTCTCGCCGTCGATCACGGCCACGCGGTGGCAGTTGCGGGCGGAGAACACGATGTCGCCCCTGGCGTTCACATCGATGCCGTTGATGTGGCTCCACTCCCAGCGGCGATCGGTTGGGTCGATGGGGTCCTTCACCGGGTCGAGCAGCTGCCAGGTGTGGATACGCCGCACCTCCTTGAAGTCGGGCGTGATCTCCACGAGGTCGTCGCCGATCAGCCGCGGCAGCTTCTCCCTCGGCTTGCGATGTCCGCCGCGCACCTTGCGGTGCAGGTCCTCGGGCAGCTCCACCCACTCCGGCACCAGCGTGTTGCCGTTGGCGAAGCGGTGGAAGTCGTGGTGCTGGAAGCGGTTCTCGTATTCCCACACCGTGGCGCCGTCCCAGTCCACCTCGATCAGCGTGGTGTGGTAGCCGCCCAGGCGCGTGACGTGCTCGGCGAACGGCGGCGGCGGCTTGGTCGGCTCGTCCGGCGGCGGCTTGGGCAGGTTGACGTCCGAACCGGTCATCAACAGGTTGCCGTTGTCGAGCAGGCGGCCGTAGCCGGGCTTGATGTGGGTGAACTTCCACCGGTGCACCACCCGGCCCTGCAGGTCGATCAGGTAGCTGCAGGTGTCGCCGTGCGGGGTCAGCAGGGTGTAGCCCCGCGTCGACAGGCCGGCGCGGTGGAAGGTCAGTCCGGTGGCGCGGTTGACGGACCAGCCCATGAAATTCCCCGATGATCGAAAAACCGGCGCCACCTAGGGCGAGGCAGGCTGGAGTGTCCAGCGAAGCTTGGCCTTGGCTGGCGACGGGGCCTTACCGCAGCGGGCTCAGCCGGTTCACGTGGCCCATCTTGCGTCCGGCGCGCGCCTCGTCCTTGCCGTAGAGCCACACCCGCGTCTCCGGCTCCGCCGCCAGTCGCGCCCAGTCGTTCGCCTCCTCGCCGATCAGGTTGGTCATCTCGACCCGGGCGATGGCGTGGGTGGGGCCGAGCGGCCAGCCGGCGACGGCGCGGATGTGCTGCTCGAACTGGTCGACCTCGCAGCCGTCCAGGGTCCAATGGCCGCTGTTGTGGACCCGCGGCGCGAACTCGTTGACCAGCAGCCGCCCGTCGTCGCGCTCGAACAGCTCGATGCCGATCACGCCGACGTAGTCCAGCGCCGCGAGCAGCGTAGCGGCGATGCGCTCGGCCTGCGCCAGGGTCTTCGCGGTCACCTTCGCCGGCGCCACCGTGCGGCGCAGGATGCCGCCCTCGTGGTGGTTCTCGGCGACCGGATAAAGCGCGATCTCGCCGTCCCGGCCGCGCGCGGCGATCACCGACAGCTCGCGGCGGAAGTCGGCCGGGGTCTCGACGATGGCCGGCCGCGCGCCGATGGCGGCGAACGCGTCGGCCGCCTCGCCCGTCAGCTCGACCCAGACCTGGCCCTTGCCGTCATAGCCGCCGCGCCGGGACTTCAGCAGCAGCGGCCGCCCCAGTCGTTCCAGCGCTGCGACGATGTCCGCCGCGCCGTTCACGTCGGCGAAAGCCACCGTCGGCGCGCCGGCCTCGTTGAGGAAGGTCTTCTCCGCCAGCCGGTCCTGGGCGATGGCCAGCGCCCTGCCGCAGGGCGCCACCGGCGCGCCGAGCCCCTCGAGGATGGCGATGGCCTGCGCCGGGACGTTCTCGAACTCGAAGGTGATCACATCGGCGATCGCGGCCAATTTCGACAGCTCGAACGAGTCGTCGTAGCCGCCGGTCAGGCGGTGGGCGGCGAGGCGCTTGGCAGGCGCATCGGGCTCGGGGTCCAGCACCGCGACGTCGAAGCCGAGCCGGGCGGCGGCCATCGCCAGCATGCGCCCCAGCTGGCCGCCGCCCAGGATGCCGATCACGGCGCCTGGCGCGAGCGGGAACGACGCTCCGCTCAATCGCCCACCTCTTGCGGCACCGCGTCGGTCTGCGCCTTGGCGAAGGCGGCGAGGCGCGCGGCGAGATCGGGGTCGGACAAGGCCAGGATGCGCGCGGCCATCAGCCCGGCGTTGCGGGCCCCGGCCTCGCCGACCGCCATCGTGCCCACCGGCACGCCGCCCGGCATCTGCGCGATCGAGAGCAGGGAATCGAGGCCGTCCATCGTCTTGCTGCGCACCGGAACGCCCAGCACCGGCAGGTCGGTCAGCGAGGCGGTCATGCCCGGCAGGTGGGCCGCGCCGCCGGCGCCGGCGATGATCACCTTCACGCCGGCCGCATGGGCGCCCTTGGCGAAGGCGTAGAGCCGCTCCGGCGTGCGGTGCGCGGAAATGACGCGAGCGCGCCAGGCGACGCCCAGCTCGTCCAGCGCGTCGCCCGCCGCCTTCATCGTCGGCCAGTCGGAACGGCTGCCCATAATCAGCGCCACCGGCGCTTCGCTGTCCATGCCCACCCTTTCAGGAAGGCGCGGAGTATAGGCGCCCGCTTTGCGCTCGCAACCAAGCGTGCCTAGGATTTTCCGGTTAACCCTGTTTCCGATTCGAGCCGCAGATTCGAGCGATGAAGATTTCCAGCGCCAGGGCCGAGCCGTTCGCCAGCATGCGGCGGCGTAACCTCGCCGAGGCCGGGGCCAAGGTCGGCGCGTCGCCGGCGATGGACCAGGTCGAGTTCATGGGCGTTTCGGAGGTCGAGCTGACCCCGGCGGTGCGCCAGGCGCTCGCCACCCTGGTGATCGAACTCAATGACCTGCGCGCCGAGATCCAGCGCCTGAAGGCGCGGCTGCAGGAGGCCGAGACCGCGGCCGACGAGGACCCGCTCACCTCGGCCAAGAACCGCCGCGCGTTCATTCGCGAGCTGAAGCGCATCGTCGCCTTCGCCCAGCGTTACGATGCGCCTGCCAGCCTGGTCTATTTCGACCTCGACGACCTGAAGGCTGTCAACGACCGCTTCGGCCACGCCGCGGGCGACGCGGTGCTGAAGGCCGTGGCCAGCCGGCTCGCCAGCCACGTGCGCGAGTCTGACATCGTCGGGCGCATGGGCGGCGACGAGTTCGCCGTGCTGCTGGTCCAGGCCGACCTGCCCACCGCCCGCGCCAAGGCCGAGATGCTGGCGCGTCTGGTCGAGGCCGAGCCGGTGTCGGTCGGCGACTGGCTGACCCCGATCCGCGTCAGCTGGGGCGTCCGCCAGATCGATCCCAACCTCGACGCCGAAGCCCTCATCGCCGACGCCGACGGCGCAATGTTCGCGATGAAGCGGGCGCGGGGCTAAGGCGAGCCGAACTCCCCTTCGACAGGGGCGTGGGGTATCGGCTTAGCAGTGACTCGCGTGGCTGAGAGCGCCGATCGTGTCGCCAGAGCAGGACGTTGGGGGCGATCGACCGACAACCCTCGGACCCCACCCCGGCGACCCCGCCTATTCCGCCAAGGGGCGGATGCTGATCCTCGCGCCCGAGCATTTGGCGAAATATCGCGCCCTGCGCCAGCAGGGTTGCTAACCTGTCGGGCCTGCGCGGCGGATGTCGCGTTAACGAGAGGGCGGTCGATGGCCGTTGGTGAGCCTAGCCTGCGTGAAGGCATCCGCGCCCTGGGGCGCGACGCCTTCATCGCCGAGCTGCACGAGGAGCGGCCGCTCTACAAGGACGCCTCCGGCTTTTGGATCGCCAGCCGCTTCGAGGATGTCCGCGCCATCCTCCTCGACCACGAGGGCTTCTCGTCGGCGGCCATGGCCGGCGGGCCGATGGGTGGCGGATTTCCGCTGCTATCCGACGATCCGCCCCGCCATTCGGTGCTGCGCGGCCTCTTGGCCAAGGCCTTCACGCCGGCGGCGATGGACCAGATGCGGCCCAACATCGAGCGCATGGCCGCCGATCTCGCCGCCGCGATCCCTGTCGGCGTCGAGGTCGACATCGTCGAGAAGATGACTGCGCCGCTGCCGGTGGCGGTCATCGCCGGCATGATGGGCGTGCCAGCCGAGCGCGCCATGGACTTCAAGCGCTGGTCCAACGCCATCATGGGCATCCAGGACAATCCGTTCGAGAGCGGCAGGCTGCAGATGTTGATGGAGCTGCGCGCCTATTTCGCCGACCTCGCCGCCGAGCGCCGCGCCGCGCCGGGCGATGACCTCGTCAGCGCCCTGACCCGGGTGCGCGAGACCACCGAGACGCTCACGGACGAACAGGTCGTCGGTTTCTGCATCCTGCTGATGATCGCCGGCAACGAGACCACCACCAACCTGCTCGGCAACCTGCTCTCGCGCCTCGCCCGCGCCCCGGAGGGCTGGGCTGCCCTGCGCGCCGAACCGGCGCTGATTGAGGCCGCTATCGAGGAGTCGCTCAGGATCGATTCGCCAGCCCAGATGATCATGCGCCGGGCCACCGCCGACGTCACCATCGAGGGCGTGGCGATCGGGGCCGGCGAGGCGGTGATGATCTACCTCGCCTCCGCCAACCGCGATCCCGCCAGGTGGTCCGACCCGGCCAACTTCGACCTCGTCCGTGAGCGCGACCGCCACGTCGCTTTCGGCCACGGCGTCCACACCTGCATCGGCGCGCCGCTGGCCCGCATGGAGGCCAAGGCAGCGATGAGCGCGCTCGTCGCGCGCTTTTCCTCGATCCGCCTCGGCGAGACCAAAGGCCAGCGCCTCGCCGGCGGTCTGCTCTACGGCTTCCGCTCCCTGCCCGTGGTGTTCGGGTAGGACGCGTACTCATACGTTGAAGGCGCCGGTGCGGTTCCGACTATGGGACCTGGCGTCGCGCCCGGAAGCGGACCATCGCGCTGACGGCCGACGACCGGACCGCAGAACGTGCGCTTATGGGCGTGTCCGGGCCGATACTTCCCCGCTTGGCTCCAGCCCGCTAGGGAGGACGACGTTCCGCACGCAACCAGAGGGGCGGTGGGTTGTCTGAGGGTTCGGGCGTTCGACCGTTGAGCGGCCGCACGCTCTATGGCTACGGCCTGGGCTCGGTGGCGCAGGGCGTCGCCGGCCAGGCGCTTTCGACCTCGATCATTAGCCAGTTTCTCTTTCTGGTGGTGGGCATGCCGGCCCTCTTGGTGGGCGCGGCCATCGTGATTTCGCAAATCGTCGATGCGGTCGTCGATCCGATGCTGGGTTTGTGGTCGGATCGGGTGCGGGGTCCCTTGGGCCGCCGTCACCCGTTCATGTACGCCTCGGCCGCCCCCTGCGCGATCGCCTTCTATGCGCTCTGGCACCCGCCGAGGGCCCTCGGAGCGATGTGGCTGTTCGCCTATATGCTCGCGCTCCTGATCGTCGTGCGCCTGTTCACGGCGATGTACGACATCCCGAGCGCCGCGCTCGCGCCGGAGCTTTCCAAGGATTACCACCTGCGCACCCGGTTGTTCGCCGTCAGGGCATATTTCGGCAGTATCGCAGGCGGCCTGATGATGGTGCTCTTGAACGTCGTCTTTCTGCGCCATGACGCCACCCATCCGCTCGGCGTCCTCAACCGCGCCGGCTACTCCGAGTGGGGCGCGATCGCCGCCGGGTTGATCCTGGTCTCGATCCTCTGGTCGAGTTGGTCCACCCACCGGCTCATCCCGACCCTGGCCGTGCCGCCGCGCCGTGCGGCCGGCCTGGCCGCCATTCTCGCCGAGGTCATCGGCACTCTACGCAATCCATCCTTTCTGGCCCTGACGGTTTCCGCCTTGGTGTCCAGCGTCGCCAACGGGATCGGGGCGGCGCTCAACCCCTATTTGACGCTCTATTTCTGGGGGCTGTCTCCCCAAGTCGCGGGCCTGATGCTGCTGGCCTACGGTCCGGCCGTGTACATTGGTGCGGCCGAGGCGAGGCGAGTGTCGAGCCGGTTGGGCAAGAAGCCGGCCCTGATCGGCCTCTCGGCCTTGTCGGTCATTGTCTCGCTGGCGCCGATCGCCCTGCGTCTGGTAGGCGTCATGCCGGTCAACGGCTCGCCGTTGCTCATCCCGATTCTGCTGGCGGACAACTTCCTGGTCGTCACCGTCAGTGTGATGGCCAGCGTCATCGTCGCCTCGATGTTCGCCGACCTCGCCGACGACAACACGGTCAGGACCGGGGCCCGAGCCGAGGGTCTGCTGTTCGCTCTCAACGGCCTGATTCCGAAGATCAGCACCGGGGCAGGTGCGTTTGGCGGATCGGCCCTGATCGCCATGGTTGGTTTCCCGGCGCGCGCGCAACAGGGAACCGTGCACGAGAGCGTCCTGCACGCGCTCGGCCTGGCTTATCTTCCGGTCGTCGCCGTCCTCTATGCGGTCTCCACCGCCGTGATCGTCTTCTACCGGATCGACCGCGCCAGCCACGAAGCCAACCTGGCTCGGCTGGCCTAAGGCTCGAGGCAGCGCAGCTCCGAATGTCCGTGTGTCGGTCGATTTTCGGCTTGCACGCTCGCCGCCGACCCTCCCTCAGAGGGGCGCGGAACTTGCCCGCCTAGAGCGCGTTCAGCGAAAGTGGAATCGCTTTTGCGGTTCGAACGCGCTCCAGATCGTGCTCAGGGCGCCAGCGCCGGTCCCTGAGCCGTCTCCTGCGCGTCGAGCTGAGCCTTGCGGTAGTGCGCCACGATCGCGGGCGTCGCGTCGAACTGCATCAGCTGGTCGCTGGTCGGATCGTAGGCGGGCCACGCCGGATCGCCCGCGCCGCAGACGGGCTTGCCGCTCTTGGCGAAGCTGACCCAGCAGGAATGCATGAACGCCGCCACCCGCCGGTCCGCGTCCTGGATCTCCGACGAATAGTTCGGCACGATCATCTGGGTGTCGAACACATAAGGGTTCTCGGAGGTGTGGTTGGCGCCCGCGATCTTCCCGCGCCGCACCACCCGCACGTAGGAGAATTCATACAGCCAGGCGCCCGCCTTCTTCGAAGCCTGGGCGGCGAACCATCGCGCCGGCGCGCCCATCACCGCGTCGGTGAACAGCGACTGGGCAAGTTTGTTCGGGTCCGCCGCGTCGGCGCCGTAGGCAGCCTTCACCGCATCGGGCGTGGTCGCCGCGTAGGCGGCGTAGGCCGCAGGCGGCAGCAGCGAGGCCTCCCAGGTGTTGGCGCCGATGATCAGCGGCGCGGGCGCCTGGTGGCCGCGGGCGAAGCCCTGCGCCGTGCTTTCCACCACCAGCCGGCCGTCGACCACCACCTGCGCCGGGCCGGCGCCGACCAGCTTGTCGGCCGCGATTGCGCGCAGCTGATCGGCGCTGGCGGTCTCCGGCAGACCCAGCGTGTTGGCCAGCGCCACGCCGGCCGTCTCGGCCTGCAGCATGGTCACCGGCGAGGTCCAGCCGCCGCCGGACTGGACCGTGGCCTTCTCGAACAAACCCTTGGCCGCCGGCGTCACCATCAGAGTGAGCACGTCCAGCCCGCCGGCCGACTCGCCGAAGATGGTGACGTTGTCCGGGTCGCCGCCGAAGGCCGCGATGTTGCGCTTCACCCACTTCAGCGCCGCGATCTGGTCCATCAGGCCGTAATTGGCCAGCGCCTCGCCCTTCTTGGCCTCCTTGGTCAGGGCTGGATGAGCAAAGAAGCCGAGCGGACCCAGCCGGTAGTTCATCGCCACCAGCACCACGCCGTCGCGGGCGAAGAAGCGGCCGTCGTTGGGCGCGATCGAGTCCGCGCCGGCGGAGTTGCCGCCCCCGAAGATCCACACCATCACCGGCGCCTTGGCTGCGCCCGCTACACCGGCGTTGGGCGGCGCGAAGACGTCGAGGGTCAGACAGTCCTCGCTGACCGGTCCGACATAGCCGCCGCCGTTTGGCCGCCCGTCGGCGTTGATCGGCTGCGGGCAGGCGGGTCCGTCGGCGCCGGCCGCGCGGTCGTCTTTCCAGGCGGCGGCCGGCTGCGGCGGGCGCCAGCGCAGCGGACCGACCGGCGGGGCGGCGTAGGGGATGGCCTTGAAGGCGACGGCGGCCCCGAGCGGCGCGCCGACCACCCAGCCGCTGTCGGTCTTGACGCGCGGCGGGGCAGGGGCGGCTGGCGCCGCCGGCGGCGTGGGCGGAGAAGGGGCGGCGGCGGGGGGCGCGTCGGCGATCGCGGCCGTGGCCGTGAGCATCAGGATCAGGCTGAAAAGCCAGGTTCTGGGCATCCCTGTCTCTCCCGTCGCGCGTCGGCGGCCCAACAGCGCGCCTGACCGATCGTAGTCAACCTCGCTGGGGCCTTTGATCGGACGCGCTCGGCGGGTAAGTCGGGCGCAGATCGTGTAGGAGAGCCCCATGCGTGACATCCCCCATTTCATCGACGGCAAGCCCTTCCATCAGACCGACGGCGACAGGGGCGACGTGTTCGATCCCAACACCGGCGAGGTGCAGGCGCGGGTGGGGCTGGCGGGCCCGGCGATCGTGGACGAGGCGGTGACTGCGGCGCTGGCGGCGCAGCCGGCGTGGGCGGCGCAGAACCCGCAGCGCCGGGCGCGGGTGCTGTTCGAGTTCAAGCGCCTGGTCGAGGCGCGGATGGACGAGCTGGCGCGTCTGCTCTCGAGCGAGCACGGCAAGGTGGTCGCCGACAGCCGCGGCGACATCCAG
>DATNIH010000190.1:0-4371 GCA_035604515.1 Caulobacteraceae bacterium | reverse complement strand
CTGGCTTCCCTTGGACTCATCACCCTCATCCTCAAGACTGGTCTCGAATGGCGCTACGCCGGTGAGCTCTCCCATCGCAAACGATGAAGGCGACGACGCTGCGGCGGCGATGGCCCTTGAGATCAAGGGCGTCTCCAAGTCGTTCGGCCGCTATCCGGCGCTGAAGGACGTCTCGTTCGCGGCCGCCGACCGTGAGTTCCTGGCGCTGCTCGGTCCCTCCGGCTCGGGCAAGACCACGCTGCTGCGCGTGCTGGCCGGCCTCGAAGAGCCGGACGCCGGCGAGGTGCGCTTCGGCGGCGAAGACTACCTGGCGATCCCGGCCCGGCGGCGCCGCGCCGGCATGGTGTTCCAGCACTACGCGCTCTTCCGCCACATGACCGTGGCCCAGAACATCGCCTTCGGCCTGAAGGTGCGGCCGCGAGCCGAGCGCCCGTCGTCGACGCAGATCAAGCAGCGCGTCAGCGACCTGCTCGAGCTGGTGCAGCTCAGCGGCCTCGACAAGCGCTACCCGGCGCAGCTCTCCGGCGGCCAGCGGCAGCGGGTGGCGCTGGCCAGGGCGCTGGCGATCGAGCCGCGCATGCTGCTGCTGGACGAGCCGTTCGGGGCGCTGGACGCCCAGGTGCGCCGCGACCTGCGCCGCTGGCTGCGCGAGGTGCACGACCACGCCGGCGTCACCACTGTGTTCGTCACCCACGACCAGGAGGAGGCGCTGGACCTCGCCGACCGGGTGGCGATCCTGCGCGACGGGGAGCTGATCCAGCTGGGCAAGCCGCAGTCGCTCTACGACCATCCGGCCAGCGCCTTCGTCTACGACTTCCTTGGACCCTCCTGCCGCCTGCCGGGCGTGGTGGAGGAGGGCCGGCTGCGCGTCGGCGACTGGATGACGCCGGCCGATCCCGGCGCGCCGAGCGGCGACGTCGATGTCTACTTTCGGCCCGACGAGATCGAATTCGCCCCCGCCGACGGCGCGGGCCTCGCCGCCCAGGTCCGCGGCGCGGCGGCGCGCGGGCCGCAGATCCGGATCGATTGCGTGGTCGAGGGCCGGCCGCTGGAGCTGCAGGTCCGCGACGCCATCGCACCAGCCGGCGTCGCGGTGGGCCTCGCAATCCGCTTCCGCCCGACGCGGTTCAAGCTCTACCCGCGCAGCCCGGAGGCCGCGATCACGTCGCTCTGAGCGCCGTTGCGACCGGCAGCCGCGCGGCGCGGATCGCCGGGGCGAGGCCGCCGATCAGCCCGATCACCAGCGCCCAGATCAAGCCAAGGACCACCAGGCCGGGCGTCACGTCCATGGCGAAGGAGACGCCGCCCATGGCGATGTCGTGGTTGTTGAACATCAGCCACGCCAACGCTGCGCCCAGCATCGCGCCGGGCACGGCCAGAACCAGCGACTCCAGGATCACCGAGATCACCACCGCGGTGCCGCCGAAGCCGATCGCCCGCAGGGTGGCGATCTCGCGTTTGCGCGCGTCGACCGCCGAGTACATCGTGTTCAGCGCCCCGAACACCACGCCCACCGCCATCACGCTGCCGACGAAGTAGCCGACGAAGGAGAGCACGGTGGTTAGACCCTGCAGCTGGTCGCGGTAGTACTGCGAGAGCAGCTTCACCTGCACCTGCAGCTGCGGATTGCTGGTGACCGCGTCCTTGAACTTGCGGAACGACGCGGGGGAATCGAGCTGCACGCCGATGCTCTGGTAGGCGGTGCGGTTGAAGGCTGCCAGCACCGTGTCCGCATCGGCGGCGATGGCGTTCTCGTCGATGCCGCCGGCGTCCTCGTAGGCGCCGACGACCTTCCACGGCGTGCCGCGCAGCTTCACCGTGTCGCCGACGTTCAGGTTCTTGTAGGTGCGCTGCGCGGCCTTGCCGACGATCAGCTCGTGCAGGCCGGCGGTGTACATCCGCCCGCCGATCAGGTGCAGCGTCGCCTTGTTCATCTCCCGGCCGATGTCGCCGGTGCCGCGGAACAGCACGTTGTTGGTGCCGCCGCCGACCTTGTTCTCCAGCTCCACCACCACGGCGGCCAGGGGCTGCACCATCAGCCGTCCGGCGGCGTCGCGTTTGATCCCGGGCGCCTGGGAAATCTGCGCCACGTCGGCGCGGGAGAACGAACCCATGTATTCCGAGGCGCCCGACGACAGCACCACCGCGCGGTCGGGCTGGTCATTCTGCAGCACCGAATGCATCACGCCTTCGCCGATGCCGAGCAGCGACAGCATCACCGCGATCACGGTGGCGACGCCGATCACCGTCACCAGCGAGGCGCCGGCGCGGGAGGGCAGGGCGGCGAGGTTCATCGCGCTGACGGCCCAGATTTCACGGAAGAGGCTCATGATGCGGCTCCTCTAGCGGCCGGCGAGGGCGTCGACGATCGACAGGCGCATGCCGCGCACCGCCGGCGGCAGGCCGCTGATGATGGCCAGCGCCACGGCCAGCACCAGGCCCACCAGCAGCACCGGCCCCGCCTGGATGTTGAAGCCGATGCTGGCCTTGACCAGCGGGAACACCAGCGCCGCGAGGCCGAGCCCGATGGCGGCGGAGAACAGGCACAGCACCATCGCCTCGGCCAGCACCAGCGCCAGAATCGCGCCGTCGGTGAAGCCCAAGGTTTTCAACACCGCCAGCTCGGGCGTGCGTTCGCGCACCGACTGCATCATCACCGCGCCGACCGAGAACAACAGCGCGAAGAACACGGCGCCGACGATGGCGCGCACCACGAAGCCGATATCGCCGATCTGCTTGAGGGAGTCGGCGGCCAGCTGTCGCTCGCTCTCCGTCTTGGTCTCGTCCGGCGAGTTGGCGAACAGGGCGTCGATCCGGTTGGCCACCGCGCTGCCCTGCGTCGGATCGGTCAGCCGGATCAGGAAGATGCTGGTGGTGCCGTTCGACTGGGTGCGGCCCTGGTCGACGTAGTCGTAGTTTACCAACAGCGACGAGCCGAAGAAGATGTCGCGGGGGTTCGACTTGTAGATGGCGACGACGTCGAGCGGCCAGACGTTGGTCCCGTCGTGATTGGTCCAGAAGAACGACTTCAGCGGCATGCGGTCGCCGACCTTCAGCTGGTAGAGCGCGGCCACGTTCGCCGGCACGATCACGCCCGAGCGCTTGTTCTTCAGCGCGGTGATATCCGCCGGCGGGATCACCTCGTCGTTGTTGGCGGCGGCGAAGCTGTCGGGATCGACCGCGAAGCCGCGCATGTTGATCGGCTGCGAGGTGCGGAACCCGCCATGGAAGATCACGATCGGCGCGGCGCTCTTTACGCCTTGCACCGTCCTGATCTGCGGCAGCTGCGAGATCGGCAGCGGCTCGAGCTGGCTGATCCGGCTCTGCGTCACCAGCACGTCGGCGTGGGTGTCGGCGACGGTCGTGCCGATGCCGGAGACGAAGCCCTGCAGCAGGCCATAGAGCAGGAAGGCGTTGACAATCGAGAGCAGGGTGAGGGTGGCGCGCCCCGGCCTGCGCCAGACCCCGGCCCAGACCAGGTGCAGGTATTTCATGCCCCGGCCTCCGCTGGCTCGGCCGCCAGCGCGCCCTTGTCGAGGTGGACGATGCGGCTGGCGAAACTGGCGGCCTTGGGGTCGTGGGTGACCATGATCACCGTCTTGCCGGCCTCGCGGTTCAGGTGCTGCAACAGGCTGAGGATCTCCTCGGCGGTCTCGCGGTCGAGGTCGCCGGTCGGCTCGTCGCAGACCAGCAGGGTCGGGTCGGCGACGATGGCCCTGGCGATGGCCACGCGCTGCTGCTGGCCGCCGGAGAGCTCGGCGGGCTTGTGCTTCTTGCGGTCGGTCAGGCTCACCAGCGCCAGCGCCGCCTCGACGTTCTTGCGCCGCTCGGCGGCCGATAGGTTGGTCAGCAGCAGCGGCAGCTCGATGTTCCGCTCGGCCGACAGCGTCGGCATCAGGTTGTAGAACTGGAATACGAAGCCGACATGGCGCGAGCGCCATTTGGCCAGCGCGCCGCCGCTGAGGTCGTCGATATGTTCGCCGGCGACCACCACCTCGCCGTCGGTCGGCCGGTCGAGCCCGCCGATCAGGTTGAGCAGTGTGGTCTTGCCGGAGCCCGAGGGCCCCATCAGCGCCAGGAACTCGCCCGGCTGGACCTCGAGGTCGAGGTTGTGCAGCACCTCGACCGTCTGGCGCCCCCGCCGGTAGCTCTTGACGACGCCTTTCAGGCTTATCAGCGGGTCCATGCGTGTGCCCCTCGCGCCGCGTCCTTATGGCGGACATCGTGCGCGTCCCGCCTCGCCGCCCGCGCATGTTCGCGGGGTCGCCAAGACCAAGTAGGCGCACGTTAGGTCAAGGTGACGAAATGCGCCACCCAACATTGTGCTGCCATCGCGAGTCTCCTGGCCCTGGCGGCCGCACGTTGCTACGC
>DATNIH010000189.1:0-33413 GCA_035604515.1 Caulobacteraceae bacterium | reverse complement strand
GGGGCGCTGGCGGCGATGCTGTTGCCAAGGCTCCGGCCCGGCCGCGACTATCGCAACCTGCAGCAGCGAGTGGCCTCGTGGTGGGTGATGGTCGCGCTGCTTTGCGCAGCGTTGTTGTCCGGCTGGCAGGCGACGCTGGGGCTGTTCGCGCTGATCTCGTTCCTGGCGCTGCGCGAGTTCCTGTCGCTGGCGCCGGCCCGGCGCGAGGACCGGCTGATCATCCTGGCGTCCTACCTGGTGGTGCCGATCAGCTACGGCTGGATCGCCATCAACGAGTACGGCATCTACCTCGTCTTCATCCCGGTCTGGGTGTTCCTGATCACCCCGTTCCTGATGGCGATCATCGGCCAGACCCGCAACTACCTGCAGCGCGCGGCCGGGTTCCACTGGGGCGAGGTGGCCTGCGTCTACGCGATCGGCTTCGTGGTCTGGCTGATGCGCACCCCGGCGCATCTGCCGATGCCGGCCGGGCCGGCGGGGCTGGTGTTCCTGCTGCTGGTCGCGACCGAGGCCAACGACGTCGCGCAATACTGCTGGGGCAAGCTCGCCGGCCGCCACAAGATCATGCCCACCGTCAGCCCCAACAAGACCTGGGAGGGCTTCCTCGGCGGCTGGGCGACGACGGCGGCGCTGATCTGGCTGATCGGACCGATCTACGCGCCGCTGGCGGGCCTGAACCTGGCGATCATGGCGGTGCTGCTGCCCTTGGCGGGCTTCGCCGGCGACGTGACGCTGTCGGCGGTGAAACGCGACATCGGCGTGAAGGACTCTTCGCACCTGATCCCGGGGCACGGCGGCATCCTCGACCGCATCGACAGCCTGACCTTCACCACGCCGCTGTACTTTCACCTGATGACCTTCTTCGCCCTGCACCGATGAATCTCGCAAGGCAGGCCTTCCTGCGCCTGGTGGCGCGGCCGCTGGCGGTGCTGTTCACCGGCGCCGACGTGGTTGGGCGCGAGCACCTGCCCCGCGACGGGCCGGCGATCATCGCCGCCAACCACAACAGCCACGTCGACACCCTGCTGCTGCTGACGATCTTCCCCGCGCGGCTGATGGGACGGTTGCGGCCGGTCGCGGCGGCGGACTACTTCCTGCGCGGGCCGCTGATCGGCTGGTTTTCGCGCACCCTGGTCGGCATCGTCCCGATCGCTCGCCACGGTGGTGGCCGCGAGGACGTGTTGGCGCCGGCGCGGGCGGCGCTGGCCGCCGGCGACATCGTCATCATCTTCCCGGAAGGCACGCGAGGCGCCGCCACCGACGAACTTGGACCGATGAAGGCCGGCGTCGCGCGCCTGGCGGAGGCATTTCCCGATGCGCCAGTGATTCCGGTCTGGATCGAGGGCGCCGGACGCGTGCTGCCGAAGGGCGCGATGCTGCCCGCGCCGATGAACTGCACCGTACTGGTCGGCGAAGCGATCCGATGGGCGGGCGAGCCCGCGCGCTTCATGGAGGCGCTGCGCGAGCGCCTCGAAGACCTCAGGAAAAATGCTCCACCGCAGCGGTGGCTGTCAGATCCGGAACCTGATCCGCCCCCGACCAGCGCCGCAGCAACGGCCAGCGCGCCACCAGCTCGGCCATCACCAGATAGCTGACGAACAGGAACAGGGCCTGGAACAGGGTGTCGGCGCCGAGTCCGTTCGACGGCGTCGGCTTCAAGGACAGCGGCTGGATGAACAGCACGATCAGGATGTTGTTGGCCGCATGGGCGCCGGTAGAGAACTCTATGCCGCCCAGGCGAAGCGTCATGTAGACGAACCCGGCGCCCATCAGCGCGCGCATCAGAAAGGCGTCGGGGGCGAAGTCGTTGTGCAGCGCCGAGAACAGCACGCCGTTCACCGCCATCAGGAACACGGGGTTGCGCGTCACCGCCGCGCTCTCGCGCAGCAGCCAGCCCCGGAACACGACCTCCTCGGCCGCCGCGGCGGGGATCAGCAGCACCACGCAGGCGACGGCGTAGCCGGTCCGGGTCGGCCAATCCTTGGCCAGGTTCAGCAGCGGCGCCGGCGGCGCGTGCGGATCGAGGAACTGGCTGGCCAGCACCAGCGGCCCGATGATCAGGATCGACAGCAAGAGGCCGCTGCCCAGCAGCCGCCAGCGGATTTTCGCCGCCGCGGTGATGTAGCGGCGGGGATGGCGACCGGCCATCAGTGCGGCGACGCCGATGAAGGTCGCCGCCATCGGCCCGTTGGTGAAAGTGGCCAAGGTCAGCAAGCCAAGCGCGCTCTGGACGGTGGTCCCGTCGGCGCGGATCAGCTCGCCGATCCGGCCCGGCAAGCCGGTCAGCTCGCCGCTGAAGCCGCCGGTCGCCGCCGCGACCACCAGCAGCGCCACCACGCCCGTCACCAGCGCCACGATCACCCCGCCGACCGCGCCGGCCAACAAGGTCACGACGATACGCCACAGGCTGCGCTCGCGCGGACTCAGGTCCGCGGTAAAGCTCGCTTCCGACAGCGGTGGCGGCGGCGCTAGGGTCATCTCCCCTCTCATTTGATCAGCCGTCCCTTCATCCGCTAGAGACCGCCGCTATTGGAAGGACTTTCCCATGCGGATCGTTGCCGGGACGTTTCGCGGCCGCTCGCTTGTGGCGCCGAAGGGACAGTCGACGCGCCCGACCGCCGACCGCGCGCGCCAGGCGCTGTTCAATGTGCTCGAACACGCGGCCTGGGCGCAGGCGCTCGACGGATGCCGGGTGCTGGACGTCTTCGCCGGTTCCGGCGCGCTGGGTCTGGAGGCGATGTCGCGCGGCGCCGCCTACTGTCTGTTCCTTGATCGGAACGCCGCCGCGCGCGAGGCGATCGGCGCCAACGTCGGCGCGCTGAACCTGATCGACCGCATACGGATCGACCGCCGCGACGCCGCGACACTCGGTATACGGACGGCCGGTGACGGCGCGCCGTTCGACCTCGCCTTCCTCGATCCGCCCTACGGCCAGGGTCTCGGCGAGGCGGCTCTGGGGCGACTGGCGGCCGGCGGCTGGCTGGCGGCGGGCGCGCTGGTGGTGCTCGAGCGCGGGATCGCCGACCCGGCGCCGACGCCGGATGGCTTTCAGTTGCTCGACGAGCGAACCTGGGGCGCGGCGCGGGTGAGCTTCCTCTCACCACTTGCGCCCTGAGGTGCGGTTGTCGAGCTGCGGCCGGAGCCGCTCCAGCCCCTCGCGGGTGATGCGGTAGGGGCCACCCTCGCGGCTGGCGACGAGGCGGTGGCGCTTCAGCAATCTAAAGAGTTCGAGCGTGCAGTCGCTGAGGCGCCAGCCCTCCCGGGTCAGGCACTCGGCGGCGACGAGCCGGCCGGTGGGGTCGCGTTCGAGCACGATGCGCCCGCCCTGGGCGAGCGCGTGCAGCGTGCGTTGCTGCGGCTTTGAGATGTTCAAGGGAGAGGTCCGAGAAAGGCGTACAAAGACGCGCCCGCTGGGCAGCGGACGGGCGATCAAGGGCCTTCAGGTTCGGGTCGGCGCCGTGGGAACCGGCGTGAGGCGAGCTGCTAGGCCCTGGCCTCGACCACAATCTCTAACATCAAGCCTCCGACGCGCCTCAACTGCGCGGCGCTGCAACGGTTGTTGCTTAGCCTTTCGTCCCCGTCGGTGTCATCCCGGAAACGAGCGAAGCGAGTTATCCGGGATCTTGCTGCCGGGAGATCCCGGATCTGCGCCGCTGCGCGGCTTGTCCGGGATGACAAGGGTGGTCGGGCCAGGTCCGCCGACCAATCAAAGCGCGGCGTCGAACGCTTGGATGGCAGTCTTTCCGAAGTCGGCTCCGCGTCAAGGATCGCCTCCGGCGACCGCGAAGCGGCGGCGCGGCGCGCCGTCCTTGACCCGGAGCCGATCTCGGAATCACGCTCCGCCAAGCGATTGACGGCGAATTCCGCTCAGCGCCGATCTCCACGTGGCGCAGAAACGGAGGTCAGGGCCCGCTAGCGAAGTCGCTCAACGCGCTCGCCGGCCCCGCCTCGCCCGGCTCGCCGATCTGCATGAACCAGCCCCATAGCGTGAGCTGGTGGTAGAACTCGTAGAGCTTGAGCGCGCCGGCGACGTCCGGGTGATCGGCCGCGCCGTAGCCTTCCAGCAAGGGCGCGCGGCTGGATGGGTCCTCGTGGGCGCAACATGACAGCGCGGTGGCGAGGTCCATCAACGGATCGCCGGCCCTGGCGTTGGCGAAGTCGATCACGCCGGTGAGCGAAAGGCCGCCATCGCGGCGCCGTTCGGCAAGGACGTTGCCGGGCTGGAAGTCCTGATGCAGCAGCACCGGACGTTCGCACACCGTCAGCAGGTCGAAGCGGACGCTGACGGCTTCCTCCAGCCTGCGCGTCGAGGCCGCATCGCCGCTGTGGTCGCGGAACCTGCGGAAGGCCTGTTCGAACGCGTCGGCCATGTGGGCGCCGTTGGATGGGTGCGGCGGCTCGATCCCGCTTCCCATGACGTAGCCGAACGCCGGCATCGCGATGATATGCAGGCGACGCAGCATCGCGCCCATCTGGCGATAGGCCGCAGCCGCGTGCGCGTCGCCGCGGAAGCTCCGCATCGGCGTCCCGGGCAGCAGGCTGGTGATCGCGAAACGCAGCGGCAGGCGCGTGCGGCTTTCGTCCACGACGAACCATTGCGGAATCGGCAGGTCGCACGCCTTGGCGATCCAGCCGGCCACCAGCGCTTCCTTCGCTGCGAACCAGGCCGGCTCGTCCGCGTAGAGCTTGAGCACGAGCGCCGGCGCGCCGGCGGCGAAGTCGAGGCGGTAGACCTCCGTCAAGCCGCCGGCCAGGCGCGAAACCCCGGTCGGCCGCAGCGAGCGGTCGAGGTCGGAGACGATGGGCCGGACCCGATCGACGTCGAGGTCTAACGTCAGGCGGCGTGACAGCGGCATCGGCGCGCGTCAGCGGCGCCCGAACAGGCGCTCGATGTCGGCCAGCTTCAGTTCGACGTAGGTCGGGCGGCCGTGGTTGCACTGGCCAGAGTGGGGCGTCGCCTCCATCTGCCGCAGCAGCGCATTCATCTCCGCGGCGGTGAGGCGGCGGCCGGCGCGGACCGAGCCGTGGCAGGCCATGGTCCCGGCGACGTGCTCCAGCCGCTCCTTCAGCGCCAGCGCCGCGCCGTTCTCGGCCAGGTCGTCGGCGATGTCGCGCACCAGGCCGGCCACGTCGGTCTCGCCGAGCGCCGCCGGGGTCTCGCGCACCAGCACTGCGCCGGGGCCAAACGGCTCCAGCACTAGGCCGAGATCGGCCAGCTCGCCCGCGCGGCCGGCGACCCGCTCCGCCTCGGCCGGGTCGAGCTCGATCACCTGAGGCATCAGCAGCGCCTGGGACGGCACAGCGCCGACGGCCGCCTTCATCCCCTCGTAGACCAGCCGCTCGTGCGCGGCGTGCTGGTCGACGATGACCACGCCGTCGCGGGTCTGGGCGACGATGTAGGTCTCGTGCAGCTGGGCTCGGGCGGCGCCGAGCGGGAAGTCGATCGGGTCGAACGCGGCCGGCGCGCCGGGATCGGTGAAGCCGTTCGCCGCCGGCGCCGGCTCGAACCGGGCCGAGATCTCCGCGACCCCCGCCAGCAGGCCGTTGTCGAGTCCATTCCGAGTCGACGGCGTCCAGCCGCCGGCCTGCCAGGCCGAAAAGCCGGCGGCGGACGGTCCCGGCTGATAGCCAGTCCTGAAGCCCGCCAGCGCATCGGCGGCAACGGTGGTCGAGGCGCGGTGCCCCGCGCCGGCCAGGGCGTGGCGCAGGGCCCCGACGATCAGGCCGCGCACCAGGGCCGGGTCGCGGAAGCGCACCTCAGCCTTGGCCGGGTGCACGTTGACGTCGACCAGGGTCGGGTCGAGCTCGAGGTAGAGCGCGGCGACCGGATGGCGGTCGCGGGCGAGGAAGTCGGCGTAGGCGGCGCGCAGCGCGCCCTGCAGCAGCCGGTCGCGCACCGGCCGGCCGTTGACGAACAGGTACTGGTGCGCGGCGTTGCCGCGGTTGAAGGTCGGCACGCCGGCGTGGCCGACGAGGCGCACCTCGTCGCGCAGCTGGTCGATCGCCAGCGCATTGTCGGCGAAGTCGGCGCCCAGGATGGCGGCGAGGCGCGCGAGCTGGCCGGCTTCGCCCGGCGCTTCGGCCGGCAACCGCAGCGCGCGGCGCCCGTCGAGGTCGAGGCTGAACGCCACCTCGGCGTGGGCCATCGCCTGGCGCTTGACCTCATCGGCGATGGCCATCGCCTCGGCGCGCTCGGACTTCATGAACTTCAGCCGCGCCGGCGTGGCGTAGAACAGGTCACGCACCTCGACGCGGGCGCCGTGCGGGCCCGGGAAGGCGGCGGGGGCGACCGGTCGGACATCGCCACCCTCGACCAGGATCGAATGAGCTGAGGCGCCGGGCTTTCGGGCGGCGATCGAGAGGCGCGCCACCGAGCCGATCGAGGGCAGCGCCTCGCCGCGGAAGCCGAGGGTGGCGATGCGCAGCAGGTCCCACGCGCCGTCGGCGCCGGCCGAGAGCTTGGAGGTGGCGTGGCGCTCGACCGCCAGCGGCAGCTCCTCCGGGCCCAGCCCCTGGCCGTCGTCGGCGACCAGGATCCGGGTCAGCCCGCCGCCGTCGGCCTGGATCTCGATCAGCCGGGCGCCGGCGTCGACCGCGTTCTCGACCAGCTCCTTCACCGCACTCGCCGGCCGCTCCACCACCTCCCCGGCGGCGATACGGCTGACAAGCTCGGGCGGGAGGCGGCGAATGGTCATGGGCGGTGGGGGGAATATAGGCCGATTCCGCGGCGGGACGCACAAGCCACCTGACATCGCGGCTTGCACAACCAAAAGTTTGAACGCAGAGAACGCGGAGAAGCGCAGAGGACGCAGAGTTGAACGAGAATGAGATCGGGCAGCGCGTTCTCGGCTGCGCCCTGACGGTTCATCGCGCCTTGGGTCCTGGTCTGCTGGAGAGTGTCTACGAGACGTGCCTCGCGCATGAACTTGGCAAAGCAGGTCTGGCTTTCGACCGGCAGCTCTCGCTGCCGGTCACTTACGACGGACTAGTGATGGAGATGGCCTACCGCCTGGACCTGCTGGTGCTCAAGCGCGTGGTGATTGAGGTCAAGGCCATCGAGACTGTCGGGGCCGTCCATCGAGCGCAGCTGCTGAGCTACCTGCGACTTGGTGGGTTTCGGCTCGGCTATCTGCTCAATTTCAACGTAACCCTCATGAAGGATGGCATCCACCGCATCGCGAACGAACTCTGACCTCCGCGAACTCTGCGGTCCTCCGCGTCCTCTGCGTTCAAACTTCTTCTGCTACAGCCCCGGCAGTTTCACCCGGGAGTCGCCTTTGCGGGCGATGACGATGGTTTTGCCGCCGGTGAGTGCCTGGAGGCGCTTTTCTTCGACGGCGGGGTCGATCGGCTGCGGCTGGTTGGGATCGCCGAGTTCGCTTTGCGGGGCCGCGACCGGCTCGCCCTTCTTCCAGAACATCACATAGTCGGCGAAGCTCTTGTCCTTGTGGGCGAGGTTGCCGAACTCGTCGTCGACCACATAGCGCACCAGCGGGTCGGCGTGGTCGGCCCCGGCGCGGGTGACGAACATGCGCTCGCCATCGGAGCGCACGTCCCCGGCGCGCTGGCCGACCAGGGCCTGGCGGGCGGCGCTCTCGGGCTGGAGCTCCTGCGGGCGCGGCTCGCCAGGGGCCGGCGGGCGCAGCGAGTAGTCCGGCGGCAGGGTCAGCGGGGCCTTGGTCACGACCCGGAACTCGTCCGGCGTCACCTTGGCGAGGCCGAACGCCCTCGACGCGGAGTCGCAGCCGGAAAGACCAGCAGCCGCCAGAAGCGCAGCAGCGGCGGCGACCTGAGTGAAGTTCATGGAGTTCTCTTCCTCGGCGGGCCCCCCGGCCCGGTAACCAAGCGCTCAATTACCCTATCGTCCGCGCCCGGCCAATCGTGATCAGCGGGGCGCGCGCTTTCGCGGCGCCCTCAGCTGGGGTTCAGCCCGGCGCGCGATTGCGCGGCGCCAGGAACAGATCCCAGATCAGCAGCACGCTGCCCACGCTGATGGCGCTGTCGGCGAGGTTGAACACCCAGGGGAACCAGAGCCGGGTGACGTCGATGAAGTCGGTGACGGCGCCCAACCGCACCCGGTCGATCGCGTTGCCGACCGCCCCGCCGATGATCAGCCCCACCGCCAGCGCCAGCACCGGCCGGTCCACCCGCCAGGCCCAGACCGCCAACGCGGCGGCGACGCCGAGCGAGAACGCCGACAGCACCCAGCGGGTCCATTCAGCGTCGATGTTGAGCACGCCGAAGCTGACGCCCTTGTTCCACACCAGGGTCAGCCAGAACGGGCCGGCGAGCGGCGAGGGCGAGCGGTCAGGCAGGCGAAACACGTCCAGCACCCAGTATTTCAGCGCCTGGTCGCTGACGATCACCGCCACCGCCAGCACGTAGGCGATGAGCGCGAGCCGGGGGATGCGGGTCATGCGGCGCGCATGTCCCAGATCGCCACCGCCTCCTCGCAGCGCTCGCACAGGAACGTGGGCGCGACCACTTCCGGCAGCACGCGCCAGCAGCGCGCGCATTTGTGGCCGCTGGCGGGCTCGGCGATCACGGCGACGCCGGGGACCTCGTCGAGACGGAAGGCGCCCGGCGGGCCGTCGCCATGCGCCAGGCTCGCGCCGCTGGTGCGGAAGATCTCCGCCGGGTCCAGGCTCTCGAACGCGGCGGCGAGCTCAGGATCGGCGATGAAAACACGCGGGGCCGCTTCCAGCGCCGCGCCCATGCGCTTGTCTCGCCGCTCCACCTCGATCGCGCCGGTGACCACGCGCGTCACCCGCTCGATCAGGGCCCAGCGATCCGCCTCGGCGTCGTCGCGCCATTCGGCCGGTGTCGGCGGGATCAGGCGCAGGGCGTTCGGCCCGGCGTCCGGGAAGCGCGTGGACCACGCCTCCTCGCAGGTGAAGGCCAGGATCGGGGCCAGCCAGATGGTCAGGCGCTCGAAGGCCGCGTCCATCACCGTGCGGGCGGCCCGGCGGCGCAGCCGCTGCGGCGGGTCGCAGTAGAGCAGGTCGCGGCGGATGTCGAAGAACAGCGCCGAGAGGTCGTTGGAGCAGAAGTCGCCGAGCGCCTTCACCACCGGCTCGAACGCGTAGGATTCGTAGGACCTGCGCACCAGCCCATCGAGTTCGTGCAGCCGGTGCAGCACGAAGCGCTCCAGCGGCGCCATGTCCTGCAGCGGCACGGCCTCGGCGGCCTCGTAGCCGGCCAGCGCGCCCAGCAGGTAGCGCAGGGTGTTCCGCAGCTTGCGATAGGCGTCGATGACCGTTTGCAGGACGGTCGGGCCGATGCGCTGGTCCTCGCCGTAGTCCACCAGCGCCGACCAAAGGCGCAGGATTTCGGCGCCGTTCTGCTTGGTCACGTCCTGCGGCTCGATGCTGTTGCCGCGCGACTTCGACATCTTCTCCTCGCCCTTCTCGTCGAGGGTGAAGCCGTGGGTCATGACGGCGTCGTAGGGCGCTCGGCCGCGGGTGGCGCAGCTCTCCAGCAGCGACGACTGGAACCAGCCGCGGTGCTGGTCGGCGCCCTCGAGGTAGAGGTCGGCCGGCCAATGGGTGTGCGGCCGGTTCGCCAGCACGAAGGCGTGCGTCGAGCCTGAGTCGAACCAGACGTCGAGGATGTCCTCGACCTTCTCGAAGCGCTCGGGGTCGTGGTTGCCGAGGAAGTCGCGGGCCGGCCGGGTGAACCAGGCGTCGGCGCCCTCGTCGGCGATCAGATTGACGATGCGCTCGTTGACCATCTCGTCGCGCAGCGGCTGGCCGGTCTCCTTGTCGACGAACATGGCCAGCGGCGAGCCCCAGGCGCGCTGGCGGCTCACCAGCCAGTCCGGCCGGCTCTCGACCATGGCGCGGATGCGGTTGCGGCTCTGCGGCGGGTAGAATTCGGTGTGGTCAATGGCCGCCAGCGCCGTCTGGCGCAGCGTCTTGCCGCCGTGCACGGCGTCGTCCAGCGGCTCGTCGATGCGCACGAACCACTGCGGCGTCGCCCGGTAGATCACCGGCGCCTTGGAGCGCCAGGAGTGCGGATAGCTGTGCTCCAGCCGGCCGCGCGCCAGCAGCGTCCCGGCCTCGATCAGCGCCTTGATCACCGCATCGTTGGCCGGCCCAAATCGACCAACATGCTTGCCCTCGGTCTCCAGCACCTTGAGCCCGGCGAACAGCGGCACGTCGCTCTCGTACGCTCCGTCCTCATCGACGGTCTCGGGGATCTCGCGATGACCGTGGGCGATCCACACCTGGTAGTCCTCGGCGCCGTGGCCGGGCGCGGTGTGGACGAAGCCCGTGCCGGTGTCCTCGGTGACGTGGTCGCCGGCGAGCAGGGGCACTGCGAACCCGTAGCCGGGATCAAGCGCGGCCAGCGGGTGGGCGCAGACCATGCCTTGGGGATCGACCGTCTCGAGCCGCAGCCACTTGGCGACCTTAGCGGCGGCGAAGACGTCGGCCGCCAACTCGTCGGCGAGCACCAGCACATCGCCCGGCTTAGCCCAGGGCTGGAACTGCAGGTTCTCCTCCAGCGCCTCGACCCGGTAGGCCGC
This sequence comes from Caulobacteraceae bacterium, assembly GCA_035604515.1. GTDB lineage: Bacteria > Pseudomonadota > Alphaproteobacteria > Caulobacterales > Caulobacteraceae > Acaudatibacter. The sequence continues at coordinate 22,888 of DATNIH010000189.1, read as the reverse complement.
GTAGGCGATCTCCGGGTTGTACGAGATCGCCCGGTTGCCGGGGATGGTCCAGGGCGTCGTGGTCCAGATCACCACCGCGCCGCCGGCCGTCGCGTCCGAGCCCTCCGTCACCGGGAATTTCACCCAGATCGTCGGGCTGACGTGGTCGTGGTACTCGACCTCGGCGTCGGCCAGGGCCGTGCGCTCGACCGGGCTCCACATCACCGGCTTGGCGCCGCGGTAGAGCTGGTGGGTGGCGATGAACTTGTGGAACTCGGCGACGATCGCCGCTTCGCTCTCGAAATCCATCGTCGAGTAGCGCCGGCTCCAGTCGCCGAGCACAAACAGGCGCTGGAACTCGCGGCTCTGCTCGGTGATCCAGTGGGTGGCGTAGGCGCGGCAGCGGGCGCGGAACTCCGCCTTGGAGACCTCGCCCTTCTTTCGACCCTCCTTGCCGAACGCCTCCTCGATCTTCCACTCGATCGGCAGGCCGTGGCAGTCCCAGCCGGGCACGTAGTCGACGTCGTAGCCGAGCGCGAAGCGCGAGCGGACCACGAAGTCCTTGAGGATCTTGTTGAGCGCGTGGCCGATGTGGATCGCGCCGTTGGCGTAGGGCGGCCCGTCATGCAGCACATAGAGCGGCGCGCCGTGCGCCTGGCGGTTGGCGCGGATCAGCGGATAGAGATCGCCCAGCTTCTCCAGCAGCTTCGGCTCGGCCGTCGGCAGGCCGGCGCGCATGGCGAACGGCGTATCGGGCAGGAACACCGTCTCGCGGTAGTCCCGCAGCGGCTTGTCGGCGTCGTCGGACATGACGGCTCCAGGGTATATGGGATGTCGCCGGCTGGGCCTACGGCCCTTCGGCGACCAAATGAGATGGGTGCAAGTCGTTCCCGGCGCGCGCTGGAGTCTCGTCCGGCGGCGTCACGCCGGGCGGTTAATTCGCGGTGCTGGCCGAAGCGAGGTCATGGGGAAGATGTAGCAGAGGGCGAGGCAGGGGGCCAGCGCCGCGACGTCACCATAGGAAACCTCGTGGCCGATGGTTATGGATTGGGACGACCTCACCGGAGCGCGCCATGACCCGAGACCTCGCCCCCGCTACGCCGGAGGCCGTCGGCCTCTCCGCCGCTGGCCTCGCCGCGATCGACGGCTACCTCCAGGGCTTGATCGACGAGGGGACGCTGGCGGGGGTGGTCACGCTGGTCGCGCGGCACGGCAAGACCGTCCACACCAGCGTGATGGGCCAGAAGGACCTGGCGCGCGGGGAGCCGCTGGCGCTGGACACCATCTTCCGCATCTTCTCGATGACCAAGCCGGTCACCGGCGTCGCCATGAGCATCCTCTACGACGAGGGGCTGTGGTCGCCGGACGACGCCATCGCCAAGCACCTGCCCGCGTTCGAGGGCGTCGCGGTGTTCGACGGGCTGGGCGCCGAGGGCAAGGCCAAGACGGCGCCCCCCGAGCACGCGCCGACCATGCGTGAACTGATGACCCACACCGCCGGGCTCTCTTACGGGTTCAATCCGGCCGAGCCGCTCGACCAGCTCTACCAGGCTGCGCAAGTGTGGCAGTCGGCCTCGCTGGCGCAGTTCGCGGACAAGGTCGCGGCGTTGCCGCTGGCCTACCAGCCGGGCTCGAAGTGGCTCTACAGCCTGTCGATGGACGTGCAGGGCGCGATCATCGAGAAGCTCTCCGGCCAGTCGCTCCCTGAGTTCATGCGCACCCGCATCTTCGAGCCGTTGGGCATGGTCGACACCGCCTTCCACACCCCGCCGGACAAGCTCGCACGGCGCGCGACGCTGTATCGCTGGTCGCCGCGGCAGCAGAAGCTGGTTGAGGCGCCCAACATCCTGGGCGCCGACTTCGAGGCGCCGCCGGCGCTGGCGATCGGCGGCGGCGGGCTGGTCTCGACCGTCTCGGACTATGCGCGGTTCGCGCAGATGCTGCTGAACGGCGGCGAACTAGGCGGCAAGCGCATCGTCAGCGCTGCGGCGCTGCAGCAGCAGATGACCAACCACCTGTCGGACGAGATGCTGGAGACCCGCTACGGCATCGGCGCCCAGCAGATTCGGCCCGGCTTCGGCTACGGCTTCAACGGCGCGGTATTCACCGACCCGGCTTTGGCGGGCGTGCCGGTGGGACTGGGGACCTACCACTGGGACGGCGCGGCCGGCACCTGGTTCTGGGTCGATCCGGTGAACGACCTGCTCTACGTCGGCCTGATCCAGTTGCTGTCGGAAACCGCCCCGCCACTGCAGAAAACCACCCAGACGATGATGGCGGACGCGATCATCTGAGGCGCTGGCGGTTGCCAAGCCGGTCGTCCGCCGCTACCAATTCGCGTGTGAGTTGAAACCGCGCCCCGCACGTCAGATCCGCCTATCAGAATCGTCGGGTCGCCGTCGTTGCGCCGCTGATGCGGCGGCAAGCGAAAGGGGAAGGCGATGGCTCGTACACGGACCGAAATTCGCGCGCTCGGGGCGACCTGGAACCCGACCATGCTGTGGTACGCCAAGGCCGTGGCGTCGCTGAAGGCGCGGCCCGCGACGAGCAAGCTGAGCTGGAACTACCTTGGCGCCATGCACGGCTTCAACGATGCGCTCTGGCGCCGGGCCGGGATCATCGGCGCAGGCGCAGCCCTTCCACCGCACGCAGAACAGGCCGTCTACTGGAACCAGTGCCAGCATCAGACCTGGTATTTTCTGCCCTGGCACCGGGCCTATCTTCTGACGTTCGAAGACGTCCTGAACGGCTGGATCTCGGCTCAACCTGGCGCGCCGCAGGACTGGGCGCTGCCCTATTGGAACTATAGCGCGACGGCATCGGCGGCGAACCCGAATCCCCTGGCCGTCCCCGACGCCTTCCTCGCTCAGACCCTGCCTGACGGTTCGGCAAACGCTCTGTTTGTACCGGCGCGGTATGGGCAGGGGGTTGCAGCCCAAGATGCGGACCTGTCCAACGCCATGCTCGACCCCACCTTCATCGGGGCAGCCCAGCAGGGGACCGTTCCGGGCTTCGGCGGGCCAAACACCCCATTTTCTCACGGCGGCGAGGATGGCGGTTGGCTGGAGGACCAGCCTCACAACCTCGTCCACGTCGACGTCGGCGGCCAGGACGCTCAGGGCGCCGGCGGGTTGATGAGCGACCCCAGGACCGCGGCGGTCGATCCGATCTTCTGGGTGCACCATGCCAACATCGACCGGCTGTGGGCGGTCTGGCGGGGGCGTAACGCCGAGGACCTCAACCCGACCGACCAGGCCTGGCTCGGCGGCGCGCAAAACCGCCAGTTCCGGCTTTACGATGCAACGGGCGCCGACCGGCCCTGCAATCCGCAGGATGTGATCAATCTGGTCGGCCAGGTCTACGACTACGACGATGTCTCCGATCCCCTGCCGGGCGCCACCCGGCGCGACCTGCGACTGGCCGCCCTGGCGCCCAGCGCCGCCCGCGTTCTGGCGGCGGCTTGAGCAAGAAAGGCTACAGCGATGGCTGAGACCCTGAACAGCGAGTTGGTGGGCTCCAACGACCAGGTGGTGGCTCTGGGCGCCCAAACCGTCGAAAGCGAGGTCAAACTCGCGCCTGGTCCGCTCGCCGCCTATGCGGCGAGCTATACCGCGGACGCCGTCGCGCGCGACAAGCCGGGCGAGCCCGACCGGCTGTTTATCAAGCTGCACCACATCCGCGGCAATCAAGGGGCCTGCGTCTTCGACGTCTACGTGAATGTCCCTGGCGCCGCAGCGCCGGGGATGGTCGGATCCTTGGCGCTGTTCGGACTCGAATACGCGTCCGACGCGGGGAACGAGCACGGCGGCAGCGGCCTGACCAAGACCTTCGAGATCACCGAGGAGGTCGATCCCTATCTGCCGGAGCTGAAGACCGCTGGAAAGATTCTGGTCGGGATCAGTCCGCGCGGCATGCTCGGGCCTAACGACCGCGTCACCGTGGACAAGATCGACGTTTACCGCCTTTCGGCGCGATGAGGGGCGCGCTCGCCGCCGTATCGGCCATGGCGCGTGGGCCGCTCTGGCCACTCCTGGCGATCAGCGGCGCCTGTTGGGTCGCCATGGCGACCATGATCCTGGATTCGCCGCTCGTCCGGATCTGCGGCGGACCGGTCCACTGGGAGACACTTCCGGCCGACGGGCGCTGGAGCATCCTTCCTTCGCAGCTGGTTTTCGACCTGCTCATGCTGGGCGCGATGATGTCTCCCCTGCTTGCGCACAATCTCACCTGTGTGTTTCGGCAGAGCCTAGCGGCCCGCAAGGGGCGCGCCGCGGTGCTGTTCATCCTGGGCTACATGAGCCCGTGGCTGGTCGCCCTGTTCGGCCTCTGGGCCCTGTCGGGGCTGCTGGCTCAGGCCCTGCGCAGTGATCTCGCCGCGCTGGCGGTCACGCTGGGCGCCGCCCTGGTGTGGCAGGGCACGAAGCTGAAGGCCTTGGCGATAAGAGGCTGCCATCGCACCCCGGCCCTGCCCGCTTTCGGCCCCCGGGCCGAGCTTGCGAGCTTCACCTATGGGCTGAGATCGGCCGCCTGGTGCGTCGCCGCCTGCTGGCTGTGGATGCTGGCGCCGTTCACCTGGGCGGTCGGGCACCTGTGGCTGATGATCGGGGCGTTTGGGCTGATGCTGGGCGAGCGGTACGGGCGTCCGCCGCAGGTCCGGGTGCGGAAAGCGTGGGTTGGAACGGGCGTGGTTGTGGCGATTGGGGCGGTGTGCTTCGCCCATCTTGCGGGATGAGGGGCGCCGCCGCGGCGCGTGGCCGCCGGGCTCGGGCGTGTCGCATGTGAAACGTTCCGGGTGGAGGCTTACAAGGCGCTGTCGGCCAAGGGCCTGCAGCACATGAGCAGCTAAGGGTTATGCCGCCGGGTGAAGGACCTGCCTACGGGTCGTCCGTGCAGGGCGGCGCTGGGGCGTCCTTGAAGCGGTCGCGCCACTCGGCCTCGAAGTCCCTGCGGAAGCGCATGTAATCGGGGCCGTCGTTGCTGTCGAACATGGCGCGGAACGCGTAGGCGGCGCCCAGTTTGCCGCCCTTGGGGTCCTCCAGGTAGATCTCCAGCTCGGGGGCGTCGCGGCGGTTCTTGGGATGCTTGAGCGTCAAGGTGGCCTGGACGCAGTAGCTGCCGCCGGCGTCGAGCGGGTTGATGTCGTTGACCAGGTCGCAGCTCCCGGCGGTCCAGGCGACGCGCCGCACCTGCGGGCCGGTCAGCTGCTTCAGCCAGTCAGCGACCGACGTGTCGGCGTCGCAGTAGGTCTCCTCCGGGTCGATCAGCTTGAGCGGCGCGGACTTGGCCGCCGCGATCAGCGCCGTCCTTGGCACGCCGCGGAACATCGCCGCGTGCGCCGGCGTCGCCGCGGCGCTCGCCAGTGGCGGCAGGCCGGTCACGGCCAGCGCGATCAGAACCGACGCGCCGCGCATCTTGCGCCTCCAGGAACGGCGAGCTTAGCCGACGTCAGGCCCGTCATACAGCCCGCCTTTGCGCAGGATCTCACGGGCCTGGGCGGCGTCGCGGTGAACCTGGCGGACCATGGCCGGGACATCGAAATTGCCTTCGGCGTCGCGGAAGGTCTCTTCAGGCCGCAGGAAGGCGATCAGTTCGGTCTCGATCACCTCGCCGTAGATGTCTTCGTCGAAGTCGAACAGCCAGACTTCCAGCCGCGGCTCGACGATGCCGGTGGTCGGGTTGACGCCGATGTTGGCGACGCCGCCGAGCTTGCGACCGTCGTGCAGCAGGGTGCGGGTGGCGTAGACGCCGAATTTCGGGGCGATGTATTCGCCCAGCGGCACGTTGGCGGTGGGAAAGCCCAGCTTGCGGCCAAGCTGGCGGCCCTTCTGGACCAGGCCCTCGATCGCGAACGGCCGGCCCAAGATGCGGCCAGCTTCGCCGGGCTTGCCGTCACGCAACAAGTTGCGGACGGCGGTCGAGGAAATCTTCAGACCATCCTCGGCGTCCACCTCCGGCGTCACCGAGACGTCGAAGCCGAACTCCCTGCCGCAGCGCTGCATCGCCTCCGGATTGCCGGTGCGGTCCTTACCGTAGGTGACGTCGAAGCCCACGGCGACGTGGCGAACGCCGAGACCGCCAACCAGCACGTCCTTGACGAAGTCGCGGTCGGACAGGCCGGCCATCTCGTGACCGAAGGGGACCAAGTATAGCCGCTGCACGCCCAGTCGCTCGGCGACACGCGCCATCTGATGGGTGTTGGTCAGGCGGAACGGCGGGCCGCCGGGATTGAACAGGGCGATCGGATGCGGCTCCAGGCTGACCACGCCGAGCGGCGCGCCCAGCCGCTTGGCCGCCTTCGCCGCGTCGGCGATCACGTGCTGGTGGCCGAGGTGAAGGCCGTCGAAGTTGCCGTAGGCGACCGCCGCGCCGTGGGCGTCGGGCGCGAGGTTGCGCCAGGCGTGGTAGATTTCCAGGCTCATCAGGCGCTCCGCGCCGGTCGCCGAGGCACGACCACCACGGCCTCGCCCTCGACCACGGTCTTGCCGGCGACCACGCACTGGGTGGCGAAGGTGACGCGGCCGCGCGCGGCGTCGATGGCGGTGACTTTCACCTCGGCCGTGACCTCGTCGCCGATGCGCACCGGGCGGCGGAAGTTCAGCGACTGGGAGACATAGATCGCGCCGGGGCCGGGCAGGCGCGTGCCAAGCACGGCCGAGATGTAGCCGGCGCTCAGCATGCCGTGGGCGATGCGGCCCTTGAACGGGGTGGCGGCGGCGTAGGCCTCGTCGAGATGGACCGGGTTGCTGTCGCCGGTGACCGCGGCGAAGGCTTCGATATCGCGTTCGGCGACCGTGCGGCGCAGCTCCGCCGTCTGGCCGATCTCCAGGTCTTCAAGGCAGGCGCCGTCCATGCGTTCCTTCCCGAGTTCGCGGGTGCTTGTAGCGGCGCTCAGGCGAGCGCGTCCATGGCGTAGGCGGCGTGCGAGCCGCTGGCGGCGAGCAGGCGGGCGGCGGCGGTGGGATCGAGGCCGCCGTCGGCGCCGCGCGTCTCGGCCCCGTGGATGCCGGCGGCAATGAAGAGCACGTCCAGGCCCTGGGTGTTGGCGCCGGCGACATCGGTGACGATGCCGTCGCCGATCGCGAGCACCCGCGCCGGGTCGACCGGCCCCCCAGCAAGCTCGGCGGCCTTGGCCAGCGCCGCGCGGTAGATCGGCGGGTGCGGCTTGCCGGCCATGATCACCGCGCCGCCGAGGCTCTCGTAGAGTTCGGCCAGGGCGCCGCCGCAGTAGATCAGCCGCGCCCCGCGCTGCACCACCTTGTCCGGATTGGCGCAGATCATCGGCAGGCGGCGGGCCGCGGCTTCGGTCAGCACCGCGCGATAGTCCTCCGGTGTCTCGATCTCGTCCTCGTTGGGGCCGGTGAGGGCGATGAAGGCCGCCTCGTCCAGCGACGCGAAGCGGACACCGGTGCCGGCGTACAGCGGCGCGTCGCGACTCGGCCCGATCTTGAACGCCGGGCCGGGCGCGCGCTCGGCGAGGAAGACGCGGGTGACGTCGCCGGAGGTGACCAGCGCCGAATAGGTTTCGCGCGGCACGCCGAGTCCGTCCATTTGAACGATCACTTCGGGGTGCGGCCGCGCCGCGTTGGAGATCAGGATCACCGGGCCGACCGTTTCGCGCCACTCGGCCAGAGCCGCGCAGGGCCCCGGATAGCTCTCAGCGCCGTTGTGGATCACGCCCCAGACATCGCAGAGCAGCACATCGTAGCGGCCGGCCAGGTCGGCGAGGCGGTCGAGGGTGTGGAGCATGCCCGGCGGGTAGCGGCGCGCGTCGGGCGCGTCAATCCGGTTAGGTCGCGACCCGCGGACTGGCCCATTCTGGTCGGGTGTTCGGAGGTGATGTTCGACCTATTGATCGATTGGAATGCGTCGGAGGATCAACACCGCCGCCAGAGTTACGAGCGGAAACACCAATCCGCCGGGCGCCGGAAAGAATGGCCACGCGCCGGGGCGGCCGAAACCTCCCAATCCCGCGGTCATTAGGCCGGCCAACAGGATGTTGGGCGCGGCGTGACCGGCCGCTGCGGCCCACCAGGTTCGGGCGCGCTCGCGCAACGCGGTCAGCAGTTCCCGGTAGACCAGGCAGGACACAACGAAGGCCCCGAGCATGGCCGGCGGCGCCTTCTCCAAGTCCGGAAACAAGCCGACCCGAAGCAGCGCGGGAATCAGGTGCCAGGCGGCCCAGACCGAGCCCAGCGCGACGACTCCCCAACGCCGCCCCAACGCGGCGACCGCCAGCGCGAGACCACCACCGGCCCAACCCAATTCTTCCAGGACGCTGGTCAGGGCGGAGATTCCCGCAGCGGAAGCGACCGCCGGCAGGGCCGAGCCCGACGGCTCAAAATCCGCGGCGCCCACAAGCACCGCGACCGCCAGAGAGGCGCCCGCCACGACCAGCGTGACAACCGTGGAGACGCCAACCCAAGGCCAGCGCGGCTTTGGGCCGCGAGGCCTCCCGAGATTGAGGACGAGGCCGGCGACCCCGGGGCTCAAGATCATCGCCAGCTTGCCAAGGTCGATGAGCCGCGCGTCCCCGGTGGCCATCAGGACGCCAGGCGGGACGAGCACGGTGGCTACGAACACCCCAAACTTGAGGCGAGCCGCGATCAAGCCCAGCCCTCCTTGCCCCTGGTGAGCGCCGCGCCATCGACCTGCGCTGGTGCCACCAGGCGCTCGAGCCGCGCCAGGTTCCTTGATGTCGGTCAACTGGGGAACGCCCGCCACGAACGCGAGCGTTTGACGGTCCTAGCCCGCGGCGCGGCGGCGCAGCGTGGCCTGGATCAGTTCGACCGTGGGCGGGGACTCGGCCAGCACCGCGTCGCGGATCGGGCGCGGCTCGCCGAACAGGTGACCTTGGCCGAGGCCGATCTCGAGGTCGAGGATGTCGACCACCTGGCGCTCGCTCTCGACCTTCTCGGCCACCAGCTCGATGCCGTGGCGGCGGGCAAAGGCGGCAAAGTCGGCGGCCTCGAGCTCGGGGAACGCGCGCAGTGTGAGGCGCCCGTCCTCGTCCTGGAGCTGATCGATCAACAGCGGCGCGGCGATCTTGACGAAGCCGACGTCGGCGCGGGCGAGATCCTGGAAGTCAAGGTCGAGGTCGCTGACCTTGTCGAGCGAGAAGCGGAAACCGAGGTCGGCCAGCTTGGCCATGTTGCGCGCCTCGATCGACCCACGGGCGTTGAACGCGCTCTGGCCGAGCTCGAAGATCAGCGAGTCAGCGAGGTCGCGGTTGGCGGCCAGGAACTCCATGAACGGGGGGAAGAAGTCCTCGTCGCCGAGGCTGGCCAGGGAGATGTTGCAGAAGATGCCGACCTTGCGGTCCTGACCGGCGAGGCGGCGCACGATCTGCACGCAGCGGAACAGCAGCAGGTTGTCGATCGCCGCGACCAGGCCGCCCGGCTCGGCGACGCTGAGGAATTCAGCCGGCATCAGCACCCGGCCGGTTTCGTCGCGCAGCCGCGAGAAGCCCTCGTAGTACTGGGTGCGCCGCTGCGGCAGGCTGACGACCGCCTGCAGGTAGAGATCGACGCGGCCGGCGTCGAGCGCGGCGCGCACGGTGTGCAGCAGCGCCGCGGCCTGCGGCGAAACCGAGTCGGCGGCGGCGTGCTCGACCTGGAGGCTGAGCTGCGCCTCGATCCGCTCGCCCATGTGCTGGACCACGTCCTCCAGCAGCTGCACCTCGCTGTAGATCTCCTCCGAGCGGCGTAGGGCGTCCTCGGCGATGGTCTCGACCACGTCGGTCAGGCGCGACTGCAGCTTGTCGATCTCGCCAGCGAGGATCAGGTGCGCCTCGCGCACGGACTCGATCTCACCGGCCAGCTCGCCCTGCTGGCCCATCCGCGCGACCAGGCCTTGCACGGCGAAGCAGAGGCCGAGCGTGCCGATCAGGGCGGCCATGCCGGCCCCCGCGCCGCCGCCGATCCGCCACACCAGGAGTGCGGTCATCAGGGAGATGCAGATGTAGGCGCCCGAAAGCAGCGCCAGTGTCAGCTTGCGCATGGAGCCTCAGCGGCGAATCGCTACAGCGGAAAGTATCACGCCAGCCGGCGATGCGAGTCGAACGGTTAAAGCGCGCACCTGCTGTCGCAGGGCCGAGACTAGCGGGTCGGAATCGGCTTCTCGCCGCGGTAGTCGTAGAAACCGCGGCCGGATTTGCGGCCGAGCCAGCCGGCCTCGACGTATTTCACCAGCAGCGGACAGGGCCGGTACTTGGAGTCGGCCAGGCCCTCGTGCAGCACGTTCATGATCGCCAGCACGGTGTCGAGGCCGATGAAGTCGCCAAGCTCCAGCGGGCCCATCGGGTGGTTCGCGCCCAGCCGCATGGCGGTGTCGATGGCGTCGACGGTGCCGACACCTTCGTAGAGCGTGTAGATCGCCTCGTTGATCATCGGCACCAGGATGCGGTTGACGATGAAGGCGGGGAAGTCTTCGGCGTTGGCGGTGGTCTTGCCGAGCGACTTGGCGAAGCCGACGGCGGTCTCGTACGTGCCCGCGTCGGTGGCGATGCCGCGGATGATCTCCACCAGCTTCATCACCGGCACCGGGTTCATGAAGTGCAGGCCGATGAAGTGCTCCGGCCGGTCGGTGGTCGAGGCCAGCCGTGTGATCGAGATCGAGGAGGTGTTGGAGGCCAAGAGCGCGTTCGGGTTCAGGTGCGGCTGCAGCGCCTTGAAGATCGCCTTCTTGGTCTCTTCGTTCTCGGTCGCCGCCTCGATGGCGAGGTCGACGTCGCCGAGGTCGGTCAGCGAGGGCGCGGCTTGGATGCGGGCGAAGGCCTCGCGCTTGTCGAGTTCGCCGACGATGCCGCGGCTGACCTGGCGCGACATGTTGCGGTCGATCACCCGCAGGCACTCGTCGATCGTCTGCTGTTCGAGGTCGTTGATCAGGACGTCGTAGCCGGCCAGGGCGCAGACGTGAGCGATCCCGCCACCCATCTGGCCCGCGCCGATCACCCCGACGCGCTTTATTGTCGCCATACCTATTGCCTCAGGCGCGTTTTTGAGCGCCGCGCCCCTCGACGCCCGCTTCTTATGACGGCTTTCTAACACGTTTCACCGCGCCGCCGCCAAGTTTTTGCTGCGTTGCAGCGGACGCGGATCGGCCCCGCCTCGCCACGATCAGGACATTAATTCGGTGACATGTTGCGCAAGGTACCTTGCATAGAAAGGTATCTGGTTATACCCACCGAAATCGCAACGCGAAGCCCCATGCCCGAGACCCCATGCCGGAAACCATCGACATCCAGCTGAAGAAAGGGGCGCTCGATCTTTGCGTGCTGGCGCTGCTGTCGCGGGGCGACAGCTACGCCTACGAGATCGCCAGCCGCCTCGCCGAGGCGATCGGCATGGGCGAGGGCACGATCTATCCGCTGATGCGCCGCATGCAGTCCGACGGCCTGGTCGAAACCTACCTGGTCGAGTCCTCGGCCGGACCCTCGCGCAAGTACTACCGCCTGACAAACACTGGGCAGACCAGCTTCGCCGCGCAGAAAGACGCCTGGCGTTCGTTCGCCGGCGCCGTCCAATCCATCCTGGGGGAGCCGTGACATGACGCGGCACGACTTCATCGCGCGCCTGCGGCAGGGCCTCGTCGGCCTGCCTCTGCAGGCGCAGTCCGACATCGTGGCGGACTACGAGACCCATTTCACCGAAGGCGCAGCGGCCGGCCGCAGCGAGGCCGACGTCGCCGCCGCGCTCGGCGATCCCGACCGGCTGGCGCGGGAGCTGCGCGCCGAGGTGGGCGTCAAGCGGTGGGAGGCGCAGCGCAATCCCGAGGCCGCCGCGGCCGCCGTGTTCGCCGTGCTGGGTCTCGGCGCCATCGACCTCCTGGTGCTGCTGCCGATCCTGATCACGCTGGTCAGCGTCATCTGCGCCTTCGGCATCGTCGCCCTGGTCGGCTTCATCGGCGGGGCGGTGGTGTTCGCCGCCGGGCCATTCGCCGACGCCCCAGGCGGCGTCGGGGCGGCCCTGCTCACCGGACTTGCGCTGATGGCGGGCGGGCTCTCGCTGGCGTCGGTGGTGACGCTGGTCTCGATCGGTCTCGTCAACGCGCTCGTCTGGTACGGGCGCCTTCACTACCGGCTGCTGAAGCCGGCCATCGATCCGCAGCCAACGGGGGAGTTCGCCGCGCCATGACCCGAACCCTGGTCTTCATCGCCTTCGCCGGTTTCGTGCTGGCGGTGGCCTGCATCGCCGGCGCGCTCGCGCTCGGCGGCAACGCCCTGGCTCGCCACCACTGGGGCAATCACTGGGCGGTCAACTGGGACGACGGCCACCGATGGGACGGCCACACCACCATCAGCGGGTCCACGGCGACACGCGAGATCGCCTGGCCGGGCGGCGACCGCATCGAGTTCGACGTGCCGGGCGACGTGCAATACACGCAGGGCCCGGGGCCGGCGAAAATCGTCATCACGGGGCCTAAGGACGAAATCGACCAGATCGAGCTCTCAGGCTCGGAACTCAAATACAACGACGACGGCGATTTCTCCGACAGTCACGTCACCATCGTGATGACCGCGCCTGACGTGCGTCGGTTCTCGATCAGCGGCGACGACAACCTGACCATCGCCGGCTACGACCAGGACGACTTCGGGGTCGACGTCAGCGGCAGCGGCAAGGTCAGCGCGAAGGGCAAGGCCCGGGCCGTCAAACTCGACATCTCCGGCGATGGCGACGTCGACCTGTCGGGACTGACCTCGCAGAGCGCCGAGGCTGACATTTCGGGCTCCGGCCGGGCATCGCTGGCGCCCACCGACCAGGCGGACCTCAGCATCTCCGGTTCTGGCGAGATCGATCTGCTGACCCACCCGGCCAAGCTGAACAGCGACGTCTCCGGGTCCGGCCGCATCGTCGAAGGCGCGACAGCGCCGTCGAAGGCCGCCGACGTCGCGGCGAACGCTACGGCCCAGTGACGGCGCTACGGCGTCGTGATCTGGGCGTTGCAGGTGTTCGCGGCCGCCTGAAGCTTTTCCTGGTGCAGCGGCAGGGACATCTTGTCAGCCACCGAAAGCTTGTCCAGCTCGGCCACGACGCAGGTGCAATACTTCTCGGCGTTGGCTGGCGTCGCGCCGTGCTGCGTGGCCGCCGGAACGCAGGAGTCATGCGTGCTCTTGTCGAACGCGGCGTTGAACTGGGCGTCGCTCTGGCCGCCGCAGGCTGCGAGGCTCAGCGCCGCCAGCCCCGCCGTGATCGCCAGGCCAAGCGAAGTCGCGTTCCGAGTGTGCAGTCGCATGCTGTCCCCCTGATGGACGGCCATAGGATCACACTGTTCGGCGACAGCCAAGCGACGGCGCGGCTTCCGGCGGCTTCCGGCGCGCGACGTCCCGGGCGCTACCTTCCGGCGGCGGTGAGGGCGTCCATCAGCTCGGGGATGGCGCTCTTGTAGTCGGCGACGAGGCCGTAGTCCGCCACCTGGAAGATCGGCGCATCGGCGTCCTTGTTGATCGCGACGATCACCTTGGAATCCTTCATGCCGGCCAGGTGCTGGATCGCGCCGGAGATGCCGATGGCGACGTAGAGCTCGGGCGCCACGATCTTGCCGGTCTGACCGACCTGGTAGTCGTTCGGGGCGTAGCCGGCGTCGACCGCCGCGCGGCTGGCGCCGACGGCGGCGCCCAGCTTGTCGGCCAAGGGCTCGATCACCCGCTGGAACTCCTCGGCCGACCCCATCGCGCGGCCGCCGGAGACGACGATCTTGGCGGCGGCCAGTTCCGGCCGGTCGGACTTCACCACTTCCTGGCCGAGGAAGCGCGTGTGGGTCGGCGGCGCAGGGGCGGCGATCTTCTCGATGCTGGCCGACCCGCCTTCGCCGGCGGCGGGGAACAGGCTGGTGCGGACCGTGATCACCTTCTTGGCGTCAGAGCTCTTCACCGTCTCCAGCGCGTTGCCGGCGTAGATCGGACGCACGAAGGTCGAACCGTCGATCACCTCGACGATCTCGGAGATCTGCGAGACGTCGAGCGCGGCGGCGATGCGCGGGGCGATGTTCTTGCCCACCGACGTCGCCGGCGCCAGCACGGCGTCGTAGTTGGCCATCAGCGGGACAACGAGCGCCTGGAAGGCCTCGGCCATGCCCTCGTCGAGTTCGTCGCTCTCGGCCTGCAGCACTTTGCGCACGCCGGCGATCTTGGCGGCGGCCGCCGCGGCGGCGTCGCAGCCCTTGCCCGCCACCAGCACGTCGACGTCGCCGGACAGCTTCAGCGCGGCGGTGATGGTCTTGTTGGTGGTGTCGCGGACATGCGCGTTGTCGTGGTCAGCGAGGACGAGCACGGCCATCAGATCACCCCCGCTTCGTTCTTCAGTTTGTTCACAAGTTCGGCGGCGCTCTCGACCTTGACGCCGGCGACGCGCTTGGCGGGCTCGGTCACCTTCAGCACCGTCAGGCGCGGGGCGATGTCGACGCCGTAGCTGGCGGCGTCCTTGACGTCGATCGGCTTCTTCTTGGCCTTCATGATGTTGGGCAGCGAGGCGTAGCGCGGCTCGTTGAGGCGCAGGTCCGCGGTCACCACGGCCGGCAGGTCGACCTCCAGCGTCTGCAGGCCGCCATCGATCTCACGCGTCACCCTGGCCTTGCCGCCTTCGATCTCGATCTTGGAGGCGAAGGTGGCCTGGGGCCAGCCGAGCAGGGTGGCCAGCATCTGGCCGGTGGCGTTGTTGTCGCCGTCGATCGCCTGCTTGCCCATCAGCACCAGGTCGGGCTTCTCCTCCTCGATCACCGCCTTCAGCAGCTTGGCCACGGCCAGCGGCTCGGGATCGGCGTCGGTCTGCACCAGGATGCCGCGGTCGGCGCCCATGGCCAGGGCGTTGCGGATGGTCTCCGACGCCTGGGCCGGGCCGATCGAAACGGCGACCACTTCGTCGGCGACGCCCTTTTCCTTCTCGCGCACCGCCTCTTCGACCGCGATCTCGCAGAACGGGTTGATGGACATCTTCACATTGGCGAGGTCCACGCCGGTCTGGTCGGATTTCACCCGCGCCTTGATGTTGGAATCGATCACCCGTTTGACCGGGACCAGCACTTTCATCGCTATCGTTCGCCTTGGTTTTTGGTCTGGCCCAAATTGGAGTGGATTGGGGCGAGCGGCGCTCCGCCCCGACCTTGCGCGCAAGGGGCAATAGCGTCTTGGCCGCGGTTTGCAAGTGCGCCGCGTGCGCCGCGGGGTCTGGCCCTGCTGGCCGCTTCCTGCGAAAAGAGGGCCCATGCTGCGCCTCTTTTCCCGGGTCCAACTGGCCTACGTCGGTCTCTTCCTGATCGCCTGCATGGGCGTGTTCTACTATCAGGCCAATTACATCTGGCCGATGCAGCGCTGCGAGCAGCACGGCGGCTGGTGGTCGAACAAATACCGCGAGTGCGACCGGCCGATGCCGATCTGGCGCTTCACCGGCCGCCACGTGGTCGGGCCGCCGCCGACGCCGGCGCAGGCGGCTTCCAAAGTTTCCTGACTGCTTTTGCGTCTTCTCGCCGGCCTGCGCCAACTTGTCCGGCGGCGTAACCCCTCACCCTCCCACGCCTCCGGCGCGGGCCCCTCCCTCTCCCTCCGGGAGAGGTGTAACAGGCTGACGTAGCGCACTTTTTACCTCTCCCGGAGGGAGAGGGAGGGGCCCGCGATGCGGCAGCGTCGTGGGAAGGTGAGGGGTTACGCCGCCAGACGCGAGAAACGTTACCGTGTCGCCCCGGGCGTCCAGAGCACGTCGGCGCGGCCCTGGTCGTTGGCGAAGCGCGCGGCGACGAACAGCAGGTCCGACAGCCGGTTCAAGTATTTCAGCGCCGCGGGGCTGACGCTCTCGCGCTCGGCCAGCGCGACGCAGGTGCGTTCCGCCCGCCGGCAGACCGTTCGGGCCAGATGCAACGCCGCCGCCGCCGGCGATCCGCCCGGCAGCACGAAGGAGGTCAGCTCGGCCATCGGCGCGTTCAGGGCGTCGATCTCCGCCTCCAGACGGGTCACCTGGCCGTCCAGGATGCGAAGCCGCGGCCGCTCGGCCTCGTTGGCGGCGGGCGGCGTCGCCAGGTCGGCGCCGAGGTCGAACAGGTCGTGCTGGACCCGGGCCAGGATCGGATCGAGCGTCGCATCGTCCCTGGTCGCGAGCCGGGCGAGACCAATTGTCGCATTGGTCTCGTCGACCCCGCCGTAGGCCTCGACCCGCAGGTCGGCCTTCGACACCGGCGCGCCGGACGCCAGGCGCGTGGTCCCGGCATCGCCGGCGCGGGTGTAGATCCGGTTCAGCGTGACCATCGCCGGCCGATCAGTGGTGTGACTGGTTGAGCCAGAACACCGCGGCGAGAATCAGGATCGCGGTGAACTGCAGGGCGACGCGCAGGCGCATCAGCTTGTTCGACCAGGTGCGGCCGAACTGTCCGCCGCGGAACAGCGAATAGAACCCCATCGCCAGCGTGGCCGCGACGGCCAGCAGGACGATCGCCAGAAGCACGGGAAGCACGTCACGCATGGGCCCGACTTTAGGCCAGTCCAATGCTCAGCACCAAGACTTCGAGCGCCGGCTTGAAATTGCAAAGACCGGCGACTAAGTGAACGCGCTCAGCGAACACAATCGCTGCGGCCTCCTCGCCAAATCGGTTCAAGCGTCGCCGTTGCGTCATTTTGGCGCGTCAGCGGCGTTTTTGACAGACTCGGCTCGCCGAACGCGTGTAGCAGCCCGCTGCAACTCGTTTTGCGTGGCGTCCGCCCGTCGAACGTGTTCGCCCAACAACGGTCGTCGTTTTGGCGCATTAGCCAGCGACGACGCTTCGATCCGAAGGTGAAGAGTGCCGGCGCCCACGGCCCCACGCCGAACCATGGCCTGCGAGCTCGCCCTGCGCCCCGTGCGCCGGGCGGAGGACTGCCGCGCCCAGTTCACGCAGCGCGCTTACGACCTTCCGGTCAGACTGGAAGAGAAGAGATGAATCACTTTGTGTACGGCGGTCTTTCCGCCCTTGAACTCGCCGAGCGCCCCAACCAGCGGGCCTTGGCCAAACAACGCACCCGCGAAAAGATCATCGCCGCCGCCAAGGCCCTGTTCGCCGAGCGTGGCTACGAAGGCGCAACGATCCGGGACATCGCCAAGGCCGCCGGCATGTCCACCGGCGCGGTCTTCGCCAGCTTCACCGACAAGTCCGACCTCTTCATCGACATCGCCGAGACCGAACAGGCCGAGCTCTACAGCGAGATGCGCGCGGCCAAGGAAGGCCTGACCGGTCGCGCCGCGATCCTGGCCATGCTCGATGCGGCCGCCGAGCGACAGCTGGCCTCGCTCGCCCTGGTCCAGGCGATCATGAGCGCGCTTTGGACGCCTGGCCTTGGCGACAAGGTCCGCCGCCGTCTGGACCGCCGCGCCGCCGCCTCGCTGATCCTCGGCGTCGTCCAGGACGACCTGCAGCTCGAGCCGGGCGGCCACTGCGCCACCCTGATTTCCGACATGATCTGGGACGGCTACCTCGCATCGCTGCGCCGCGCGGCGCTTGACGGCTTGACGCTTGAGCCGCTGCGGGCTCGGATCCACGACCAGACCAAGACGATCCTCGCAGGTTTGCGGCGAGGCTGAGGGCGACCCGGCGCCCGGACACTTCGGTGTTCAGGGCGCCGCGGCCGACACGAGGGAGTGTGCTGCGTTGGGGGTGCGCGAATCGCGCAAGGAGGCGACGCGTCTGCGCGTGCTCGACGCTGCGCGCGATCTGTTCGAGGAGGTCGGCTACGAGGCCGCGACGATCCGCGAGATCGCCCGGCGCGCGGGCGTCTCGGTCGGCAGCGTCTTCACCGGCTTCGCCTCGAAATCCGACGTGCTGGGCGAGGTGATCCGCTGCCGGCTGGACGAGCTCTATGCCGACCTCGAATGCGTGACGCCGCACCTGCGCGGCTCGACCGCCGACCGCTGCCGCCTGCTGTTCGCGGTCCACTACGCGTTCGAATTCCGCCGTCTGCGACTGTTCCTCGCGCTCATCTCGGCCTCGTTCGAGTTTCAGGAGACGCCGGGCCAGCCGGTGCTGGGCTCGAACCAGCGTTTGCGCGGCATGGTGCTGGATTGCCTGGCCGAGGGGGTGGCGAGCGGCGACCTGCGGCCGGATATCGATCTGGAGCTGGCGGTCGACACGCTGGTCGGCGTCTATGCCTGGAATTACCGCCTGGCCGCCGCCGATGGCGCCGACGCCCAGCGCCTCACCCAGCTGTTCGACCGCCAGATCGGCCTGATCTTCGAAGGCCTGACGCGCGCCAGCTGATCGGCTTGCCGCCGGCGGCCGTATGGGTTGGCGCGGCCGGAATCCGCTTGCCTTGCCGCCGCGTGAGCGCAGCAGTGAGCGCGCCGCAGCCGAGGAGCGCCCATGATCACCGTCCATCACCTCAACGAGTCGCGCTCACAGCGCATCCTGTGGCTGCTGGAGGAACTGCAGCTCCCTTACGAGATCAAGTTCTACAAGCGCGACGCGACCACCAACCTGGCGCCGCCGGAGCTGGAGGCGATCCATCCGCTCGGCAAGTCGCCGGTGATCACCGACGGCGATCGCACCATCGCCGAGTCCGGCGCCATCGTCGACTACATCGTCCGCCGCCACGGCGGTGGCCGTCTCGCACCCGAACCGTCGAGCGCCGCCTTCGACAAGTACCAGGAATGGCTGCACTATTCCGAAGGCTCGGCGATGCTGCCGCTGATGCTGCTGCTCTACACCCTGCGCCTCGGCGAGGGCGGCGCGCCGCTGCAGGAGCGGATCAACGGCGAGATCGAGAACCATCTCGGCTACGTCAACCGCAGCCTCGAAGGCCGCGACTACCTGATGGGCGACTTCACCGCCGCCGACGTGCAGATGAGTTTCGTCGGCGAAGTCGGCCGCGCCTTCGGCCGCCTGGCCGACAAGCCGGCGCTCAACGCCTGGGTCGACCGCATCCACGCCCGCCCGGCCTACAAGCAGGCGCTCGAAAAGGGCGGCGCCTACGCGATCGGGCAGTAGGGATGTCCGCCATCTCGCCACAGATTTGCACGGCTGATTTCACCGCCGCCTTAATCGGTCGGGACATCGATGAAGCACTGGCCTTGCTCACGGACGACGTCGTCTTTTTCTACAGTAATGGGACCGCGATCAGGGGGAAGCCGGCTTTCGCCTCGACGATGACGTCGAGTTGGAAGCTGATCGAAGACTACAAATACGCGACGCTGGACTCGACCTGGGTCTCCCAGTCCGAGGCCGCCGCAGCGGTCATTTATAGCTTTGCCTGGTCGGGCGTCGTCCGCGACCAGGAGGTCAGTGGGAGCGGGCGGGGGACGCGGGTGTTTTGCAAGGCTCCAGGCGCCGGATGGCTGATTGCGCATGAACACCTGAGCGCTGGACAGGGGGGGCCCTAGAAGGCCAGCCCCTAATCCTCCAGCCAGCCTTCCAGGAAGTCGAACACCGCGGCTTTGAACAGCGCGTGCGGAATGGCCGAGAAGTGGTCGCAGGCGGGCAGCGTCACCGACTTGGCGCCGGGGATGGCGTCCGCCAGGCCCTGGGGATCGCCGGCCATCTCGTCCAGCGAGCCGGCCACCACCAGCGCCGGCATGCGGATGCCGAACAGATCATCGGCGGTGAGCGCCGCGCCGCCGCGCCCTTCGGTGAAGGCCGCCAGCGCCAGCCGGTCCTCGCCCTGGCCGTCGGCGAACAACCGAAAGCCCTTCATCGTCTTCTCGGTGATCGTCTCCGGATCCTCGGCCCGCATCGCTTCGGCCATGGTCATGGTCGGCGCGTCGGCCGGCGTCGGCTTCAGCATCCGGTCGCCGATGCCGCCGATGATCAGGTTGGCGACGCGGCCGGGATGGGTCAGCGCGGTCTGCAACGAGAGTCGCGCGCCCATC
The DNA here is from genome assembly GCA_035604515.1 of Caulobacteraceae bacterium. Lineage (GTDB taxonomy): Bacteria > Pseudomonadota > Alphaproteobacteria > Caulobacterales > Caulobacteraceae > Acaudatibacter. Next base: position 3,095 of record DATNIH010000189.1, on the reverse strand, counting down.
GAGTAGCCGAGCAGGTCGACGCGGCCGAGGTCCAGGTGGTCCATCAGGCCGACGATGTCGCCCACCAGGGCGTCTCCGCCATAGGCGGCCGGGTCGTGCGGCTTCTCGCTCTCGCCGTGACCGCGAAGGTCGAGCGCGACGATGCGATAGCCCTTGCGCTCGAACGCGCCGTACCAGCCGAGCCGGCGCCAGTTCTCCGCCCGGCTGGTGGCGAAGCCGTGCACCAGGAACACGGTCCCGTTCGCGCCGTCCGCCGGCTGGATGTCGTCGTAGGCGATGCTGAGACCGCCGGAGGTGAACGTCGCCATGCGCCCAGCCTATGCGCAGATCACCGCCGCCGCCAAGTCGCGGCTCAGGCGGCCCGGCGCTTGCGACGGTGATAGGTGAGCGCCATGGCGATCGCCTGAACCAGCGCCGCGCGCGGCAGCGGCGCTCGCGGGTCGAGCAACACGGCGCGATTGCCCTCGAACCCGAGCACGTCCGAAAAGGCGGCGCGATACTCCTCGACCAGGGTGGTCTGGCAGTTGAGATAGACCGCGCACTGCCCGCCCTTGGCGACGCCGAGCCGGATGGTGCTGCCGCTCTTGGTCGCCTCGGTGAGGTAAGCCGGCTCGCCCCACTTCAGCGTCTCGGTCAGCGCGCCGACGCCCGACGCGGCGGCCGCGGTCTCGAAGATCAGCGCCCGCAGTTGCGCCAGCCGCTCGCGCGCCACCGGCGGAACGGCGTCGAGGACCGCGGCGACGTCGGGCGGTATGGGCGGTGGGGACATCGGTCAGAGCCTGGGGCAAGCGGGCGCGGGTTTACGTCAGCCTTGGGTGAAGAACGCCCGACTAGTGAAACGCCATGGTGATCAGCAGCGCCAAAACCACCCAGACCAGCGTCGCCCCCAGAATGACGAGCACGCCCTGCCCATATCGGACCCACATCGGCTGGCTGCTGCGCAGCAGCCTGGCGTTGATGACGGCGGCCGCGGCGCCACACGCGCCGCCCAGTGCGCCGCCGAGCACAACCAACGCGAGCGGCAGGGCGATCCAGACGTATTCATACCAGGTGAGGGGCGGCGCGAACCGGATCAGCCGGTCGCCGGCCTGCACAGCAGGGATCGGATCGAAGATGGATCCCTTCAGCTGGAACGCCACCGGTGCGCCTTGGTTGTCGTTCACCGTGAACGCGCGCCCGCTACGGGTCGCTGGCCGGCCGTCGCACAGGATGGCGGCGCCGGCGAATAGCCCCGATGGCCGCAAGGCGAGTCCTCGTCCTTCGAAGCCTGGATAGTCGATCGGCAACGGATCGGCCATGTGATCACCCCCCGTCGGTCCAGGCCAAGCTTCGCGCGCCGATCGCTCGTCATCAACCCCGTTCGATCGCCGCGTCAGCCGGCGCCGGTCGAGCCAAAGCCGCCTTCGCCGCGGGCGGTCTCGTCCAGGGCGTCGGTCTCGCGCCAGGCCGCCTGGATCACGGGGGCGATCAGCAGCTGGGCGATGCGGTCGCCGCGGCGGATGACGAAGTCGTCTGCGCCGAGGTTGACCAGGATCACCTTCACCTCGCCGCGATAGTCGGCGTCCACCGTCCCTGGCGAGTTCAGGCAGGTGACCCCGTTGCGCAGCGCCAGGCCCGACCTGGGCCGCACCTGGCCTTCGTAACCGGGCGGGATCGCCATCGAGAGACCGGTCGGCACGGCGTGGCGGTCGCCGGGGCGCAGGGTGAGCGGTTCGCCCTCCGGCACGGCGGCGCGCAGGTCCATGCCGGCGGCGTGGGTGGTCTCGTAGGCCGGTAGCGGCAGTCCCTCGCCGTGGGGCAGCCGCTTGATCGCGATCTCGACGCTCACGCCTTCTCCCCGACGAGGTCCGCTGCGATGCGCTCGGCCAGGCGGCGGGCGATCTCGGTCTTCGACGCGCGCGGCCAGTGGTCCGTGCCCTTGGGATAGACCAACAACACCTCGTTCTCGTCGCCGCCCATGATCCCGTCGGCGCTGACGTCGTTGGCGACGATCCAGTCGCAGCCCTTTCGCTTCAGCTTGGAGCGCGCCTGGGCTTCCAGATCGCCGGTCTCGGCGGCGAAGCCCACCACCAGCTTCGGCCGCGCCGCACCCCGCGCCGACAGCGCCGCCAGGATGTCCGGATTCTCCACCAGCCGGATCGTCGGCGGCCCCTCGTGGCTCTTCTTCATCTTCACCGTGAACACCTCGTCGGCGCGCCAGTCGGCCACCGCCGCGACGCAGACGGCGGCGTCGGCGGGCAGGGCGGCCCTGCAGGCGGCCAGCATCTCCTGCGCCGTCTCGACGTCGACGCGGGTCACGCCGGGCGGGGCGGAGATCGCCACCGGCCCCGAGACCAGCGTCACCCGCGCTCCCAGCGCCGCCAGCGCGCCGGCGATGGCGTAGCCCTGCTTGCCGGACGAACGGTTGGTGATCACCCGCACCGGATCGATCGGCTCGGCGGTGGGGCCGGCGGTGATCAGCACGTGCTTGCCGGCCAGCGGCCCGCCAGCGTGTTCGCCCAGCATCGCCATCGTCGCCTCGAAGATGGCCTGCGGTTCCGCCATCCGGCCAGGGCCGAACTCGCCGCAGGCCATCGCGCCCTCGTCGGGTCCGACGAAGCTCACCCCGTCGGCCTTCAGCCGCGCCAGGTTGCGCTGGGTGGCGGGGTGCAGCCACATCCGCACGTTCATCGCCGGGGCCATCAGCACCGGCTTGTCGGTGGCCAGCAGGGTGGTGGACGCGAGGTCGCCGGCGAGGCCGCTGGCGGCCTTGGCCATCAGGTCCGCGGTGGCCGGCGCCACCACCACCAGGTCGGCCGAGCGCGAGAGCTCGATGTGCCCCATCTGCGCCTCGTCGGTGAGGCTGAACAGGTCCTGGTAGACCTTGTCCTCGCACAGCGCGGCGAGCGACAGCGGCGTCACGAACTCGGCCCCGGCCGCCGTCAGGATCGGCCGCACGGCGACGTCCGCCTTGCGCAACTGCCGCGCCAGCTCCAGCGCCTTGTAGGCCGCGACGCCGCCGCCGACGATCAATAGCACCCGTCGCTGGCTCAAGTCGGGCCCTCCGCAAAGGCGCCCGCTCTTATCGCGTCGGAATCCACTAGACAAACCCGCAG
>DATNIH010000188.1:0-12740 GCA_035604515.1 Caulobacteraceae bacterium | reverse complement strand
GAGCGCAGGTCGGCGCCGGCGCCGAGCAGGTGGGTGGCGAAGGAGTGGCGCAGCGCGTGTGGCGTCGCCCGTTCCGAGAGGCCGAGCCGGGCGCGCAGCAGCGCCATCAGCTCCTGCACCCGTCTGGGCGGCAGCGGGGCGCCGCGCTTGGCGCGAAACAGCGGCGCCTCGGGATCGAGCACGAACGGCAGCGCCCCCACGTAGGCGTCGACGGCGCCGCGCACCTCGGGCAGCACCGGCACGATGCGGGTCTTCGAGCCCTTGCCCAGGATGCGGACCGAGTCGCCCAGCGGCGCGTCAGAACGCTTCAGCGATAGCGCCTCCGAAATGCGCAGGCCGCAGCCGTAGAGCAGCGCCAGCACCGCTTCGTCGCGCAGGTTCTCCCAGTCCTCGCGGTCAGGATCGCAACCCGCCTCGGTGAGCAGGCCCATGGCCTGGTCCTCGGTCACCGGACGCGGCGGCGGCGGGACTACCTTGGGGCCGCGCACCAGCGCCAGCGCCGGGCAGGCGACGCCGAGGCGGCGATCGAGGAAACGGTGGAAGCTGCGCACCGCCGATAGGGTCTGAGACAGCGACCGCGCCGAAAGCGGATGCGGCCCGCTGCGACGGTGCGCCAGGAAGGCGCGGACGTCGCCGGCGCTCAGGGTCCCGAGATCCGCCAGCGCCAGGCCCCCACCGAAGTGCGGTCCCAGGAAGCCGAGATAGCTCAGGCCGGCGGCGCGATAGGCCTCCACGGTCCGCGGGCTGGAGCGCCGCTCGTTCGCCAGGTGTTCGAGAAAGGCGACGAGCGCCGCGTGCGGGCTCAGCGTTTCCTTTGAGCTCAGGGCAGCGGCCATCGCTCGGCCGTGCGTTCGACGACGCGCGCCAGGAAGTCGATCAGCTCGTGGCCCATGTCGGGCGAGAAGGCGGTGTCGTCCGCCGCCGCGAACGCCAGGATGCCGGTGCGGGCCGGCGACCAGATCGACAGCCGGATCAGCGCCACGCTCCCGACCGCATCGCCGGCGGTGAAGAGCCCGAGGGCGGTCGGCGCGACGCCGAGCCGGGCCGGCTTGCCGCGGCCGAGCGTCAGGTCGCACTGACCCTCGGCCAGCGCACGCCACCCGGCCGGGGTGCGATCGGGGCCTTCAAGGGCGATGACCGCGGCGGCGAGCCCGAAATGCGCCTTGGCCAGGGCGTCCAGCCGGACCGCCAGGTCGGAATGGTTGCGGGCGCCCAGCAGCTCGATCACCGCCTCGTGGGTGCGCGACTGGGCGTCGAAGTTGGCCTGGGCCACCGCCTCGAGCCGGCGACGGACGCTACTCTCCTTGCGGTGGGCGCTGGCGGCGCGCGACAGCGCCGCTGGGCCGAAGTCGATCACGTTGGCGGCGTCGGGCCTGACGCCCAGCACCTGCATCAGTTCCGGATCGTCGCGGACGAACTCCGGCCGGGTCTTCAGGAACATCCGGATCGCCTCGTCCCGGGCCCATTCATGCGCATCGGCGCGCAGCACGTCCGTCAATGTCTCACCCCGTCTCCGCTGTGGAACAGATCAAGACCCCACTCGGTTAACGCAGCCTTGCAGGGATGCATGAAAACCGCCGGCGGCGGGCCTCGACGGCGCGGCAAATCTCGGCGATGACCGCCATATGACGGATCGGGCCGCGGCGCTTGGAGACCATCAGCCGTGAGGATCGCCTCCGTCCTGATTCCGCTGCCGCTGCCCGAGGCCTTCGACTACGCCGAGCCCGAGGGGATGGCGCTGGCGCTGGGCGACGTGGTCGCCGTGCCGCTGGGGCCGCGGCTGGTGCGCGGCGCGGTGACCGGCCTGCGCGACGGCGCCGGCGGCAACCGGGCGCTGAAACCGGTGGCCGGACGGATGGAAGCGCCGCCGCTGCCGGCGCAGAGCCTCGCCTTCATCGACTGGGCGGCGCGTTACGCCGTCGACCAGCCCGGCCAGCCGCTGGCGATCGCGTTGCGCGGCTCCGGGGCGCCAAAGGCCAAGGCCGAACGCGTGGTGGTCGCCACCGGAAAGCCGCCGACACGGATGACGCCGGCGCGCGCCAAGGTGCTGGAAGCGGTGAGCGCATCGACGCTGGCCCCGGCGCCGCTGGCTCGGGCGGCAGGGGTGAGCGCCAGCGTCGTCCACGCCCTGATCGCCGACGGCGTGCTGGTCGAGCAGATCCGCGCGGCGCCGATCGCGTTTCCCGAGCCGGATCCGGACCACGCCGCGCCGACGCTGAACCCGAGCCAGGCCGCCGCGCTCGCCGAGCTCGAGCACATGCTCGCCGAGCGGGCTTTCGCGGTCGCCCTGCTCGACGGCGTCACCGGCGCCGGCAAGACCGAGGTCTATCTGGAAGCCGTGGCCGCCGCGCTGCGCCGCGATCCGACAGGCCAGGTGCTGATCCTGCTGCCGGAGATCGCGCTCACCCAGGCGGTGATCGCCCGCATCGCCGAGCGCTTCGGCGCCGAGCCTGCCGCCTGGCACTCCGGCCTGCCGCCGACCCATCGGCGCCGGGTGTGGGAGGCGGCGGCGCTCGGCCAGTGCCGCATCGTCGTCGGCGCGCGCTCGGCGCTGTTCCTGCCGTTCCAGCGCCTCAGCCTGATCGTGGTCGATGAGGAGCACGACGCCTCGTACAAGCAGGAGGACGGCTTCATCTACCAGGCGCGCGACCTGGCGGTGGCGCGCGGCAAGATCGGCGAGGCGCCGGTGATCCTGGCCTCGGCCACCCCTTCGCTGGAGACGCTGTGGAACGCCGAGGCCGGCCGCTACCGCTGGCTCAAGCTGGCTTCGCGCCACGGCGGCGCGCTCATGCCGGACGTGACGCTGATCGATATGCGCGCCACCCCGCCGGACCCCGGCCACTGGCTCTCGCCGCCGCTGGTCCTGGCGATGAAGGAGACCCTGACCCGCGGCGAGCAGGTGCTGCTGTTCCTCAACCGCCGCGGCTACGCCCCGCTGGTGCTGTGCCGCGCCTGCGGCGAACGGCTGAAGGCGCCCGACACTGAGTCCTGGCTGGTCGAGCACCGCTACACCGGCCGCCTGGTCTGCCACCTGACCGGCTTCTCGATGCTCAAGCCCGAGCGCTGCCCCTATTGCGGGGCCAAGGAGAGCCTGGTCTCGGTCGGTCCCGGGGTCGAGCGGGTCGAGGAGGAGGCGCGCGAGCGCTTTCCCGACGCCCGCATCGCGGTCTTCTCCTCCGACACCATTCCCAGCGCCGAGGCCGCGAGGCAGCTGATCGGCGCGATGACCGAGGGCGAGATCGACATCCTGATCGCGACCCAGGGCGCGGCCAAGGGGCACAACTTCCCTAACCTCACCCTGGTCGGCGTGGTTGACGCCGATCTTGGCCTGCGCGGCGGCGACCTCAGGGCCGCCGAGCGCACCTTCCAGCTGCTGGCCCAGGTCGCCGGACGCGCCGGGCGCAAGACCAAGCGCGGCCGCGCGCTGCTGCAGACCTATGCGCCGGAGCATCCGGTGATGCAGCGGCTGGCGGACCAGGACCGCGACGCCTTTGTCGCCGTCGAGATGGCCGAGCGCGAGGCCGCAGGGCTGCCACCCTACGGCCGATTGGCGGCGTTGATCGTCTCCGGCGTCGATCCACCGGTGCTGGACCGGTTCCTGCACGACCTCGCCGCCGCCGCGCCCAACGCCGAGGGCGTCGACGTGTATGGGCCGGCCGACCCGCCGTTCAGCCTGGTGCGCGGACGCCGCCGCAAGCGCTTCCTGATCCGCGCCGACCGGGGCGTCGACTTGCAGGCCTACCTCGCGGCCTGGCGCGCCCGGGTGAAGGTGCCGGGCTCGGTGCGCCTGACCATCGACGTCGACCCCTACAGCTTCCTCTAGTCCGTGCGGGAGAACATGCGGGCCGCGCCGTGGCCTCCTGTTGGCCGTGCAACTGATTGAAGGAAGCTTCGTTATCGTGTCCGCGTATTCTGCGCCGGCTTCGGTCGGCGGCGATGAGGAAAGGGAGGGTCAGTACGAGCGATCCCGGAGCCGTCGCTGACCGCCGCCCTCAACTTCAGCCGCACGCTCAGCCGGTTGATCGCCACGTCGGCCTGCGCGGACCTGTTCCGTGAGACCATCGCGCCGTTCGGCTTCGACACCTTCGCCAGCGGCGAACTTGACCTGGCAGACCGCGCGCGCAACGTCTTCTACCTGATCGACTGGCCGGATGCGTGGCGGCGCTTCTACATCACCTCCGGCATGATCGAACGCGACCCCTTGGTCGATGCCCTGGCCACCCACACCGAACCCTTCACTTGGTCCGAGCTACGCGCGGACGGTAGCCTCTCGGCCACCGTCGCCAAGACGCTAGACAAGGCGACGGCCTTCGGCGGCTGGGTCGAGGGCTTGGTTGTTCCCGTCTCACGGAGCGGGCGCAAAGTTGGCCTGGTCAGCCTGGTCGGCCGATATCGCGGGGTAGCGCCCGAGGCCAAGGCGTTCCTTAGCTTGATCAGCGTCGTGCTGCACGGCCACGTCCGCAGCCTGGTGAGCCGCAAGGGCTTTGCGGCCCCGCCAGTCGGCCTCACGCCCCGCGAGATCGAATGCCTGACCCTCGTTGCGCGCGGCAAGTCCGACCGGGAGATTTCCCAGGCGCTGTCGATCGCCGCCGCCACCGCTCATGAGCATGTCGAGAACGCCAAGCGAAAGCTGAAGGCCGACTCCCGGGCCGAGACCGTAGCCCTCGCCGTTTCGTTGGGAATCATTGAAATCTAACGATTACTCCCGGCGGGCGAGTAATTGACCCCTCTGTTTGGAGGGTTATTCCGCAGGCTCAGCTGTGGTGGGGTTAAGGCCGGCTTAAACATGGGTGCTGGCGGGGACATGCTTCGTTTTATTCGGACTTCTGCATTTGCGTCGATCGGGGCGCTGATTTGCGCCTTGTGCGCCTCGCCCGCGTCTGCGGCGGCGACAGGATCGGTCGTCTTCACCCAGCCTACCGGAACAGCGGGCAGCACCGACAGCATCCCGGTCGAGATCACCGTCGCCATCGACGGCGGCTCCGAGGCGATCATGACCGACGGCAGTGGCAACGTGACGTCTGGCGTCGACAACGCGGACCTCATCGCCGCAGGCATCGACCCGGCGCTGATAAGCCATTCGGACGTCAACGTGTACTTCTCCTGCAGCGGAACCTTCACCACCGGTTGCGGCGGCCCGCCGTACGGTTTCGACTTCGCCTTCCCCCCCAGCGGCCTGCCGTTTTCGACAAACCTCGACCTCCAGCCGGGCAGCTCCACCGACTTCCTGTTCGGGACCTTCAATCCGACGGGCGGCATCGCCCCTTACGGGACCTACACCTTCTACGACGCGGGGATCTTCGCCCAGTACTGGGACGCCCAGAACAACCACCTGGGCGACGTGGCGTTCTTCGACACCTGCGCCTCGCAGACGGCGGCCTGCGCCTTCACCCGTACGGTGGACCACGGCCCTGTGGCCGGCGGCGTGCCAGAGCCGGCATCGTGGACTCTGATGATTATGGGCTTTGGCGCGATTGGCGCGGGTCTGCGCCGGCGCCGGACGGTCGCGCTCGTCGCCTGAGTGGGAGCGATAGCCTAGACACCTGCGCCCAAACATCATGGCGCTCTGGCGGGCGTAGCGATCGCATACTGGCGAATGCGCCCGAGAAGGCGCGCCATCGCCGCAATCGCACGTTCATGCAGCCTGGTCGCCGCCGATCCCGTCCAGGCGGGCCAGCGCCTCGTCCGGCAGCCTGAGTTCCGCCGCGGCGAGGTTCTCGCGCAGGTGCGCCAGCGACGAGGTGCCAGGGATCAGCAGCATGTTGGGCGCGCGGCGAAGCAGCCAGGCGAGCGCCACCTGCATCGGCGTTGCGCCAAGCTCGGCCGCCACGTCCGACAGGATCGAGGACTGCAGCGGCGCGAAGCCGCCCAGGGGAAAGAAGGGCACGTAGGCGACGCCCATGTCCGCCAGCTCATCGACCAAGGCGTCGTCGCCGCGATTGGCGAGGTTGTAGAGGTTCTGCACGCAGACCACCTCGGCGATGCGGCGCGCCTCGGCGACCTGGACGGAGGTCGCGTTGCTGAGCCCCAGGTGTCGGATCAAACCATCGCGCTGGAGCTTGGCCAGCGTGCTGAATCCCTCCCCGATCGAACCTTCGGTGGGCCCGTGTCCCATGACGCGCAGGTTCACCACGTCGAGCGCCTCGACCCCAAGATTGCGCAGGTTGTCGTGGACCGCGCTGACAAGCTGGTCCGGCGCGTGCGCGGGGTTCCACGATGCGTCGGCGCCGCGCACGGCCCCGACCTTGGTCACGATCATCAGGTCGTCCGGATAGGGGTGGAGCGCCTCGCGGATCACCTGGTTGGTGACAAACGGGCCGTAGAAGTCGCTGGTGTCGATGTGGTTGACCCCGCTCGCCACGGCCTCCCGCAGCACCGCCAGCGCGGCGGCGTGATCCTTCGGCGGGCCGAACACGCCGGGTCCGGCGAGCTGCATCGCGCCGTAGCCCATGCGGTTCACGTTGCGGTCGCCGAGGCCGAACGCGCCGGCGGTGGTGATGTCGGTCATGGCAGTGTCTCCGAGCCTGAGCCGCCCGCATATGGAGGCCCGGCGCACGCAGGGTAACCTCGATTGCGGGCCATCTTAACTTTTGGCTTACCATTTGCAGCCGCGGCCCCCGCGGGCTTCCGGTTGGCCCGCTGGGAGACAATTCCCCGCGATGGAATTCCCGGCCAACATCAAGCCGCTGACCTCCCTGCGCTTCTTCGCGGCGATGTGGGTGGTGCTGTTCCACTACTGGCCGCACCTGGCCGTCGCCGGCACGCCGCCGCTGGTGGCCAAGGGCTATCTCGGGGTCGAGTGCTTTTTCGTGCTCTCGGGCTTCATCCTCTGCCACGTCTACCTGCCGCCGTTCGAGGCCGGCCGGTTCAAGTACGGCGACTTCATCTGGGCCCGGATCGCGCGGATCTATCCGCTGCATATCGCCACCATGATCGGCATCGGGCTGATGGCGGCCGCCGCCGTCGCGCTCGGTCTGACGGTCGACCCCAACGTGCTGTCGCTGCCCGCCCTGCCTGCCAACCTCGCCATGGTGCAGGCCTGGGGGCTCGCGCCGGCAGCCGGCTGGAACCATCCCTCCTGGTCGATCTCGGCCGAGTGGTTCGCCTACCTCACCTTTCCGGTGTTCGCGACCGCCACGCTGGCGCTGCGGCGCTGGCCCGGCGTCGCCGTGGCGGGCGCCTTGGCGCTGCTGGCGGCGCTCTACGTCGGCTTCGAGCGATTCGCCGGCTTTCCGCTCACCCAGGCCACCATCGCCTGGGGCGCGCTGCGAATCGTGCCGTGTTTCGCGCTCGGCTGCGCGCTTTATCTGGCCTGGCGCGCCGGCGCGGCGGATCGCCGCAAAGCGCTCGCGGGCGCCGCATTTTTCGGCTTCGGCGCGCTCGCCTGTGCCCAATTTGGGGCGCCTGACATGCTCACCGTTTCAGCATTCGGGGGGCTGATTATTTCACTGGCGCAAGTTTCCAAGGCGGGTGGTCGGTTGGGATCGCACCCTTTCCTCGTCTATCTCGGCGAGGTGAGCTACGCGGTCTATATGGTTTGTATCCCCTGGGAGGTGCTCTTCGTAAATCTCGCGGTGAAGACCTTGCACCTCCAAGGCAAACAGTTGCCGCTTCCACTGTGGCTGATCTTCCTCGTTTCTGTAGTGCCGGTGGCGGCGATCGCGCATCACCTGATCGAACGACCCGCGCGCGAACGCATCAAACTTTGGCGTGCGGCGGCGCACCCTCACAACTTTGCGACCGCCCATGCGCGGTAAAGACTCTTTTCATTGCCGTAAGTCAGGGTTATCCCCTCACCTATCGGCGGCGGGAGACATCGGCAGCATGCTTGGACGAGCGAGAAACGCTCTCGGCGCCCTTTTTGTAGCTGTAGCAGTCGTGCTCGCGCCCGGTGGCGCTTTCGCCGACGACTATTGGCAATGCGTGCCCTTCGCCCGCCTGGTTTCCGGCATCCAGATTTTCGGTGACGCGTGGACCTGGTGGAGCCAGGCCGCCGGCAAGTACGAAACGGGCTTCGTGCCCAAGGCCGGCGCCGTGCTCTGCTTCCGTCCGACCGGCCGCATGCGGCTCGGCCACGTCGCGGTGGTGAGCCAGGTGCTGACCGACCGCGTGATTCAGATCAGCCAGGCCAACTGGTCGCTGATCAACGGCTCGCGCGGCCAGGTCGAACGCAACGTCACCGTGGTCGACGTGTCCCCCAACGGCGACTGGAGCCAGGTCAAGGTGTGGAACGACCCGTCCCACAACCTCGGAACCACCGTCTATCCGACCTACGGCTTCATCTATCAGGACGCCGCGACCGCCGCCTCGGCCAAGATCGCCGCGGCCTCCGACGCCGCCGTCGCCATGGCCCAGTCCGCGGCGAGCCAGGTGGCCGCCGCTGTCCGTCCCGGCTCGGCGCCGATGCAGATGCTGAACCAAGCGGCCGACTCGACCGACCACATCGCCGCCCTGATCCAGGCCGCGACCGGTCAGACCCCGCCGGACAACAAGGACGCCAAGTAGACGCGCTCGTCCCGCCCTCTCAGGGCGTCAGGTCATCCACCTCGAACTTTGCGGCTTGCTCGAGCCGCCCAGCGACAATGCGCCGGTGGCAGTGCCGCGCATCGGCTTCGTAGCAAAGCAGGGCGGCTGGCCGTTCCTTGGCGATGTCGAGCGCCGCGGAGAGCTGCAGCTGCGCCTCCGGTTCGGTCAGGTGCGCCGCGTAGATCCGCTCCATCTCGGCGATGTGGCCAGCACGCACGGCCTGTCGCCCGGCCTTCGGCGTGCCAAGCGCGCGCAGGTGGACGTAGTCGATGCCGACCGCCGCGAGGCTGGCGGCGAGGATCGTCTTGGAGAAGCCGGCGCGGCGGGACGACGCCACCGCGCGCACGTCGATCAGCACCTCGACCCCGGCGTGTTTCAAGCAGTCGATCACCGCGGCCTGCGGCGCAGCCTCGTAGCCGATGGTCCGCAGTTTCATGCCGCGCCGCCTTCGCGCTTGGGGTGGACTTACCTTAGGGGCGCAGCCTAGCACCCGAAAGCAACCCGGAGCCGCCGATTTGGATGCCGATCTCGCCTACGAGCCCCGCGCCCGCCGCCTCGTCATGGGCTCGCCGACCGGACCGGGCGAATTCGCCTATCTCGACTACGGACCTGAGGACCGCGCGCCGGACCTGGTGTTCCTGCACGCCAACGGCTTCAACGCCCGGGCTTACCGCACCATCCTGGCCCCACTGGCGCTCTCAATGCGCATCCTGGCGCCGGATCAGCGCGGCCACGGCGCGACGACGCTACCCACCGACCGGCCGCGCACCTCCTGGCTCGACCTGAAGGACGACCTGCTGGCGTTCCTGGACGCGATGCAGCTGGGGCGCGTGGCGCTGGCCGGGCACTCGATGGGCGGCACGGCTTCGCTGCTGGCCGCCGCCGAGGCGCCGTCGCGGGTGAAGGCGCTGGCGCTGCTCGACCCGGTGATCCGCCCCCCGTCGGCGACGCGCGTGGAGGCTGACGCGATGCGGGCCTCGCCGATGGTCGCCGGCGCAATCCGGCGGCGGCGGAGCTTCCCGAGCCGCGCCGCGGTGGTCGACGCCTATCGCGGCCGCGGCGCCTTTCGCACCTGGACCGAGGCGATGCTGCAGGACTACGTCGCCGCCGGCTTCCATGACGCCGCCGGCGGGACGGTCGAGCTCGCCTGCACGCCGGAGTGGGAAGTCTCCAACTACGTGAACCAGGAGCACGACAGCTGGGCGGCGTTCGAGCGCTCGGTCTGCCCGATCCACATCCTGCGCGCCGACGCTGAGTCGCCCGGGCGGATCGAAGGTCAGATCGACCAGCTGACCGCCAGCGGCCGCATCCGCATCGACACCATCCCCGGCACAACCCACTTCCTGCCGATGGAACGCCCCGACCTGGTGCGCGAGGCGATCCTGTGGGCGGTGCGCCAGCCCTAGCGCCAACACTCCGCCGGCGGCGTAACCCCTCACCTTCCCGCGATGCGTCAGCATCGTGGGAAGGTGAGGGGTTACGCCGTCAGCCGCGAGAAGCGCTCACCAGCGCAGCAGGCGCGTCCCGACCGCCGCGCCGATCGCGGCGCAAGCCGCGAGGCCCAGCGAGTACCAGGTGACCACGAACGCCGCCGTCGCCTCCTGGCAATAGAGTCCATAGACCGTCGCCCCGACCGCGCCGGCGAAAAGCCCGGCCGCGGCGCCAGCCAGCGTGGGCCGGGTCGGCGCGGCGCGGCGCATGGCCCAGATCACCACCGCGAAGACCGGGGCCGCCAGCGCGAGGATGCGGAACGGACAGACGCTCCAGCTGACGCCCATCCACAGCCGCGGCATGTCGCCCGGCGCCGCGCGCATGGTCTCGTGGCCCGCCATCATCGCCAGCCAGGCCACCGTGACGCCGCCCAGCAGCAGCGCCGCGCCGATCCGCCCGCCCGGCCTGGCCAGTCCGACGGCGGCGATCAGCGCCGCCGCGGCCAGCAGCGCGGTGTAGGCGACCTTCATCCAGAACGGCGACGAATGCATCGCCGGCATCAGCGGCCGAAAGCCAAGCCACACCGCGAGGACCGCGGTCGAGATCGCGGCGCCCGCCAGGGCGGCGATCAGCAGCCGTGGCCCGAAAGCCCGCGCCTTGGCCCGGCCAGCGTCCCCTGCGAGCAGGGCGACAAGGGCGTCGGTCCTCATGACCGCACCTTCCCGGCCAGCTTCTGCAGGCTGCGATGGATGGCGACCTTGGCGGCGCCGGGCGTGAAGCCCTGGCGCTGCGCGGCGTCCTCGATCGAGTGGCCGGCGAGCTTCACGTCCTCGATCAGCGCGCGCTGCCGCGGCGCCAGCTCGCCCAGCAGCCGGTCGAGGTCGCGGCGAACCGCCCCCTCTTCCGGGTTCTCCGACGCCAGCAGGACGCCGGCGTCCTCCAGCGGCACGGCGCGGCGAACGCCCTGGCGGCGGAAGTGGTCCAGCAGCTTGTAGCGGCCAACCGCGTAGGCCCACGGCGTGAACGGCTGGCGGGTGTCATAGGTGTCGCGCTTCAGATGGATCGCCAGCAGCGTCTCCTGCACCAGGTCCTCCGCGTCGGCGTCCGCGCCCCGGCGGGCGAAGTAGGCGCGCAGGTGGCCCGCCAACGCGCCAAGCAGCCGCGCATGCGCCGCGCCGTCACCGGCCAGCCCGCGCAGCATCAGCTCCTTCAGCACGGTCTCGGTGTCGGCCAAGCCACCTTCCGTAGTTCGCGCCGCCCCTGGCATCGGTTACGGCGAACCGCCGGGTAACCAACCGCCCTTTTGCCACGTACTAGAGCCCGTGGCGCCGCTAAAGTGCGCCCGATCTCAAGGGATCGCCGCCATGACCGCCCCGCCGCCGCCGCCGAAGCCGCCCAGACCGCAGACGGTGTTGGTGCGCCGCCACAGCGCGCTCGTGCGGATCACGCACTGGATCAACGCCATCAGCCTCTGCTTCCTGCTGCTTTCCGGCCTGCAGATCTTCAACGCCCACCCCGACCTCTATTTCGGCCAGCAGTCGCAGTTCGGCCATCCCTGGTTCGGCCTGGGCGCCTATCAGAGCCACGGCAGCCTGCACGGCGTCACGCTCATCAATGGCCACCCGTTCGACACCACCGGCTTCCTTGGCGCTTCGCGCGATCACGGCGTCGTGGTCTCGCGTGGCTTCCCCGCCTGGCTGACCATCCCGTCGGTGCGCTACCTGGCGCTGGGGCGGCGCTGGCACTTCTTCTTCGCCTGGGTGTTCGCCATCAACCTCTCGCTCTACCTGGCCAGCGCGGTGATCGGCGGCCACCTGAAGCGCGACCTGGCCCCGACGCTCGGCCAGCTGAAGCCGCGCCACGTGCTGCACGAGATCTGGGACCACATGCGGCTGAGGTTCCCGAAGGGCGAGGAGGCGCGGCATTACAACGTGCTGCAGAAGGGCGCGTACCTCGGCGTCGTTATCGTGCTGCTGCCGGTGATGATCCTCTCCGGCATGACCATGTCACCGAGCCTCGACGCCGACTTCCCCTGGCTGATCGACCTCTTCGCCGGGCGCCAGTCGGCCCGCTCGATCCACTTCATCACCGCCAGCCTGATCGTGCTGTTCTTCTTCGTGCACATGGTGATGGTGGTGCTGTCGGGGACCTGGAACAACGTCCGCTCGATGATCACCGGCCGCTACGCCATCGAGGTCACGCCGCCACCGCCTGTGCTGCCTGAACCGATCGGAGATGCGCCATGACCCTCCCCAGAAGCGTCTTGGCCCGCCGCGGTCTGCTGCAAGGCGCCGGCGCCGCGCTCGGCGCCCTCTGGCTCTCCGGCTGCGACCAGATCGCCGAGAACCCGCAGGTGGTGAAGGCGCTCTCCGGCGCCGAGGTGCTGAACCGG
The DNA here is from genome assembly GCA_035604515.1 of Caulobacteraceae bacterium. GTDB lineage: Bacteria > Pseudomonadota > Alphaproteobacteria > Caulobacterales > Caulobacteraceae > Acaudatibacter. The sequence continues at coordinate 391 of DATNIH010000188.1, read as the reverse complement.
CGGGTGCAGCGGCTGCTGGGCCGCGGCGCGCTGGCCCGCGAGTTCACCCGCGCCGACATCACCCCGGCGTTCAAGGCCAACGGCACCGTCAACCCGCCCGACGCCGACTACCAGGCCATGGTCGCGAACACCTTCGCCGACTGGAAGCTGGTGGTGGGTGGCCTGGTCGAGCGGCCACTGACGCTGAGCCTGGACCAGATCAAAGCGCTGCCGTCCCGCACCCAGATCACCCGCCACGACTGCGTCGAGGGCTGGAGCTGCATCGGCGAGTGGACCGGGGCGAGGTTCGGCGCGCTGATGGACCTGGCGGGGTTGAAGCCGCAGGCCAAGCACATCGTGCTCTATTGCGCCGACACGCTGGGCGGGCGGAAGTACTACGAGACGCTCGACG
>DATNIH010000187.1:0-17833 GCA_035604515.1 Caulobacteraceae bacterium | reverse complement strand
GACGACGCTGCGGCCCGGCGGCGCCTTCGTCGCCAAGGCGTTCCAGGGCGGCGAGACCGCCGAGGTGATCGCTATCCTGAAGCGCGCCTTCGCCGAGGTGCGCACCATCAAGCCCAAGGCCAGCCGGCGTGAGAGTTCCGAAGTGTTTCTGGTGGCGACGGGATTTAAGGGCCGCTAGCTCGGCGGATAGGCGTGTACGCCGCCCCACGGGTCCTCGACGCTGACGCAGCCGTCCAGATCCCCCGCCACATATCCCGGTCCGACCGGGACCTTGCCGTGGCCACCGGGGAGGTCGAGCATGTAGGTCGGCTGGCAAAGGCCGGAGAGCTCGCCGCGCAGCTGGCGCATCAGCGCCTGGCCGGCATCCAGGCTGGTGCGGAAATGGGCCGTGCCGGGCGCCAAGTCGCCGTGGTGCAGGTAGTAGGGCTTGATCCGGGCCTCGACGAAGGCGCGCATCAGCGCTCCCAGCACCGCCGCATCGTCGTTCACGTCGGCCAGCAGCACGGTCTGGCTCAGCATCGGCATGCCGGCGTCGATGATCCGGGCGCAGGCGGCCCTGGCGGCGGCGGTCAGCTCGCGGGGGTGGTTCGCGTGCAGGGCGACGAACGTCGCCTGGGTGGGGCTCCTCATCGCCGCAACCAGTTCGGCGGTGATCATCGCCGGGTCGGCGACCGGGATGCGGCTGTGGAAGCGCACCACCTTCACGTGCTCGATCCTGGCCAGCCTTCCCATCAGGGCCGACAGCCGGCGCGGCGAGAGCATCAGGGGATCGCCGCCGGTCAGGATCACTTCCCAGATCGCCGGGTCGCCGGCGATGTAGGCCAGCGCCGCGTCCAGTTCCGCCGGCGACAGCGCCTTGGCCTTGCCAGGCCCGACCATCTCGCGGCGAAAGCAGAACCGGCAGTAGACGGCGCAGGTGTGGGTCGCCTTCAGCAGCACCCGGTCTGGGTAACGGTGCACGACGCCGCGGACGGGGCTGTGGGCGTCGTCGCCGATCGGGTCGGCGTGCTCGCCCGGCGCCGCCGCCAGCTCCGCCTCGCTGGGCAGGAACTGGCGGGCGATCGGGTCGGCGGCGTCGGCGGGATCGATCAGCTCGGCAAGCGCGGGGGTGATCGCCACGGCGTAGCGCGCCGCGACCTGCGCCAGCGCCGGCAGGCGATCGCGCTCCAGCAGGCCGGCGTCGGCCAGCGCCTCGGCGCTGCGAAGGGTGGTGGCAGTCATCGGCCGCCTATGCGCCCGGCGCCGGCGGCAGGGCAACCGGCGTCCACAGCACCTCCTCGATCCGCGCCGCGCCGGTCGCCAGCATGATGAGGCGGTCGAAGCCGAGCGCGGCGCCGCTGGCGGGCGGCATCTGGGCGAGGGCGGCCAGGAAGTCTTCGTCGATGGGATAGCGCTCGCCGTAGAGGCGCTGCTTCACCGCCATGTCCGCCTCGAAGCGGCGGCGCTGCTCGGCCGCGTCGGTCAGTTCGCCGAAGCAATTGGCCAGCTCGACGCCGCAGGCATAGAACTCGAACCGCTCGGCGACGCGCGGATCACTGGGCGCCGGCCGCGCCAGCGCCGCCTCGCTGATCGGATATTCGTAAAGGATGCTCGGCCGCCCGGTCCCGAGCCGGGGCTCGATCCGTTCGACGATCACCCGGCTGAAGATGTCCGACCAGCTGTCGTCCGCGGCAGTGCGGATACCCGCCGCCTGCGCCTCGCCGGCCAAGGCGTCGCGGTTGGCCGCGCCGTCGGAGGCGATCGTCGCCAGCAGGTCGATGTCGGCGAAACGCTGGAACGCCTCGGCCAGGGTGATCCGTTCCGGCTGGGCGAACGGATCGCAGCGGCGGCCGCGGAAGTCGAACACCTTGACGCCGGCCGTCTCGGCGGCGAGCCCCATCAGGGCGGCGCAGTCCGCCATCAGCGTCTGATAGGGCTCCTCGGCGCGGTACCATTCCAGCAGGGTGAACTCGGGATGGTGCAGCGGGCCGCGCTCGCGGTTGCGCCACACCCTAGCGAAATCGAAAATCCGCGGCTCGCCCGCCGCCAGCAGCTTCTTGCAAGCGAACTCGGGCGAGGTGTGCAGATAAAGCGGCGCCCGCTCGCCCGCCGGCCCGACAATCTCGGTGGCGAAGGCGTGCAGATGGGTCTCGTTGCCGGGCGAGACCTGCAACGCCGCGGTCTCGACCTCGACAAAGTCCCGCGCCTCGAACCAGGCCCTGAAGGCGCGGGTGATCGCGCCGCGGGCGATCAGGCGGGGTCGGCGATCCTCATGGATGTCGCGCCGCCAGAACGGGGCAGGGGAGGGGGTGCGCACGCGCCGGTTCCTAGCACGTCATCGCTCGCGCGCCGCGCCGCAGCGCAAATTGCAAACCGTCGCCGGGGACCTAACTTTAGGGAAGACGCCAACAGCCGCAGCGAGACCGCCATGAGCGCGCAACTCAACCACACCATCGTCTGGTGCCGCGATCAGGCGGCCTCTTCGAGATTCCTGGCCGACATGCTGGGCCGGCCGCCGCCGGAGAAGTTCGCGCACTTCGATGTCGTGAATCTCGACAACGGCGTCTCGATGGACTTCGCCACCCGCGACGGCGAGATCGCGATGCAGCACTACGCCTTCCTGATCGACGAGGCCGACTTCGACGCCGTGCTCGGCCGCATCGAGGCGCGCAAGCTGGATCATTGGGCCGACCCTGCCCGCCGCCGCCCGAGTCAGATCAATCACAATGACGGCGGTCGCGGCGTCTATTTCCCCGATCCCGACGGCCACCTGCTCGAAGTGATCACCCGGCCCTACGGCAGCGGCGACTGAGCCGCGTCCGGCCAGCTCGGCCGTTCCCGCTGGTGATCTGGGGCCGTTTGCGATAGGTCCGCGCCCTATTCGGGCGGCCAGCGCCCCAGATTCGAGGGTTTTCGTGAAGGTAGCCGCCAGCCAACTCAGGAAGGGCAGCGTCGTCGATCTCGCCGGCAAGCTCTACGTGGTCCTGACCGCCCAGAACATCCACCCCGGCAAGGGCACGCCGGTGACGCAGCTCGACATGCGCCGCATCTCCGACGGGGTGAAGGTGTCGGAGCGCTATCGCACCACCGAGCAGGTGGAGCGCGCCTTCGTCGACGAGCGCGAGTACTCGTTCCTCTACCAGGACGGCGACGGCTACCACTTCATGGACCCGGCCAACTACGACCAGATCGACGTGCCGCCGGAGATCGTCGGCGACCTGGCGGTCTACCTGCAGGACGGTATGCTGGTGCACATCTCCACCCACGACGGCGTGCCCATCTCGATGGAGCTGCCAGCGCGGGTGACGCTGGAGATCGTCGAGACCGAGCCGGTGGTGAAGGGCCAGACCGCGTCCGGCTCCTACAAGCCCGCCGTGCTCGCCAACGGCCTGCGCATCATGATCCCGACCTACATCACCGTCGGCACCAAGGTGGTGGTCCACACCGAGGACGGCTCTTACATGGAGCGGGCGAAGGAGTAGGCGCGCCCGAAAGCCTCGATCCCAGGGGCCGCGCTGAGTTGCCTGGCCCTCAAAGCGTGAGCGGCGGCGAGTGAAGTCCGAACGCGACGCCGCCGGGACTGACGCAGTTCACGAAGCGACCGAAGCCGGGCTCGTCCGTCGCCGCCCCCGCCTCGCCGCCGGCGGCGCGTACTCGCCCGGCCGCCGCCTCGAGGTCGTCGACTTTGAAGTAGACGTAGATCTGCGGCGCCGGATCATCGCCATGCGTCCCGACCTTCATCGTCGGCGCCTGCATCCAGGCCTCGTCGTGAGACGGCCAGCCGAACACGGCGCCGAAGAAGGCCCGGATCGCAGCCGCATCCTTCGAGCCGATCTCAAGGAAGGACACCTGGCCTGGGGTTGACTGGGACATGAACCGACTCTCCGGGACGGACGCCGTCACTGCTTCAGGCTGCAGATCGGCCAGCAACGTGGCAGCCGCGTCGCGATGTGATGCCAGTGATTGACGGCGACTGAGCCGGTGTAGAACTGGTTGTTGGCGTTGGGATCGTCGGGCAGCGCCTCACCGGAGGCGCCCCGGCCGCCGCCGGACGCGTAGCCGGCGCGGGAGGCGTAGCGGTGCTGAGTGACGGCGCGCGGTAGTGGGACGCTTGGCGTGGCGCTCTGCGGGTCGACGAGCTGAGCGCGATCGCGCAGGCTGGCGGCCTTGGCGGGGTCCGCCGGGCCTAGCAGCCCGCGCTCGTACATCACAGCCAGGAACTTCAACGCGTAGCCGTCGTTCAGGTCGGCGGCCTGCTGGAAATATTGCGCCGCCATCGGATAGTCCACGGGCGCGCCGTGGCCGTAGAAGAAGGCGATGCCGACCTGAGTGAGGGCGCCGGCGTCGCCCGCTGCGATCGCCCGGTCGAACCAGTCGAGGGCCTTGGCGTCATCGCGCGGCACGAAGTCGCCGTTGCCATACATCGCGCCCAGGTTGGCCATCGCGTAGGGATTGCCCGCCGCGGCCGCGCGAGAGAACAGGTCGAAGGCCGTGCTGTTGTTCTTCACCACGCCGAGCCCGCTGTAGTAGGCGACTCCTAAAGCTTCCTCGCCCTGAGGCGAGCCGGCGTCGGCGGCGATCCGGTAGTGGTGCGCGGCCTCGAAATAGTTCTTGGTGTTTTGGTAGGCCCGGCCGAGTTCGGCTTCGAAGCGCGGCTGTGCAGGGCTTTCGCTCACCGCCTTGGTGCAGACGGCGATCGCCTGGTTCCAGTCGACCGCGGCCGCGGGCTGGGTCTGCTGGGCGAGCGGAACCGGCGGGGCGGCCAGCTTGTCGCAGGCGCTCTGTGCGACGGTCGGGGTTCCAGCCGCACTGGGCCCCGCCGCTTGGGACGCCGATGGCGCCGCCGCCGTAGCGTTGGGCGCTTGCGCCGGCTGGTTGCAGGCCGCCATGGCGATGGAGACAGCCGCCGCACCAGCCAGGATCAGACCGCGCCTGTAGAGGCGAATGCGCCTATCGGCCGGGGCGTTGTCCCTCGCGGTCACGGGGTGGCCGACCAGACGCCAGCGGTCTGGGCGCAGCTGGCGGGGCCGGCGGTCCCCGCCAGCGGACCTTTATAGGAGCAGTCCTCATTTGTCGGGCTGCCAGGATCCTTGTGGGTGCAACAGCCGATCAGATCTTGGGAAGGACAGGTCGCGGCTATGGTCTGCTGGTTTGCCGACGCGCAAGCCCGCTTCGAGCCCGCCAGGCTGATGTCGCTGCCGAAATCCGAGTAGATGGCGCAGGTGACGGTCTTGCCTTCGTAGGCCATGACGCAGGCGTATTTGCCGCCGCCCGACGTGTCGCCCGATCCCCCCGCTGGCGTTGGAGCGGTCGACGTCGACGCATTCGCCCCCACTGAGGACGGCGCGGCCTGGTGGCACGCCGCCAGACAGATGATGGCGAAGACGGTGAGGCCGGCTGATAGGGAGACGCGCACGTTGGTGTTCTCTCCGCGGGTTACGACGGACAGGCCCGATTGCGGCCGATCGAAGGATTCGGTTCGCAGGGAACAGTCCGCCTTCCGCCGGAAGACCGACGCAGCGTGGTCATGGAGGAGCCCCGATAGCCAGTTCAAAACGCCGGCGCCGAGGCCAGCGCCACGGCGGCGCGATCAGACCGGCGCCGCGTCCTCGTCGCGCAGGAAGTTCACCGGGCGGTCGTCGTGGGCGGGGCGGACGACGCGGCGGGTGATAATGGCCGGGCCCAGCGCTTTGAGGCGCTCGATCTCGGTCGGGGAGCGTTCGCAGAGCGCTTCGGCGCGTTCGGAAATCTTGAACATCACCAGTCGCAGGTCGGGCGACGGCCCGGCCAGGGAGATCTCCTGCCCCGTGGCGGTCAGGGCGTCACCGGGCCCGATGACGATGTCGACACCCCCAGCGCCCTGAGCGATTGCCGACCCGGACGCGACGAACACCAGCGTCAGGCCGGTGACCTCGCCAGGGAGGTCGAGGCGGATCGCGCGACCCGAGGCGCCGGCGGCCGGGCGGACGATCCAGGCGGCGACGAGTTCGTTCGTCGGTTCCCAGGTGTGGCAGTCCCGCGCCTCCAGGTCCGGGTGGCCGGCGACCGGGTGGTAGGCTGCGGTCGCGGCGCTGGCGGTCTGCAGGTAATAGCTGCTGCCCGCGGCGTGGTAGGGATGGTCCCAGGCGGTGGCCTGGTCGGCGGGCGTCACGTCAGCCGGCGGGATGATTTCCACATCGGCGATCAGGCGGGGCACGAACAGTTCGAGGAAGCCGAACGACTGCGGCGGCGCGTCGGTGGGGACGGGCTCGAGGCTGATCGGGGTCTTCTTGTTCTCCTCGGCCGTCGCGGCGGCGTAGGAGTAGGCGAACTGGTCGTGCACGGTGCCGCCGTGCTGGACGATGACGTCGCCCGGGACCGCCTCGGTGACGACGCCGTCATAGGAAAAGACGCCGCGGCCCGAGGTCGGGATGACGATGTGGACGTGGGCCAGGTGGCAGTGAACGCCAGTGCGGCCCGACGCTTCCGATGGGCCGAAACTGATTACGTGCTGGAATAGCGCCAGCCCATTGGTTGCCGCATCAGAGCCCAGATCGCGGTAGCCGGCCCAGGCGCGGAACGCGCCCAGCTCATAGTCGGCGTCGGCGCCGCGCTGGAGGGCGAAGATCGGACCGTTGGGCAGGGCGAGGCGCCGTCCGGTGGTCGGCACGATCTCGTGGGCGGGGTGGGGCGTATCGTCGGCCATCGCGTCAGAACTCGACTTCCAGCTCCTCGACCTCGTCAGGCTCCTGCAGCGCCGCGGCCTTCCACTCGCGCATCTGCGGCAGCGCGACGACGCGGTCGCGATAGGCCGCGCATTCGCTATCCAGCGCAACGTCGTAGGTGACGAAGCGGGTGCAGACCGGGGCGTACATCGCATCGGCCAGGCTGAGTTCGCCGAACAGGAACGGTCCCCCGGACGCCGCCAGCTGCTCGCGCCAGATCACGGCGACGCGGTCGACGTCGCTCTGGGCCCCCGCCCAGACTTTGAAGCCGGGGTGGCTGGCCTTGAGGTTCATCGGCAGGGCGGCCCTGAGGTTGGCGAAGCCGGAGTGCATCTCGCCGCAGATGGCGCGGCAATGGGCCCGCGCGTCGCGATCCGCCGGCAACAGCTTCGCGCCCGGCAGCGTCTCGTGCAGGAACTCGGCGATCGCGAGCGTGTCCCAGACCTGCAGGCCGTCGTAGGTGAGGCACGGGGTCAGGAACGAGGGTGAGAGCAGCAGCAGCTCGGCGCGGGCCGAGGCGTCGTCGAGCGGGACCTTGACCACCTCGAAGTCCAGTCCGGCGAACTTGCAGATCAGCCAGCCGCGCAGGCACCAGGACGAATAGTTGCGGCTGGAGATGGTAAGGGAGGCCTTCGCCATGGACGCCTCTGGTGTGCTGACCAGATTGGCCTAGAGCCTCGCCCATCTCGCCGTCCAACGCCAGACGCGAGGTCGCCTTGGCCGCTCGGCGATGGCGCATTTTTCGGCGCCCAGCGTTTGCGGGCGCCTAGTGTGGCGCACCTTGGACCTCCCGCGCTGCGCCGCGCACTCGGCGGCGAGCGCAGGCGGCCGGCTGTGGCCCAAGCATCGGCGTCACGAAAACGGACCCGCGGGGGCCATGCGCTACCAAGCCTTCCAGGTTGCCGCCGACCTGCTTGCGCCCGCTCGCCTGGCCGCGGGCTGGGCGAACGGCGCGCTGGCGCTCGGGCCGCCATGGCTGCGCGACCTGCCGCCGTTGTCCCATTTCTCCGCGTCGTGGGAGATGCTGACCCGCGCCGGGCTGACCCATCACCGGCCGCGCTATGGCATCGACAGCGTGACCGTCGGCGGCGAGGCCGTCCCGGTCCGCGAGGAGGTGGCGGCGCACACCGCGTTCGGCGACCTGCTGCGGTTCCGCAAGGCGGGCGATCCGGTGCAGCCGCGGATCCTGCTGGTGGCGCCGCTCAGCGGCCACTTCGCCACCCTGCTGCGCAATACGGTCGAGACCCTGCTGCCGGAGAACGACGTCTACATCACCGACTGGCGCAACGCCCGTGACGCGCCGCTGAGCGAAGGCCCGTTCGGCTTCGACGAATACGTCGCCCATGTGATCGATTTCCTGGAGGTGATCGGCCCCGGCGCCCACCTGATCGGCGTCTGCCAGCCCTGCGCCCACGCACTGGCGGCGGTGGCGCTGATGGCCGAGGACGACCATCCAGCGACGCCGCGCAGCGTCACCCTGATGGCCGGACCGGTCGATACGCGCATCAACCCGACAACGGTCAACCTGTTGGCGACGAGCCATCCGATCGAGTGGTTCGAGCAGCAACTGATCAGCACCGTGCCGGCCAGGTTCGCCGGCGCCGGCCGGCGGGTCTACCCGGGCTTCATGCAGCTGACCGCGTTCATGCTGATGAACCTCGGCCGCCACGTCGACTCCCACGTCGACATGTTCGCGCTGCTCGCCACCGGCCGGCGCGACGAGGCGGCGGCGTCAAAGACCTTCTACGACGAGTATTTCGCGGTGCTGGATCTGACCGCGGAGTTCTACCTCGAGACCGTCGGCAGGGTGTTCCAGCAGCACCTGTTGCCGAAGGGCGAGCTGATCTGGCGCAACCGCAAGGTCGACCCGAAGGCGATCCGCAAGACCGCGCTGATGACGGTGGAGGGAGAGCGCGACGACATCTGCGCGGTGGGCCAGACCGTGGCCGCGCACGACCTGTGTTCCAGCATCTTCGCCAACCGCAAGCGCCACCACCTGCAGCCCGGCGTCGGCCATTACGGCGTCTTCAGCGGCCGCAAGTGGCAGACCCAGATCTATCCCCAGGTGCGCAACATGATCCTGGCGACCGACTAGCGCCCCTTCAGGAACGCCAGCACCGCGGCGTTGAACTCCGCCGGCTGCTGCAGCATGGCGAAATGGCTGGCCTGCGGCAGGATCACCAGCTTCGCGCCGGGGATCGAGCGGGCAAGGTACTCCGTGTGCGGGCGTTTGATCGCCTCGTCGTGGTCGCCGTCGACGATGGTGACGGGGGTGGTGATACTGGCGAGGTCGGCGGCGGTGTAGTTCGGCTCGGTCGCCCACATCTGCTCGATCGCGTTCTGGAAATCGGCGTAGTCGTTCGGCGTCGCGCTGAGATGGGCGTAGTCGTCGGCCGCCTGGCGCTTGAAGCGGGCGAAGGTGGGATTGGTCTCGGTGTCGTCCTTGACGCCGCTGGGGTCCATGTTGGCCGCGAACGCAAAGACGTGGGTGAGCCGGTAGGGGACCTTCAGCGCCATCACCAGGGCGACGATCGCGCCGTCGCTCCAGCCGACCACGGCGGCCTTCTGCAGCCGCAGGTGATCCATCACCGCCACCACGTCCGAGGTCATCAGTTCGTAGGTGTAGCGCTGGGAGTCGCGGGTGCTGCGGCCGTGGCCCCGGCTGTCGATCAGGATCACCCGGTAGCCGGCGCGGGTCAGGGCCGGGACTTGGTCGCCCCAGTAGCGCTGGTTGGCGAGGCCGCCGTGCAGCAGGATCACCGGCGAGCCGTGGCCGTAGGTGGTGATGTAGATGCGTGCGCCGAGGTTCGGCACGAAGGTGGTGACGGCCGCGCGCGGGAGCGGCTTTGGCGCCGGCAGGGTCTGCCAGATTTCGTCCGCCTGCGCCGGCGCGGCGAACCCGAAGGCCAACAGCATCGCCAGGCAAACGGCCAGCCGCCCGATCATTTCATCACCCCCCCATGCCCGCCCGCTCGACGCGGCTCGCAAAACATAGGCTGATTTGAGCGCGCCCCACGAGGAAAGGCCAGATGCCAGCGAGGATGATGCGGCTGCCGATCACCCTGGCCGCGCTTTCGCTGGCCGGCTGCAGCCGCGCGGACACGCCGCTTGGGTCGCGAACCATCGCCGATCCCCAAGCTTTCCTGGTCCAGCTGCGCTGCCCCGACGGCCGGCTGGAAGTGGCCGAGCCGAACTGCCCCGGCGCGGCGCCGCAGCGCGCGTCCGACCCGATGCTGATGCGGCGCCGCGACTGGCCGGCGTCCGATGGTTATGTCGCGCAGGACGCCATCCTGGGCGCTTACGGACCCGAGACGCTCTGGTCGTTCTCGCCGTCCGGCGGCTTCGTCGCGGCGCACGGCGACGGCGGCGAGGTCTATGTCGTGGACGGCGCGACCGTACGCATCGCGCTCACCCAGGACGGCGGCAAGCCCTACCTGCAGGGCTTCTATGGCGCCCACTGCGGCGGGACGGGCTGGGTGGCGTTCCGCACCGACGCGCCGACCGGCCGCTGGGCCGGTCTCGTCGCCCATCTCAGCGACCGCCGCACGCCCTCGTTCTGCCTGGCCTTCAGTTCCGCCTTCACCCGCTACCGGCTGGAAAATGTGGCCGCGCCCTGGATTGTCGACGGCGCCGTGCGCACCATCACGCAGCTGACGGTGATCGCCGAGCATTACGACCGCGTCTCGATCGCCGAGGCGCACAACATGGAGCGCTCGTTCTTCGCCAAGGGGGCCGGGCGGATCATCTGGGAGGCCTGGACCACCGGCAAACCGACGGGCTCCGGCCTGGCGGCGCGCTGTCCCGGCACGGCCTGGTCGACGCCGCCCGCCGCCGGCTGGGTGCTCAGCGACTGCCGCTACGCCACCAACCTCGTCGCTGCCGACGGCCAAATGAGCGGCGCCGCCTTCGGCTGGCCGGGCGCGGGGGTGGGTCCGCTGCCTTAGGGCTTCACGCCCCAACCGGCGAACCGGCCAGCGACCCGATTGTCGTCGGATGTCGCCGCGCCGATGTCGTCCTCTCCGGTCTTGTCGCCGACGCGCAGCTTGGCGACGCCGCGCATGAACAGCGACGGCGTCTGCTTGGGGTCGGCGGTCAGCGCGGCGCTGTACGCCTTCACGGCCGCATCGAAGCGCCCCTGCCGGAAGTAGATGAACGCCAGCGAGTCCAGCGTCTCGGCGGAGTTGGGCCGAACGGCCAGCGACTGTTCACAATCGGCGAGCGCCGCCGGCAGCTCGGTGTCGAGCACGCCGCGCACCCAGCACCGCGTGTTCAGGGCCTCGGGATCGCCGGGTGGGGAGAGTGCGACCACCGCCTCGGCGTCGGCCAGCGCGTTGTCGCCATGCGGATCGCCCAGGACCGCGTCATAGTCCTTGATGGCCGCCTTGGCGTCGCCCTTGCCGCGTTCCGCGTCCGCCCGCCCCTGCAAGGCGTAGATGTAATCGTGCGGCGCGCGCAGCACCGCGTCGTTGAAGTCGGCGATAGCCGAGTCCCATTGGCGTTTGGCGGCGTAGTCGTAGCCGCGGTTCGCCCAGGGCTGCGCCGCGGCCGGCTCGAGCTCGATCGCCTGGCTCTCGTCCGCGATCGCGGCGTCGTAGGCGGTCTTGGTGCGCTCGGCATAGCCACGATAGTCGAAGGCCGCGCCATCCTCCGGGTTGACGCCGATGGCCTCGGTGAAGTCGGCCAGCGCCAGATCGGTCTTGTCCTGGTCCAGGTGGGCGAGGCCGCGGTGGTCCAGCGCCGCCCCGTCGCGCGGGTTCAACCGCAACGCCTGGTCGAAATCCTGGATCGCGCGCTCGGGGTTGGACGACAGCCGGTAGGCCTCGCCGCGCCCGGCCAGCGCCTGCTCGAGCGCCTCGCCCTGCGCGCCGCCGGCGATGACCCGGGCGCAGGCCGCCAGCTTGGCTGGGACCTTGTCGTCGCTGGGCGCGGTCGCCTTGCAGGTCGCAAGATCGGGCGACGCCGGCGCGCACCCCACCAGGGCGGCGACCGTTAGACCCACGAGGCCGAACAGCGCCGCTCTCACCACCAACGCACGCCCCTTTTTCCGCGCGCCAACCTAGAGAGACGTATCGTCGCGGCAAGCCCCAGACCTATGGTCTGTGGATGGAGTCTTAGTCATTTGGGCCGCAGGCTGTAGCGACGAAACCGATTCCTGGAAGGACGCCAGATCGTGAACCGCACTCGAATTGTCCTCGCCCTGGTGTTCGCGAGCGCGCTCGCCGGCGCCAGCCAAGCGGCCATTCCCTCCACGGTGTTCGGCAAATGGATCGAGCGCTTCCCGGACGGCAACGGCATGGTCACCGAATTCACCCCGGCGCAGGTCTCGTCCTACCCGGTCGACAGTCTCGGCAAGCCCACCGCCGCGCCGACCGCGATGCCGGTGACCTACGTCGACCTCGGCGGCCCGATGGTGGGCGTCGCCTTCAGCGGCGGCGGCGGCGCCATTGCGGCCGAGAAGACCGTCGACGCGATCACCCTCGACTTCCCCGGCATCGGCGCCCACGAGCTGACGCGGGTGAAGGGGGAGACGCCGTTCCAGTCCTGACCGGCCGCCACGGCTAACACCGCCCCGGGGCCTCGGGCGCGCTTGCTTTGAGGTTTCCTCGCAGCGCAGTGTTTCACGTGAAACCGCTATTCACCGATGATATCGGTCCCCTGCCCAGTTGCGCGCCCGTTCGGACCGGCGCGCTGGCCCAGATTTTCTAGCAACATCACGATGTCAAAGACCTGGCCGAGCGAGCGCAGCGACGCCAGCACTTCACGCCGGTGAATCCTCGTCAAGCCCGGGCAGCCGGCGTCACCGACAAACTCTGGGAAATGGCCGATCTAGTGGCGGTACTGGAGGCGACAGAGACCGTCCCGGCGAAGCGCGGGCCTTACAAGAAGCGCGTCGCGGCGTAAGCTGCGCCGCATGAGGCGAGGCGCTTTTCCATTGCTGTTGGCCTTGTCGGCGTGCACCACACCCGACAGCGCGCCCGGTTGGCCCGGCGGCATCGAAGCTTTCAACAAAGCGATTGCCGCGTGCGAGGCGAACCAGTCTGTCAACATCGAGGTGTGTATGAGGGCCGCCGGCTACGTGCGTGCAGTACCGGGTACCGACATGCAAGACCGCAAGGTCGTTCCGAAATGTTCGCCTAACGCCAGCGCCAGCAGGCTGCGTAAGCCGGACTGTTGGGGCATTCCTGGCGTGGTGAACGTGTAAGCGATATTTCAAAGTGCCCCACTACCCGGACGCGGCGCGACCGTACAGCTTCGGGTCGGACAGGTTCGCTGGCGTCGGGCAAGTTCGAGGGACACAATACTCAGGACGCTGTCGGCTTCCGCAGAGCCCGTTCGTCGTTCCGGCGCCATGCATCTCCCGGAGCCTTCCAATGATCCCCACCATAACCGCTTTCAAACAGTCGCCCGATCGCGGCCGGGGACTGGCGCGTGACATGCGCGTTCGCTGGGCGCTCGAAGAAGTGGGCCAGCCTTACAAGGTCCGGCTTGTTTCGTTCACCGAGATGAAGGAACCCGCGCACCGTGTGCTCCATCCTTTCGGGCAGATTCCGACCTATGAAGAAGGCGATCTCGCCCTGTTCGAGTCGGGGGCGATCGTGTTCCATATCGCCGAGCGTCACGCGGGCCTGCTGCCAGACGATGCGAATGCCCGGGCGCGGGCGATCGCGTGGATGTTTGCCGCGCTCAACACGGTGGAGCCGCCAATCCTCGATCTCTCAAACGCCAAGATGGTCGAGGGCGACAAGCCTTGGGCCGAGGAGCGCCTGCCGCTGGTGAGGGACCGGATACGCGCCCGGTTAGGACAGTTGTCCGCTTGCCTGGACGATGCCGACTGGCTCGACGGAGCGTTCAGCGCAGGCGACCTGTTGATGGTGTCGGTGCTGCTTCGCCTGGGGATGTCAGGCGTCTTGGACGAGTACCCGAACTTGGCCGCCTACGTCGCCCGCGGCGAAGCGCGGCCGGCTTACAAGCGCGCCTTCGACGCTCAATTGGCGGTCTTCACTGGCCAGCCACAGACCGGCTAAGCGCCATCTCGGCTACCCGGGTTCGCCGCGCGGTGACCGCTGACCAGCGAGCGCCAGGCCGGCGCCGGCGATGGCGACGATCAGGCCGCCGAGGGTGACGAAGTCGCCGTATTCCAGGTTGGCGCTCATCAGCTCGCCGGCCGCCTGCCGCGCCGAGGCGTCGCCGCCGGGCGGCCCCTCGGCGAGCTGCGCGTGAACCTCGGCGCTTGGCACTTCCTGCGAGACGCCGATCAGGCTGGCGACGGCGGCGGCGAGCGCGGCCGCCATCAAGATCACCGCGCCGCGCTGGCCGCGCGCCAGCAGACCGCCGGCCAAGCCCAGGACGATGAACCCGAGCGAGCAGGCGACCCAGAGGTCGTGGTGAGCGGGGGCGGGCGCGCCGGGGCCGTCGCCGGTGATGAGCTGGATGCCGGTCTCGTGGGCCAGCGGCTGCCCCGAGCACGAGACCTCCGCCCAGGGCAGGAAGAAGCCGAAGATCGCGACCACGGCGGCGAGGCGGGCGAGGTTGAGGGCGGAGGTCATGGCGCCGACATAACGCGCCAAGCGGTGCTTCGGCGCCGTTTGGCTCGATCCATCGCGCCGCTCGCTCGTCGCCCGAGGGACGATGGACCCCGCTATTGCCCTTGCGCCGGCCCTCAGGCATACGCGGCTCGCAAAACGGAGAGTCTCATGGAGATTCGCGAAGGGTTGACCTTCGACGATGTTTTGCTCGAACCCGGCCCGTCGGAAGTGATGCCGACCCAGGTCAATACGGCCACCAGGTTCACGCGCCAGATCGCGCTCAACATCCCCCTCGTGTCCGCCGCCATGGACACGGTCACCGAGAGTCGGCTTGCCATCGCCATGGCCCAGGCCGGGGGCATGGGCATCCTGCACCGCAACCTCTCGGTCGCCGAGCAGGCCGACCAGGTGCGCGAGGTGAAGCGCTTCGAGAGCGGGATGGTGATCAACCCGCTGACCATCAACCCCGACACCACCTTGCGCGAGGTGCGGGTGATCAAGGCGCAGCGGCGCATCTCCGGCTTCCCGGTGGTGGAGCGCGGGTCCGGCAAGCTGGTCGGCATCCTGACCAACCGCGACATGCGCTTCGAGGCTTCGGACGACGTCGCGGCCTCGGCGGTGATGACCACCGAGGGCCTGGTCACCGTCCGCGAGGGCGTCACCCAGGAGGAGGCGCGGCGGCTGCTGCGCCAGCACAAGATCGAGCGGCTGATCGTGGTCGACGACGCCTTCCGCGCGGTCGGGCTGATCACCGTCAAGGACATGGAGAAGGCCGAGGCCCATCCCGCCGCGGCCAAGGACGCGCAGGGCCGATTGCTGGTCGGCGCGGCCTCGACAGTCGGCGATCCCGGCTTCGAACGCTCGCTGGCGCTGATCGAGGCCGGGGTCGACGTGGTGGTGATCGACACCGCCCACGGCCACTCCAAGCAGGTGGCCGACGCGGTGCGGCGGCTGGCCCGCGAGACCAACCGGGTGCAGATCGTCGCCGGCAATGTCGCGACCTACGACGGCGCGCGGGCTCTGATCGACGCCGGCGCCGATGCGGTGAAGGTCGGGATCGGGCCTGGCTCGATCTGCACCACCCGGATCGTCGCCGGGGTCGGCGTGCCGCAGCTGACGGCCTTGGCCGAGGCGGTGCGCGCGGCGGAGGGCTCTGGCGCGCCGGTGATCGCCGACGGCGGCATCAAGTACTCTGGCGACCTGGCCAAGGCGATCGCCGTCGGGGCGTCGACGGCGATGCTGGGCTCGATGTTCGCCGGCACTGACGAGGCGCCCGGCGAGGTGTTCCTCTACCAGGGCCGCTCCTACAAGACCTATCGCGGCATGGGCTCGGTGGGGGCGATGGCCAGCGGCTCGGCCGACCGCTACTTCCAGAAGGAAGTCGGCGACGCGCTGAAGTTGGTGCCGGAGGGCATCGAGGGCCAGACACCCTACAAGGGCCCGATCGCGCCGGTGATCCACCAGCTGGTCGGCGGGCTGCGCGCGGCCATGGGCTACGTGGGGGCGGCGGACATCGCCGAGTTTCAGCAGCGCGCGCGCTTCATCCGCATCACCGGGGCCGGCCTGCGCGAAAGTCACGTCCACGACGTCATGATCACCCGCGAGGCGCCGAACTACCCGAGCCAGGCGTGACGACGCCGGTTCCCGGCGAGATCCAGCTGCTGGGTCTCAGCGTCTGCCTGGTCGTGATCCAGATCGTGCTCGCAGCGCAACTCGGCAACCGGCAGTACGGACTGAAGTGGGCGGCAAGCGCGCGCGATGAGCCCGCGCCAGAGCCGGGCATTCTGCTCGGACGC
The DNA here is from genome assembly GCA_035604515.1 of Caulobacteraceae bacterium. GTDB lineage: Bacteria > Pseudomonadota > Alphaproteobacteria > Caulobacterales > Caulobacteraceae > Acaudatibacter. The sequence goes on along the minus strand of DATNIH010000187.1, from coordinate 1,828 downwards.
GTGCGGCGGGCGCTGGCCAACATGCTGGAGACCTTCCCCCTGTTCGCGGCGGCGGTGCTGGCCGTGGCGGTCGTGCACCGCTTCGATCTGTGGAGCCTGGTGGGCGCACACCTCTACGTCTGGTCTCGCGTGATCTATCTGGCGCTTTATGCGGCCGGCGTGCCGTTGCTGCGGTCGCTGGTTTGGAACGTGGCGCTTGCCGGCATCTTCATGGTGCTGTGGCGGCTGATCTAACGGGCCGAGGCGAGGAATGCGTGACGGCGGGCGGATCGCGGCGGCCATCGAGGTGCTCGCCGACATCGAGGCGCGGCATCGGCCCGCGCACCTCGCGCTGAAGGGGTGGGGCGCCGACGCGCGCTACGCTGGGGCCAAGGACCGCGCGTTCGTCTCCGGGCTGGTGCTCGACGTGCTGCGGCGCCGCCGATCGCTGGCCTGGATGATGGGCGAGGACAGCGACCGGGCGCGCACGCTGGGCGCGGTGCGGTTCCTCTGGGACTGGCCGCTCGATCGCATCGAGACGGCCGCCGCCGAGCCGCACGGGCCGGGCGAACTCGCCGAGATGGAGCGCCAGCGCCTGGCGCAGCCGATCTCGCTGGACGATGCGCCGCCGCCGGTTCTCGGCGACTACCCGGACTGGCTCGATGCGCCGCTGGCGCGGGTGTTCAGCGAGGCGCGGGGGCTGGAGGGCCAGGCGATGGCCGCCCGTGCGCCGGTCGACCTGCGCATCAACGCGCTGAAATCCGACGCCGAGCACGTGCTGAAGGCGCTGGCGCCGTTCCACGCCGAGCTGCTGGCCTTCCCGACCGGCGCGGTTCGCGTGCCGCCGCCGGCCGCCAGCGAGCGCGCGGCGCCGGTGGAGGCGGCGCCGGCGTTCGAGCGCGGCTGGTTCGAGGTCCAGGACGCCGGCTCCCAGATCGCCGCCGCAGTGGCCGGCGAGATCCGCGGCAAACAGGTGCTCGACTTCTGCGCCGGCGGCGGCGGCAAGACCCTGGCGCTGGCGGCGGCGATGGGCAACACCGGCCAGCTCTACGCCTACGACGCCGACGCCCGGCGACTGGCCGACACGGTGCGGCGCTCGCAGCGCGCCGGCGTGCGCAACCTGCAGATCCGCTCGCCGATCGACCCCAAGGCGCTAGAGGGCCTGGAGGGCCGCATGGACCTGGTGTTCGTCGACGCGCCCTGCACCGGCTCTGGCACGTGGCGGCGCCACCCCGACGCGAAATGGCGACTCACCCCGCAGCAGCTGGAGCGCCGCATCGCCGAGCAAGACGCGGTGCTTGCCGGCGCCGCGCCGTTCGTGAAGCCGGGCGGCCGCCTGATCTACGTCACCTGCTCGCTGCTGGCCGAGGAGAACGAGGACCGGGTCGCGGCGTTCACGGCCGCGCATCCCGCGTTCGCGAACGAGCCGATCGAACTGGCGGGCGCGGAAGGCTGGCGCACGCCAGACGGCTGCCTGCGGATGACGCCGCGCAGCGCTGGGACCGACGGCTTCTTCGTCGCAAAATTGGTGCGCGCGGTTTGAGCCGGCCGGCCTACAGGTTGCTGCAGATCGCGACGACGCCAGTGCGCTTGCAGGGGTAGCCGTGCCTGTTGGTGTAGGTGACCGTACCGTGCGGCGGAACGCACACGTCGGCGATGCCCGACTGGTGACACTCGAGCCCGGTCTGCGGATCGATCCAGGTCGGCTTCGGGTCCGGTACGATGTGATCGACCACCCAGCCGCGGCCGCGCATGCACTGTTGGAACGTCGGCGCGTCGGTGAAGGTGTTGTCCGCCGATGCGCCGCAGGCGCGGCCGTCGGCGAACTTCAGGTCCTGGCTCCGAGCGA
>DATNIH010000186.1:0-9606 GCA_035604515.1 Caulobacteraceae bacterium | reverse complement strand
ACGCCTTCTCGGGCATAGGCGTCTCGGGCGGCGGCGAGGTCAAGCGGCACGGGAAAACCTTGCGGCGAACGGACGACCTGAAGACAAGCCACCCTGCCGCAAGGTCTGGCAAGTCCGGGATCGGTTCCCACCCGCGGTCATAGCCGGGCGGAAGTCCCGGCTATCCAGGAACACCGACCCAGCTTTGGCCGCGCCGAGCGCGGCCATCCGCAGGTCCGCGTTCTTGGATCACCGGGACTTTCGCCCGGTGATGACCGCGTCGGGAGATGACCGATCATGGGAGCAACGTTGCGCCGCCAACCTAGCCTTGTGCGAAACTTCGCTTAAGGAGATTGCAGCGCCGCTCCACGCCGGCCGTGACATGATGGGCGCGGGAGGATCGATGGTCGATTTCGCCAGAATCGCGGCGCTGCTCGACGCACGGCGGCCGGGCCATGCGCTGCCGCAGGGGCTGTATGTCGATCCCGAGGCGTTCGCGTTCGACCAGCTGGCGATCCATCGGCGTTCGTGGATCCTGATCGGCTTCGAGATCGAGTTTCCCCGCGCCGGCAGCCACATGGCGCTGACCATCGCCGGGGCGCCGATCTTCGTCGTGCGCGGCCACGACGGCGCATTGCGCGGCTTCCACAACACCTGCCGCCACCGTGGCTCGCGCATTCTGCCGGATGGCAAGGGCCAGTCGGCGCGGCTGGTCTGTCCCTACCACCGCTGGGCCTACGATCTGACCGGCGCCCTGGCGCACGCGGCCCGCATGGGCGACGATTTCGCGGCGTGCGAGCACGGCCTGGGGCCGATCCAGGTCGAGACCTGCGGCGGCGCGGTCTACGTCTGCCTGGCCGAGGACGCGCCGGCGTTCGAGCCGTTTCGCGCGGCGCTAACGCCGCTTCTGGCGCCGCACCGTCTCGCCGAGGCCAAGCTCGCCCATGAGACCACCCTGGTCGAGCGCGGCAACTGGAAGCTGGCGATGGAGAACGCGCGCGAGTGCTACCACTGCGCCACCGGCCACCCCGAGCTCGCCCTCACCTTCCCGACCGGCGTCTCAGGCAACTTCGACTACGGCGCGGAGGCGCGGCGACACGCGGCTTACAACGAGCGCATGGCCGCCGTCGGGCTCGAGGTCGGGCCGCGCGAGGGCGAGTGGTGGCAGGCGATCCGGTTTCCGCTCAACGAAGGCTGCCGCTCGATGACCATCGATGGCCAGACCGCCGTGCGCAAGCTGATGGTCGAGGCCGGCGACGGCGACATCGGCTCGCTGCGCTGGTCGATCGAGCCGCACAGCTTCGTCCACGCCACTGCCGACTTCCTGTTCATGTTCAGCGCCCTGCCCTTGTCGCCGAAGGAGACGCTGATCGTCAGCAAGTGGCTGGTGCACAAGGATGCGCAGGAGGGCGTCGACTACGACCTGGCGCACCTGACCGAGCTGTGGAACCGCACCAACCAGCAGGACCTGGCGCTGGTGGAAAACAACCAGCAGGGCGTCGAGTCGCCTGGCTATCGGCCAGGCCCCTATTGCGCTGACGCCGAGGCGCTGACCGTGCGCTTCACCGATTGGTACTGCGCCAAGGCGCGGGACTTTCTGGAGCGCCGCGATGGCTGATCAAGAGGCTCGCAGGCTGCACCCCGAGACGCTCGCCGTAGGTCACGGCTACGATCCGGCCAGTGGCGGCGGCGCGGCCAAGCCGCCGCTCTATCTGACCTCCACCTTCGTCTACCGCTCGGCTCAGCACGCCAAGGATGCGCACCGCATCTTCTTCGAAGGTCCGGGCCAGGGCGACGACGCCGCCGGCGCCCATATCTACGCCCGGCTCGGCCATCCCAATCTCGACATGGTCGAGCGGCGGCTGGCGGCGCTGGACCAGGCGGAGGCGGCGGCCGGCTTCTGCAGCGGCATGGCGGCGATCTCGACCGTCCTGCTGGCGCATCTGCGGCCCGGCGACGTGGTGCTGCAGAGCCTGCCGATCTACGGGGGCGTGGACTCGCTGATCAGCCTGGTGCTGAGCGAGTTCGGCGTGAAGTCGTTCCACTTCGCCGACGGTCTCGACGCCGAGGCGATGCGCCGGGCGGCGGAGCAGGCCGCGGCGGCGGGGCCGGTGCGGGTGATCTGGCTGGAGACGCCGGCCAATCCCACCGGGGCGGTGGTCGAAATCGGCGCCGCGGTCGAGATCGCCGGCGAACTGGCCGCGCGGCAAGGCGTGCGGCCCCTGGTCGTCGTCGACAACACCTTCCTCGGCCCGTTTCTGCAGAACCCGCTCGCGCTGGGCGTCGACCTCTGCATGACCTCGCTGACCAAGTACTGCGGCGGCCACAGCGACCTCTTGGCAGGCGGCGTCAGCGGGCGCGCCGAGCTGATCGGGCCCTTGCGCACGCTTCGCACCTGGCTCGGCAATCCGATGGACGCCCACACCGCCTGGCTGCTGCTGCGCTCGTTCGAGACGTTGCATCTGCGCACCGCCCGGGCTTGCGACAACGCCCTGGCTGTCGCGCGTTTCCTGGCGGGACACCCGAAGGTCGCCGGCGTCACCTTCATCGGGCTCGCCGAGCCCGGGTCGCGAGAGCATGCGCTGATGCAGCGCCAGGCGCGTGGCTGCGGCTCGACCTTCTCGTTCCGGATCAAGGGCGGCGAGGCGGCGGCGTTCCGGCTGCTCGACGCGCTGACGCTGCTGCGGCTGGCCGTCAGCCTCGGCGGATCGGAGACGCTGATCTGCCACCCGGCCAGCACCACCCACTATCCGATCGCGCGGGACCGGCTGGCGGAGGCCGGCGTCACCGAATCCACCTTGCGGCTGTCAGTGGGCCTCGAGCACCCGGACGACCTGATCGCCGACCTTTCGCAAGCGCTGGACCGGGTTTGATGCCGCGCCTGACCGATCACAGCGCCATCGATGGCAAGTTCGCCGCGCCGGAGGAACATGCCGAGGTGCTGGTGATCGGCGCCGGCCCGGCCGGCACGGCGGCCGCCATCGAGGCGGCGAAGCTTGGCGCCAGCGTCGTGCTGATCGACGAGAACCCGGTCGATCCGCAGCTGATGGGCCTCGACACGCCATTGTTGTTCGGTGGGCGGATGAGCGGCGCGGTGCAAAGGCGCGGGCGGCTTATCGAGAGCCTGGTGGCCGCCAATCCGACGCTGGAGCAGGCGGCGGAACTCGGCGTCGATGTGCGCATGGGTCTCACCGCCTGGGGGCTCTACGTCGGCGGCCCGGCCCTGCGCGCCCTCCCGGCGCCAATGGTTGGCCTCGCCGACGATGACCGCTCGTGGATGTGCGGCTTCGACCGGCTGATCCTGGCGACCGGCGCGCGGGATGTGGCGCTGGCGTTTCCGGGCTGGGACCAGCCGGGCGTGGTGGGCGCGGGCGGCTTGCACGCCCTGCTGCAGCGCTACGACGCCTTCACCGGCCGGCGGATCGTGGTGATGGGCTCGGGCGACCTGGGCGTCCAGACCGCCTTGACGGCGCAGACGCGCGGCCTCGAGGTGGCGGCGGTGGTCGAGGCGCTGGATCGCTCGCCGGCGGCGCCGGAGCGGCTGGCGGCGCTCTCGGCGGCGGGGATTGCGCTGCTCACCGGCCATACGCCCAGGCTCGCCGAGACCGGGCGCGACGGCGTCGAGCGCCTGCGGCTGACGAACGATCAGGGCGGCGAGGTCGCGATCGAGTGCGACACGGTGTGCCTGGCCGTCGGCCTCGCGCCGGCGATCGAGCTGTTGAACGCGGCCGGCGGCCGGATCGTCCCTGACGGCGGGCGCGGCGGGCACGCACCGGCGCTGGACGGCTGGGCCACCTCGCTGTCCGGCGTGTTCGCGGCCGGCGACTGCGCCGGTCTGGCCGCCAGCGAGGCGGAGGCGGCCGAGCAGGGTCGCCAGGCAGCGCGGCAGGCGCTGGGAGGCGCGATCGAGGGTGGGCCTCGACGCGGGCCTGACGCCTGGGCCTATCAGCAGGCCTGGCACGCCGCGCTCACCCGCGATGTCGATGCCTCGCTGATCGTCTGCCAGTGCGAGGCGGTCACGCGCGGCGACCTGCTGGAGGTCCGCGCCCCGCGCTACCTCGGCGAGCCGACCGTGGCGGCGAAGACGCGCGATCTGGGGTCGCTGATCGCCGACGGGCCGCCGAACCAGGACCAGGTCAAACGCCTTACCCGCGCCGGCATGGGTCCCTGCCAGGGCCGCCGCTGCCGCGAACAGGTGGCGCTGACGCTGGCGCAGGCCGCAGGCATTTCACCGGCCGACGTGCCGCTCGCCCTCCACCGAGCGCCGGTGCGGCCGCTGCCGCTGAAGGTGATGGCCGACTGGCAGGAGACGCAGGCCATGACCGACGGCTGGGAGATCTGGTTCGCCATCCCCGGCCAGTGGGCGGTCTATGACGACATCGGCACCGAGCGCGAGTTCGTCACCCCGTTCGGCGGCGAGGGCTGAGCGTGGCGGCGAACGGCGCGGCTAATGGGGCATCGGTCATCGTCATCGGCGGCGGGGTCACCGGCCTCAGCGCGGCCTGGTGGCTGGCCGGGTCCGGCGTCGACGTGCTGGTGCTCGACAAGGGCGTGGTCGGCTGGGAGGCGTCGGGTCGCAACGGCGGCGGCGCCTCGCACTACCACAGCCCGCTGTTTCACGAGGAGCAGCGGCTTTGGCCGCAGATGGACGCGCTGCTCGGCTATCCCACCGAATACCAGCGCGAGCGGGTGATCTTCGCCCTCACCGAGAGCGACCTGGCCGCCTACCAGGGCATGGCCGCCGAGGGCCGCAAGCTCGGCTACTCGGTGAGCGACATCGACCCCAGACAGGTGCGCGAGCTGGTCCCGATGGCGAGCGAGGCCAACCTCGGCGGCGTGCACCTGCACTATGGCGGCCACGCCAATCCGCAGCGCACTGTGCAGGCCTATGCCTGGGCGCTGCAGGACCTGGGCGGGCGGATCGCCCAGCACACGCCGGTCAGCGACATCGTCGAGGAAGGCGGGCGCGTGGTCGCGGTGGAGACGCACTCCGGGCGGATCGGCTGCGATGCGCTGGTGATCGCGGCCGGGCCGCAGACCGGCATGCTGCTGGCGAAGGTGGGCCTTCGCCTGCCGCTGGGCTTCGGCCGCGCCGAGATGATCGTCACCGAGCCCGCGCCGCTGATGAAGATCGGCGGCGTCGACGGCAATGGGCTCTACGGACGCCAGACCCTGCGCGGCAACTTCGCGTTCGGCGGCGGCCCGCACGAGTGGATCGAGCTGGCGTTCGACGGGCCGACGGCGCGGCCCTCCAGTCCACTCACCCGCAACCTCGCCCGGCGCGTGGCCGAGCTGATGCCGGGCGCCGCGCACCTGCGGCTGATCCGCAGCTGGGCCGGGGTGATCGAGAACACCCCCGATGGCCGCCCGGTGCTCGATCGCCTCGACAACCCGGCGAACCTGGTCGTCGCCACCATGTCCAGCGTCGGCTTCGGCCTCTCCCCGGCCAGCGGCCACGCGGTGCGCGACCTGGTGATGGACGGCCGCTGCTCGTTCGCGGATCTCGGCAAGCTGCGGCTGAACCGGTTCGAGAACATCCGCGACGACTGGCTGGAAGAGCGCGGTTGGCTCCCACCAGATTAGCCGGGGCCCGCCAGCGCGCCATGCCTGGCCAGCAGCGCCCGCACCTCGTCGTGGGGCAGGGCGTGGACCACGTGGTCGTCGGCGCCAATCATGGTCTCGTTGGCGACCAGAGCGTTCAGCACCGCCTCGTCGACGCTCTGAATGGTTGCGGCGAAGAACGGATTGAGTGACGCGTCGGGGATGAAGGCGGCCTGGTGCAGGGCCTCGCCCTCTGCCAGGGCCGCGGCGTTCGCGGTCGAGAAGGCCAGAAAGATGTCGCCGGAGCCGTGTCCGCTGATCGCGCCGCTGCGGCCGACACCCAGCGCGGTGCGCCGCGCCAGCCGGGTGAGCTGGTGCGGCAACAGCGGCGCGTCGGTGGCGACGATGGCGATGACCGAGCCCGACTCGCCGCCGCCGCGCCGGTCGGGACTCCAGTCCTTCAGCGCCCGGCCAACCGGGACGCCGGCGATCGTCAGCTGCTCGCGAGCCCCGAAGTTGGCCTGGACGAAGGCGCCGACCACATGGCGCCCGCCGGCGAACGACACCCGGCGCGAGGCGGTGCCCGATCCGCCCTTGAAGCCATAGGCGATCATGCCCGTGCCGCCGCCGACGCTGCCTTCCTCGATCGGACCATCGTGAGCGCCGTCCAGCGCGGCGAAGACGTCGGCCTCGGTGACGTGGAAGCCGTCGATGTCATTCAGCCAGCCGTCGTAGGTTTCGCCGGCGACCGGCAGGCTCCATTGGCCCTCGCGCCCGGACCGCGCCACCAGCCACTTGATCGTGGCGTCGTGCGCGACGCCGACCGAGTGGGTGTTGGTGATGGTGATCGGCCCCTCGCAGCGCCCGACTTCCGCCACCCAGTGCGAGCCGGTGAGCTCGCCGTTGCCGTTGAGGCTGAACATGCCGGCGAACACCCCGCTGTCGGCGTTGCTGCGGCCCCGCGGCAGGATCGCAGTCACGCCGGTGCGCACCGGCCCCTGGCCGCGCACGCGCGGCCCCGATCCGCGGATCAGGGTCTGGTAACCGACCTCAACGCCGGCGATGTCGGTGATCGCGTTGAACGCGCCGGGCTCGCCGTCGAACGGGATACCGATGGCGCGGGCGCGGGGCTTGCCTGAAGGTGTGGCCAGCATGCCGCGGCGCTCTCAGACGCCGCCCCTGAGCGCCTTCAGCCTGCGGACTTCCGCTTCAATCCCTCGCTCGCGCCCCCCGGCAAGGATGTGCCAAGCCGAGAGGGCGTGGGCGAAAAGCCCGATGCCCCAGCCGAACAAGACAAAGACGAACCACAACCGTTGCGGCGTCGTCAGCAGATTGAGGGCGATCAGCCCCGCATTGACCAGGACGAACACCAACGCGTGTATGAAAAGACCCCGCTTGATCGCATAGCGCCGCGCAGCCTGTCGATAGAGCGCCGCGTCCTCGGGCGACCTGTCCGCGCTACTCATCGAGTCCTCCTGTCAGACGGACCGATTAGTAACCTGGATGAGCGTCCGCCGGGATGATCTTTATCAAACCCGGGAGCGAACCTGTGATAGCGGCAGGGTCCCCAGGGGATCGGCCGGGCGTTCCCGCTATGTTCGCCGACACCTACGTATTTTGACGTAGGTCAAATCAATCCACCCGGAACCGCGTGCAGAGCACGAACTGCAGCGGGCGGTCGGCCTCGTCCCACTCGTGGTAGGAGGCGACGACGGTTCCGTCGGGCAGCTGCGCCACGCTGGGGTAGCCGATGTGCTGGTAGGGACCGGGATGGCGCCAGTTGATGCGGCGGCGCCGCCCGCTGGCATCCGGCCCCTCGGCGTCCGGATTGCCGGGCACGCCGCCCTCGCGGATGACGAACTCGTTCTTCACGTCCCAGGTGACGCCGTCTTCCGAGATGACCCCGCGCACGCCGTAAGGCGGGCGGCGATAGCCGTAGATCATCAGGTAGCGGCCGTCCTGCAGCGCGATGGTCTCGGCCGGGAAGCCCCAGATGTTGGTCCACTTCGGCGGCGTCCAGGAGAAGCCGTCGTCGTCGGAGACCACGAACACCATGTTCTTGGAATCGCCCGACGGATTGACGTGGGTGCGCATGAACGAGACCAGTCGCCCGTCCTTCAGCCGCAGCATCGACGGCTCCTCGTAGTCGATGATCGAGGCCGGGTCGTAAGCCAGCGTCGAGTAGTATTCCCAGTTGTCGCCGCCGTCGTCGGAACGCATCAGCGCCGAGCGGGTGGTCTCGCCCTCGCCTTCCTCCTCGTAGCCGCGGATGCGGCCATAGAGGCCCATCAGGATCGAGCCGGACGGCAGCTGCCAGCAGCCGAGCCGGCAGCCGCCGTGCTTCAGCGGGCGCACATTGACCGGGATCGGATCGCTCCAGGTCTTGCCACGATCCTTGGACTTGACCACGAAGGTGCCCAGCCAGGCCTTGGTCTTGAAGGTCCAGCTCCAGTCGCCCCACTCGTCGGTGACCGGGCCGGTGCTCCACGACACGCCCTCCGGCTTTACGCCGCGCTTGAAGAAGCCGGTGATGGTCATGTTGACCAGCCAGGTCCCGTCGGCGAGCTCGCAGATGCCGCAGTCCCAGTTGCCGGTTGTGTCGGTCCAGGGCAGCACCACGGTAGGCTCGGACCAAGTGACGCCGCCGTCGCTGGACTGGGCGATCAGGGTCTGGCCGCTGTCGTGGTGGATCGGGAAGCGCTCCTCGTTGAACACCGCCACCAGCGTGCCGTCGCGCAGCACCCGCGTGGCGATCTGGTTGATGCAGTGCTCGCCGTGGCGAAAGATGTCGTGGTGACTGACGGCGCGGATGGTCAAGGCTGGGTCCTCCCCGGACGTGCTGAGACGGCCCTCGGCTCTACGTCATCGCCGCCGCAGGCTCTACCGCCGTGGGCCGATTTTCGGCGCCGATTGTCAGGAGGTCCGCGCCTTGGCCGCCGCCTCGTGCAGCAGGGCCGAGCTGCGCGGCTTGCGCTGGGTAGCGGAGATCGGCGCCTCGCCGATCACGCCCGCGGCTTCAAGGCGGTCGAGCTCGGCGGACGTCAGGCCGAGGATGCGCGTCAGCACCTCCCGGCTCGACTGGCCGAGGGTCGGGGCGGCGAGACGGATCGGATAAGGCTGACCCTCCTCGCGGAACGCTGGCGATGGCTGCTGGAACCATTCCATGTGCGGCCGCTCGACCTCCTGCCAGTAGCCGCGCGCGAGCAGATGCGGCTCGTACAGCAGCACTTCGGTGAGCCCGCGCGCCGCGCCGGCGGCGACTCCGGCCACCTGCAGCGCCTCCATCGCCTCGTCCGGCGAGCGCGTCCCGGTCCAGGCGGTGATCGCCGCTTCCAGCTCGGCCTCGACCGCGCGCCGGCCGGCGGCGGTGGCGAGCGCGGGATTGGCGGCGAGGTCGGGTCGCTCGAGCACGCCGCAGAGCGCGCGCCAGGCGGCATCGTCGGTCACCGCGATCACCACCCAGGCGTCGTGGCCGTCGCAGGCAAAACAGCCGTGCGGCACGAATGTCGGGTGCCGGTTGCCGGTCTTGGGCGCGACCTGGCCGGTGACCGATTGCTCGATGATCCACGGCGCGACCAGCGGGAACAGGCATTCGACCTGGCTGAGGTCGATGAACTGGCCCTCGCCGGTGCGTTGGCGGTGCAGCAGCGCCGTCAGCAGCGCCGGGCAGGCGGAAAGGCCGCCGATCGGATCGCCGTAGGCGATGTGGTTCATGGTTGGCGGATCGTCGGGCCAGCCAGTCACCACCGGCACGCCGGCGGCCTGCTCCAGGGTCGAGCCATAGGCGCGCACCTCGGCCCAGGGCGTCGCCGCGCCGAACGCCGGCATCGACATCATCACGATATCCGGCCGCTCGGCGCGGAACACGTCGTAGTCGAGCCCAAAGCCGGTCAGCACGCCCTGGCCGTAGTTCTCCACCACCGCATCGGCGGTGCGCACCAGCCGCAGCAGCAGCGCGACTCCCTCGGCGCTGGTGAGGTCGAGGGTGATGCCGGTCTTGTTGCGGTTGACCCAGTTGAAATACAGCGGCTGCTCATAGCCGAACACAGCGATCGCCTCGTCGCTGTAGTCGGCGCCGCGCCACCA
>DATNIH010000185.1:0-16440 GCA_035604515.1 Caulobacteraceae bacterium | reverse complement strand
GGAGGCGAGCCGCCCCGACGTGCGTCAGGTCGGGTACGAGCTGCAAGTGGCGGCCGATCGCGACTTCACTGAAGGGCTGGTCACATCCGGCTCTGTGGCGACGAGCCTGCCGATCGGCGCGCCCTGGCCGGCCGCGCCGCTGCTCAGCCGCGAGGTGCGGTGGCAGCGGGTGAGGGTCTGGACCGATCGCGGCGAGACCGCCTGGAGCGAGCCCTTCCGGGTCGAAGCCGGACTGCTGAGCGACGACGACTGGGTGGCGCGGCCGATCAGCCCGGTGGGCAACGTGGACCGGGCCGAGCCAGCGCCGCCCGCCTTGCTGCGCCGCGCGTTCCGGCTCGACCAGCCGGTGGCGCAGGCGCGGCTCCACGTATCGGCGCTGGGCGTGCACGACACGGCGCTGAACGGCGCCGCAGTCAGCGACGCCCTGCTCGAGCCTGGCTGGACCGCCTACCGCAGCCGGTTGCTCTACGCGGCCCATGACGTCACCGCCCTGCTCCATGTCGGCGAGAACGTGTTGAGCGCTGCGGTCGGCGACGGCTGGTGGCGCGGGGGCCTCACCTGGCTCGAGCGGCGCGGCGTCTACGGCAGGACCACGGCGCTGCTCGCCCAGCTGGAGATCCGCCTGGCCGACGGGACCGAACTGGTGATCGCCACCGACGAGACCTGGCGCGGCGGGACCGGCGCGCTGCGCTCCGCCGATCTCTACAACGGAACCGACGTCGACCTGCGCTGCGAGCCGGCCGGCTGGCGCGAGGCTGGCTTCGACGACTCCGGCTGGGAAGCCGTCACCGCCCTGCCCCTCCCCGCCGGCCTGGAGGTCCGATCGGCGCCGCCGGTGCGGGTGGTCGAGGTGCGCAAACCGCAGCCACAAGCGATGCCGGATGGCGTCCTGCGGATCGACGCCGGGCAGAACCTCACCGGCTATCTGCGGCTGACCGCGAACGGCCCCGTTGGCGCGACGATCCGCGTGCGGCACGCCGAGCTGCTGGGCGCCGACGGCCAGCTCTACACGGCGACGCTGCGCAAGGCGAAGTCGGTCGACAGCTACACCCTTGCCCGCGCCGCGCCGGTCACGCTCGAGCCGGCATTCACCTTCCATGGCTTCCGCTATGCGGAGATCGAGGCGGCGGCGGGCGTCGAGGTGACATCGGTCGAGGTGCTGGTGGTCGCGTCCGACCTGCCGGCGAGCGGCGAGTTCAGCTGCTCGGACGCGCGGGTGAACCAGCTGTTCTCGAACGTGGGCTGGTCGCAACGCGGTAACTTCCTTTCGTTGCCCACCGACTGCCCGCAGCGCGACGAGCGCCTCGGCTGGACCGGCGACATCCAGGTGTTTGCGCAGGCCGCCTGCGCCAACGCCGACGCCGACGCGTTCCTGGCCAGCTGGCTGAGGGACCTGGCGCTGGAGCAGCGTGAGAACGGCTGCGTCGCCAGCGTCATCCCCAACGTGCTCGGCCAGAAGGGCGCGGCGTGGGGCGCCTGCGGCTGGGGCGACGCCGCGACGGTCGTGCCCTGGCGGCTGTACGAGGCCTACGGCGATCTGGAGACCCTGCAGCGGCAGTATCCCAGCATGCGCGGCTGGGTCGACTGGTGCGCCTCCCGGCGCGACGCCGAGGGCTGCTGGACCGGCGACTTCCAGTTCGGCGATTGGCTGGATCCCGCCGCACCGCCGGACAAGCCCAACCAAGCGACGACTTCCGGCGACTACATCGCCACCGCCTATCTGAGCTTCAGCGCCGGCCTGGTCGCCAAGACCGCGGCGCTGGTGGGCGATGACGCGGCCGCCGAACAGTACGCCGAACTCTGCCGCCAGACGGCAGCCGCGGCCTGGGCAAAATGGGGCGCGGAGGCGTTGACCACTCAGGCAGGCTGCGCCGTCGCGATCGAGCTTGGGGTCGTCCCGCCCGGCGAGATGCAGGGAGCGGCGGATGCACTGGCGGCGCTGGTGAACCGCAGCGAGGGACGCATCGCCACCGGCTTCCTCGGCACGCCGCTGGTGCTGCCCGCGCTCTGCCGCGGCGGTCACTACGAGGCGGCCTACCGGCTGCTGATGAACCTCGAATGTCCCGGCTGGCTGCACCAGGTGCGGGCCGGCGCGACCACCATGTGGGAGCGCTGGGATGCGATCCGCGCCGACGGTTCGATCCTCGGTGACGGCCCGGAAGGGACGCCCGGCTCGAACATGAGCAGCTTCAACCACTACGCCTACGGCGCGGTGGCGGCCTGGCTCTACCGCACGGTCGCCGGCATCGCCCCGGGCGCGCCGGGCTACGCCGAGGTGATCTTCGCTCCCGTCCCTGGCGGCGGCCTGACCCACGCCCACGCCGAGATCGCCACGCCATTCGGCAAGAGCGGCGTTTCCTGGATACTTGTCGGGGACGGCGCGCTGCGGGCGGACCTGCTGGTTGCGCCCGGCTCGCGAGCACGGTTCATCGCGCCGCCAGGCTATTGGATGCTCGATGAGCCGCTGGCGGATGTCAGCGGCGACCGGCCAAGCCTGGAGCTCGGCTCGGGCTCGTGGACCATCGAGCTGGCTAGACGCTGACCTTGCTTCCGGCGCCGTTGTCGAGGGGAACCACAAAGGACACCAAGGACACCAAGGCGCTCCGCGCCGCTCATCTGCGCACAGCTCGATCAGGATCAGCCGGCGCGCCATGGCGCGCCCTTGGTGCACTTGGAGTGCTTGGTGGTTCAACCTTCCTCTTCGGCGCTACGCGTCCGCCGCCGCCCGGGCCGGCCAGCGCTGCATCGCCACGTCGACCACGCTCAGCAGGTCCTCCGCCGCGCCGCCGTGCTGGGCCTGCAGCGCCAGGCCCTGGATGATGACGAAATAGAACCGCGCCAGGTCGTCCGCGTCGGTCGAGCGTGGCAGTTCGCCGTCCGCCACGGCCTGGGCGATCCGGCGTTTCAGCGCCTGTTCGACGATCGCGCGTTTCTCCGCCATGTCGAGGCGGGTTTCGATCGAAGCGCCGGTCCCTTGCAGTGGCATCTGGGTGACGAAGCAGAGGCCCGGCCATTCCGGATCGGTCCACCGGGCCACGCCTTCGCGCAGCAGCCGCTCGACACCCTCGCGCGCCGTCGGCGCCGCCAGGCACTCGGCCACGTGCTCGGCGCCGGCCTGGACGTACTGGTCCATCGCCTGGCGAAACAGCGAGTCCTTATTGCCGAACGCGGCGTAGAGGCTGGGGCGGTTGATGCCCATCGCCTCGGTGAGGTCGGAGAGCGAGGCGCCTTCATAGCCCTTGGCCGCGAACACGCGCATGGCCGCCGCCAGCGCCGCCTCGACGCAGAACGAGCGCGGCCGACCCGGCTCATTGCCTGTCAGGATTTTTCCCATGTGTTTCAGCGAAGTACGATTTCTTACCGATAGATACATTATGGGGACTTGAAACCGCCATATCAACCGACCACTTGCGTATCGTTCGGTACAGAACCGAGCTCCCCAGCCGAACTTTCTGGCTGTCGGGATTCACCCACTGACGAAATTTGGCGCTGCGTGCGTCGAAAAGTGTCGAGGCGGACGGTGTTCGTACGTCTTGAGGCTATCTGACCTTCCTTCGGTGCGAGTTCCGCTATGTCCAGGTTCGCCTCTCCCGTCTTCGCCCTGCTCGCGTTCGCCGCCTTCACCCTGGCCGCCATGGCTCTGGGCGCCTGCTCACGGCAGAGCTCGACCCTGTTCGCCGAACCGGCGTCGGCGGCCACGGTGGGTGCGCCGCAGATCCGGGTGTTGCGGGACGATGTGCTGGAGATCGACGGGCGCGAGGTCCGGCTGGTCGATGCGGCCGCGCCGCAGGCGACGCCCGAGGCGCGCTGCCCCGCCGAGGCGATCGCCTCGCGTCAGGCGCAGCTGCGGCTGGAGACACTGGCGCGAGGGGTCCGCCGCGCGGCGATCACGCCGACCGGCGGTGTCGACGAGTATGGCCGCGCCTGGGCCCGCGTGTTCCTGGACGGGGTCGATCCGGCTCAGACGTTGATCAACGAAGGGCTGGCCGTGGCGCCGCAGCACAGCCGGTTCGATTGGTGCGCCGCGGCGAGCACGACCCAGCCGGCCGGTTCGCATATCGCGCTGCTCTCGTACGCGGGGGCTTAGGGCCCCGCGGGCGGCGGCCAACAATGCTCGGGCGCCGAGGCGCCCGAGCGGGTCGGGCGGCCTAGTGCAACAGCCGCGCGGTGGCGATGGCTTCCTGGAACAGGGTGTTCAGCGCTGCGGAAACGTCGCCGTCAGTGCTGACCTCGTGATAGAGGCCCGGGGAGGCGCATTGCTGGGCGGCCAGCGCCATCGGGTCGCCAGAGTTCGGCGTTGATGTCGGCAACCCAGGCGGGAGCCCGGTCGGCAGGCCCGGCTGCACCGCGGAGTTGTACCAGCTGCCCCCGCTGCCGGAGATGTACTGCGTGTACAGCACGGCGATCCGGATCCCCCGGGCCTTGATCGCCGAGCACAGCGTGCCGTTCCAGTCGATCGGCGGATATGAGCGCGGCGAGCCCTCGTCGTTCAGCCCGTCCGTGACGATGAACAACACTTCCTGCGCCGGATCGCCCGCTGCACCGTCGCCAGGCGTGGGCAACCACGTCGTCCCCGTATTCAAGGTGCTCAAGTCGGCGTCCAGGTAGGTGTCCATGTCGTTATTGCCGTCGCCGCACGCGAGGTGGTTGTTGGTGCACATCTCGAGCGCGGTGATCGTGGCCGCCTTGGCCTTTGCGTCAGCCAGATTGGTTGTCCGCGGCTCCAGCACGTATAGATTCAGGTCGTTGGCGGTATTGGTCTGGTTCACATCGGTCAGGTAGATCGCCATCCCGTAGGTGGCGTGGTCATTAGTCGAGGCCGTGGAGGCTGTATCCATAAGGCTCTGAGCCGCGGCGTTCAGCAGGTCGATCCGCAGCGTGGTGTTTGTACAGCGCGAAAGGTCGTAATTGTCTCGGCTGCTCTCCGGGAAAGTGCTGGACGTGGTGAAAGCGGTCCCGTCCGCATAGGTGCCAGCCACTACGCAGGGAATCTGTGCATCGGTCTGCGTTAGATACTGACACGCGGTCGTCGCATGTCCGGTCGCCGGGTCGGTGTGCGAGGCGCAGCCAGACGCAGATGTCATTGCCGCCGCATTGCTCTGGTGGCAGCCAAACGTGCAGGTGCCTTCAGTGGTCAAGATAGTGTCGTTAGACAGGGTGGTCATTCCCGTCGTCGTGGCGGCGATCTCCATCGACGGCGATGTGTCCATCAGCAGGTAGAAGTCGATGTTGGGCGCGGTGCTCGACGTCGCCGTGGAAGCGCCCTTCAGCGGAAAGGTCGGCATGCCCAGCAGATTGGCGAACACGTTCACCGACGCAGCCGTGTAGGTGACGCACATGGTGCGGGTAACGGTGGCGCCGCTCGAGTTGTCTCCGGCATTGGCGCAAGCACCCCATGTCGGCACCACGCTGGTGACGCCGTTCACCGAGGCGATCTGGCTGAGAAACAGGTTTTGCGAGTACGGCAACGCGGCGCCGTAGGACTTGGCCATCATGTCCGGGGTGACCCCGCCCAGGGTGGCGATGTCGGCCATGCCGTCGATCTGGTCCTGCCGGCTCTCGGCCATGGTGAAGTCGTAGGCCGTGCCCAGGGCGACGGTCAGCGGGATCATCATGAAGGCGGTGATCAGGGCGACGTTGCCGCGCCGACTGCGCCACAGACCAGCGCCTTTGGCGCGGTCACGCTTCGAGAATTTGCGGTCACGCTTCCAGAATTTGAAGAGACGGATCATTGCGAGTCCTCAGCAACCCGTGCAGGTGCAGGAAATGGAGGTAGACGCCCGCGGAATCATGAACACCTGGTTCGACATCGCCAGACTGTTCATGAACGCCCCGCCGATGGTCGGCGCATAGGCATAGGTGGTCTGAACCAGTATGTAGTAGGACTTGGGCGTTGCGAGACCCGCCGGCATGACGACTGAAGAATTCTTCGCCAGCGGCGTTACTGTAGACGGGTACGGCACGCTCCACTGGACAGTCGGGTTGTTTGACGCGTCCGAATACACTTCCGAGAGCACGACGGTCAGGGGCGCCGTCGAATAAGGCGCCATGATCTGCGAGGAGGCGCCGAAGATGTTGTTGCAGTCGGGTTGGCCGACCGTCGTGTACTGCGTCGTCACGTTCGCCAGCTGGACTGTCGTGTCCGTCAACTTGCGATATTCGGTAGAAGCCTGCGCGAGTTCGAAGCCCAGCGCATAGACGACGATGACGATCGGAACGACCAGCGCGAACTCGACCGCGGCGACGCCGCGAGCGTCGCGGCGCAAGCCGCGCCAGGATGGGAGGTTCAGGCGCCAGCGCATCAGTAGGGCTCGGTCTTGAAGACGCTGGTGGCGACGAGCAGGTGCTCGCCGTTCGCCTCATTGGCGAGGCCCGGCATCAGCGGGCTCGCGATCACCGGCCAGTCGTACGCCACGCGCAGGATGATGATGTCACCGGGGTTGCCGGTGGAATAGGCGCCCGGATTTGCGTTGCCGCTCCCGTCGTAGCTGACGGAGATCGGCGTTGTGACCGCGCCGTTGATCCCCGTGTAGGACGACGCCGACTGGACATCGACCATGACTTTGCTGCAGTTGAACAGAACCTGGACTGTCGGGGCGTTGCAGACGTCGGATTTGAACTGAATTTGGGTCTTGCCGGCTTGCTGCGCGTTGCCGGTCATCAGCTCGCGGCTGGAGGTGACGGCGGCGGTCTGCAGCATCTGGCCGGCGTAGAAGATGAGCGTCAGTTGCAGCGAAGCCAGGATCAGGCCGATCAGCGGCGTCACCAGCATGGCGAACTCGACAGCGGTCGCGGCGCGCTCGTCGCGCCCTAGCGTCAGCAATCGTCGGAACGGCGATCTCATGTCGCGGTCAGCCCGTCTGTGTCGTCGCTGCGCCCCTGCGCGACCTCGGGAAACGAGGCTTGCGATCGTCGCGCGCCTTCAATAGCGCGGAGATGGTTGAGAGATCGTTTGCACCGACCCACAAAGCTCCGCGCCCGCGTATCGGCGGTGGCGGAAGCTCCGCCTAGGGCTGTCGGCAAAGGCTCAACAGCCGCGTCAGAATAGCGTAAGCGGCGATTCATCTTATTCATGCACCGAACATTATCGTTCCTGGAATGAAACTGCGGTTCGACTACCGTGGGGCTAATCGCAACTTCTATGCCAATATTGGCGAAGACTATAACGTCGCGCCGAGAGCGCCTTGCACGACGCCCCGTCGGGGGCGCCGCGCAGGCCGGGGCGGGGGCGGCGGCCGTCGGGTTTGACCGGCTGTCGTCCCTGGCTGGCCGACGCCGTGCGGTCGGGCACGCGACAATTCGTCATCGCCTGCGCGCCTTCGCGAAGGACGAGAGCGCCGCCGCCGCCGTGGAGTTCTCGCTGGTCGCGCTGCCTCTGCTGGGATTTCTGCTCGCCGCGTTGCAGCTGTCGCTGATCTTCTTCGCCGGCCAGATGCTGCAATCGGCTGCGACCAACGCCGGCCGGGAGCTGATGACCGGGCAGGCCCAGTCCAGCGGGATGACGGCCACCCAGTTCAGCCAGCTGGTCTGCAACAAGGCCGCGTCGTTCTTCGATTGCAACAACCTGATGGTGGACGTGGAGTCGGCTTCCTCCTATGCGGCCGTCAACACAGCCCCCCCGACGCTCACCTACGATGCCAACGGCAAGGTGACGAACGCGTGGTCCTGGAGCCCCGGCGCCGCTGGCCAGGTCGTCGTCGTCAAGGTCTTGTACAACTGGCCGGTGTTCGGGCCCGCCGTGCTTGGCCTCTCCAACCAGCCCGATGGCGGACACCTGCTGATTGCGGTCACCGTGATCAAGAACGAGCCGTTCCCGTCATGACGGGCGGTTCCTTCCTCCGGCCTTGGCGCAGCGCGATCGCCGACGTTCGCGGCGCGGCCGCCGTTGAGTTCGCGCTGATCCTGCCGGTCCTGGTCCTGCTCTACGCGGTCGGGTTCGAGGTCTGCCAGGCGGCGACGGTGAACCGAAAACTGACGGACACCACAGTACAACTGGCCAACCTCACCTCCCAATACACCAAGGTGGCGAAGAGCGACATCTCCACGATCATGAACGCGTCTTCCGAGACCATGACCCCGTTCTCCAATACCGCGCTTACACTGGTGCTGTCGGAGATAAGCATCGACAACAGCGGCAAGGCGTCCGTCACCTGGAGCGAATCCTATGTCGACGGCGTCGCCTTCACCGGCACGCCGCTGACCACGGCGCCCACGGCGCCCGCGTCGTTTGCGACGCCGAACTCGAGCTACCTCGTCGTCCAGTCGAGCTACACCTACACGCCCGTCATCGCCGGGACGTTCATGCCGACGCTCACCCTCACCAGCCACAGCTTCATGCTGCCGAGAAACGCCGGCTCCATCCCCTGCAGCGACTGCTGAGGTCCACCATGAAGCGCGCTCTCAACCACTGCACTCGCGTCGCGCTGATGCGACTGCGTCAATGGCGTCACGACGGCGGCAGCGTCGCCATCCTGACCGCCCTGCTGATCGTCCCGCTGACGTTCGCCTTGGGCATGGCCTACGACTACACCATGGCGTCGAACCGCAAGGACCAGATCGACGGCATGGCCGACGCCGCCGCTCTGGGCGCGGTGACACCTGATATGATGGCGCAATCGTCCACGGTCGCGAAGACGCGGGCGACGAGCCTGTTCATCGACCAGCTAAATACGGTCTCCGGCGCCAGCTATTCGCCGACCGACATCGCCGTCACCGTCACCGACACGCCATTGGGCGCGACGATCACCCGCAATGTGTCCATCACCTACAAGGCAGCGTCACCGAACGTCTTCGCCGGCGTCCTGGGGATGGCGGCTTTCCAGATCAGCGGTAGTTCGTCCTCAACGTCAGGCGGCGCGCCGAACATCGACTTCTACCTGCTGTTGGACGACTCGCCCTCGATGGAGATCGGCGCGACCCAAACCGACATCGACACCATGGTCTCCCACACGAGCGCCCAAGGCGGATGCGCGTTCGCCTGCCACGAGGTCAGCCCGACCGCTGGGGACGTCGCCGGCAACCCGGGGGGCGAAGACAACTACACGCTGGCGCGCAACCTCGGCGTGACCCTGCGCATCGACCTCGTGAATACTGCGACACAGAACCTGATGACCACCGCGCAGTCCACCGAGTCTCAGAACCACGCCACTTATCGCACGGCCATCTACACGATGGACTACAACTTCACGACCCTTCAGACGTTGACCAGCGATCTCACCGCCGCGCAGAAATCGGCAGCCAACATCGCCTCGCCGACCGTCTACAGCAATAACTACCTGACCAAGACGAACAAGAACAACGACGAGGACAGCGCGCTCGATCAGGGCCTGTCGAACGCCAACACCGCCATGCCCGATCCTGGGGGCGGCACGAACAACGCCGGCGACACACCGCAGGAAGTGCTGTTCATCGTGTCCGACGGCGTGGTCGACCAGAACGTCGCAAGCGGCGGCAACTGCAGCTCGTCGACGCGCGCGTGCGCCCCGATCAACACGTTGGCCA
Organism: Caulobacteraceae bacterium; assembly: GCA_035604515.1. Classification (GTDB taxonomy): domain Bacteria; phylum Pseudomonadota; class Alphaproteobacteria; order Caulobacterales; family Caulobacteraceae; genus Acaudatibacter. The sequence goes on along the minus strand of DATNIH010000185.1, from coordinate 6,939 downwards.
ACTGGTGCACCACGGTCAAGAATCGCGGAATTCGGATCGCGTTCCTCTACACGACCTATTATCCGCTGCCGACGAACTCGTTCTACAACTCCAACATCTCGCCGTTCCAAAGCCAGATCGCCACCGACGCGCAGAACTGTGCTTCGCAGGGGCTGTTCTTCCAGGTCGACACGGGCGGGAACATCTCGGACGCGCTGCAGACGTTGTTCCTGAGGGCGGTGTCGACCGCGCGCCTGACGCAGTAGGCGCTGCCTGACGCGACGGCGGCATTGACAACGCGGCCGCGCCTCTCTCCGCTAGTGGACATCCACCAAGCGCAGGGAGGCGCTTCCGTTATGGCCAGTGCAGTCCAGACCAAGCCGGACGCCGACACAGCCGAAGTGCTGTACGCCACCGGCGATCACATCGCGACCATCACCCTCAATCGGCCTGAGCGGATGAACACCATCTCCGGGCCGATGCTGCGGCAGCTGACCGAGCGGCTGCTGGAGGCCGACGCCGACCGCGACGTGCGGGTGGTGATCCTCACCGGGACCGGCCGCGCCTTCTGCGCCGGGCTCGATCTGACCGAGGTGACCCGGCCGAGCACGACCGGCGGCGGCATCACGTCCGGCGCCTCCAATGCGGTCGATCTCGACCTGCGCAACACCCCGCCGACGGTGCTGTTCGAACTTGGCAAGCCCACCATCTGCGCCTTGAACGGCTCGGCCGCGGGTTATGGCATGGACACGGCGCTCGGCTGCGATATCCGCATCATGGCCCAGGGCGCCAAGATGGCGGCCGCCTTCACCAAGCGCGGCATCGTGCCCGAGAGCGGCGGCACCTGGTTCCTGCCGCGCCTGATCGGCTGGTCGAAAGCAGCCGAGCTGATCTTCACCGGCCGCACCCTCACGGCGGACCAGTGCCTGGAGATGGGCTTGGTGTCGTCGGTGGTTCCGGAGGCGGAGCTGGCCGGCGCGGCCCGCTCACTGGCGCTGGAGATCGCCGCCAACGCGCCGCTGGCGGTGCAGGCGTCGAAGAAGATGATGCGCATGGGGCTGGGTGAAGGCTTCAACGACCACGTCCACCACGTCTTCCTGCAGCTGCTGCCGCTGATGCGCAGCAAGGACGCCGCGGAAGGCATGCGGGCGTTCATGGAAAAGCGTCCGGCCAACTTCCAGGGTCATTAGGTCGCAACCGCAGGCGGCGACGAACAATACGAATAGATGACAGAGGGGGCGCGCCCCTCTAGCTTCGCTCTCAGCGACTCACCGCCGACCGGGCCGGACGACGGCGTCGCGTCCCACAGGAGCCTAAAAATCATGGCCGAAAAGAAAGCAAACGCCCTGCAACAACCCCTGACGCCCTCGCCGCAGCTCGCCGCTGTGGTCGGCGCCGGCCAGGTGACGCGCGGGGACGTGGTCTCGAAGATCTGGGCCTACATCAAGAAGAACAACCTGCAGAACCCCGCGAACAAGCGCGAGATCCTCGCCGACGAGAAGCTCAAGCCGGTATTCGGCGGCAAGGACAAGGTCAGCATGTTCGAAATGAACAAGCACCTGGCCGGTCACCTGACCAAGAAGTAGCCGCGGCATCCGGCGAGGCCTGCGGCGGGATCCCGCTCAGGCTTCGCCCGGATCTCCTGCCAGCACCCGCTCGGCCCAGGTCAGCGCCACGGCCGCCGGAAGGCTGGACCAGGCTTGCAGCAGCGAGCCGCGCCCGAACGGCGCCGAGAAGTGCTCCACCGGCCCCGCCCAGCCGCGTTCCAGGCACGCCGCCCACCATCGAACGAGCGGATAGCGCCAGCCGCCGAGGTCGCGGCGCAGGCGCTCGGCCGCATAGAGCCCGTCGAGCCAGGGCCAGTCGCCGCCGTTGTGGTAGCGATAGGGGAACGCCGATTTCGCCCGCAGCGCCGCGCGATCGGCGAAGGGCGGCCAGACGCTGAGCATGCCGAAATCGCCGTAGGGCTGGTCGGCGTTGCGACGGCTCTCGAGGTGTTCGCGGGCCTGCTCCAGCATGACCTGCGCCCGCTCGTCGGCGACCGCGTCGAAGCGCAACAGCGTCATCGCGTCGAGCGCCAGGTGCGGCTCGGCCCAGCCGTCGCTGCGTAGATAGTCGACCATCACGCCGTCGCGGCGGAGCGTGCGGTCGATCGCGGCGCGGGCGGCGGCGGCTTCGCCTTCCGCCTCGGCGGCGAGGGCGGCGTCGATCGTGGCGCCCAGCCGGCTCAGCACCTCCAGCGCGCCGACCCAAAGCCCGAGGTCGTAGGAGACCAGGCCCTGGCGGAACACGTTGTCGGCCCAATCGCGGTCGTTGTGCGGCTTCACCGGCAGGCCGTCCGGTCCCCGCAGCGCCAGATAGCGGCGGAAGATCGCCGTCAGCTTTGGCCAGTGTCGGCGCGCCAGGGCGTCGTCTCCGGTGGTGGCGGCATGGTCGCCGATGGCCAGCACGAAGAACAGCGGGCTGTCGAAGTGGTCGCTCCACCATTCGCCCGGGCGCCAGTGCGCCGCCGCCAGCGCCGGCTCGGTCAGACGCAGGGCCTCGAACGCCTCGGCGTGCGGGCAGGCGATGATGACGCCGCTGGGCGCCTCGCCATCGTCCTGCACGTGGGTGGCCAGCAGGTCGATCTGCGCGGCGGCGACGGCCGGGTCCAGCCGCAGCAGCAGCGGCATGGTCCAGTAGCCGTCGCGGTAGTAGGTGCGCGGCGGGCTCGAATAGGCCAGGCCCGCCGACAGGCCGGCGAAGGCGCCATTCGGATAGCCGCGGACGCTGGAGCGAGCCGCGTGCGCGCCTTGGATCACCAGGCCGCGCAGCAGCGGGTCGGCGCTTGGCAGCAGGTCGCAAGCGGCGGCGTAGGCGTCCGCCTCCCGCTCGATCTGGGCGAAATCGAGCGCCAATCCCTGCTGCGCCTCCGCCGCGTCCATGCCGGCGGCGACGAGCAGGCCCTCCGGCCGGGGCGCCACGACCATGTGGCCCGCGCCTTCGATGTGCACCCGCTCGGCCCGGGCGCCGCGGATCGCCAGCACCGGCGCGGACTGGGCGAGCGCCAGGCCGGCGGCGCCGCCCTCCCCGCGCAGCCGGTTCGGGGCGACGACGAACGGCCCGGCCAGCCCCGCGATCCGCAGGCTGCCGGCCTCGCCCACGCCCCAGACGGCGAGGCGCAGGGTTCCGTCGGGCCCCAGCTCGCCCTGGAGCCGCGGGGCCATCAGGGGAAACGCCGGCATGGCGTCCGCGTCGATCAGGCCGTCGGGACGCGCCCGCAGCGGCGCGCTGGCGCTGGCTATTGGACCACCGGGCCGCGGACGATGGTCGGGCCGCCGGCCGCGATCCATGCGTTGATGCCGCCGCGGTACCAAACGACGTCGGTGTAGCCGGCGCCCAGAGCCTGGCTCGCCATCTGGTACGACATCGGGCAGGCCCCGTCGTGGCAGAAGGCCACGATCTCGGTCGACTTGTTGGGCGTCTGGGTTTCGAGCGCGCCGATGGTGTCGGGGTTGAGGCAGATCGAGGTCGGGATCGTGGGCTCACCCGTGCAGCCGCGGGCGTCGATCAGCCAGAAGCTGTGCAACCCTGCATCCCGCGCCTTCAGGCGGGCGACGAGCTGCACGGTGTTGATCACCGTCGCGCCGGGTAGGCCGGCCGGCGGGCCGCCGGCGACCACCTCCTGCTCGTACACGGCCACGGCGGCGGCATTATAAGGCCGAACCGGAACGACCTCCGTGCCGTCGCCGACGATCGGCTGCGGTCCGCCCGCGGGCGCCGCCGGCTTCCTGATGTCGGGGGAATCGTCATCGCTGTCGTCGGCGTTCTTGGCGATCGAGTTGGCGATCGCCTGCATCACCGTGTTGGTCGCCTGCGCGGCCACCGGGTTGGGCGGCCGCGGCCAGGCGATGACGATCAGCAGGACCAGCAGCAGCCCGCCCAGCATGCCGCCGACGATCAGCCCGGCGTGCGCGCCTCGCTGGTGCGGGGCCGCTGGATCGGCGGGCGGGTGCGTCGCCACAAGACCGATCGGCATCGACGCGGGCGCCGGCGGTGTGGCGGACGCCACCGGGGCCGCCGGCTCGCCGGCCGGGCGCTTCAGGTTGCGCTGGATCGTCTCAGCGAGGGTGTCGATGTAGGCGGCGACCGGCTGCGGAAAGGCGTCGAGCCAATGCATCCGGCCGAGGTAGAAGTTGAGCTCGGCGTTGAAGTCGACCTTGGCGATGCGGAACGGCACGATGGTGACGTTGGCGCCCACGGCGAGGTTGATCTCGTTGAGCACGGCCTGCGAGTTGTTCACGTGGTCGGAGAACACCAGCACCATCACCTGCGCATGCTCGATCGCCGCGGTGATCTGCTCGCCGTAGGCGCGGCCGGCCACCTGGTCGCGCGGCGCGATCCAGCAGCGGATGCCCTTGGCCTCCAGCCCGTGGCACACCGCGTCCGCGGCCAGCTTGTCCAGCGAGCTGTGACTGATGAAGACGTCGTGACTCAATCCGCCCTCCCCGCGGGTCGTCCGCAACGGCTAGCATATCGCGCCAAGGTCGTCAGGCGGCTCGGCTCCGGTCGCGGCCTTCTTTCTCAGCCACGAAAAACACGAAAAGCACGAACGCCAGCTACCCCTTCCATGTCATCCCGGACAAGCCGCGCAGCGGCGCCGATCCGGGATCTACTCCGCGCCGGCAGCGACAAGGAGGTCCCGGACGAGTCCCCCCGGATCAAGTCCGGGGGGCTCTTCGGGATGACATTGGAATGTTCGTGTATTTTCGTGTTTTTCGTGGTCGAACTTGCTTCGCCGGCCGTCAGAGCCGAACCGGGTGGAGGAAGCAAACATGAAGTTCGGCATCTTCTATGAATTGCAGCTGCCAAGGCCGTGGGGTCCGGACAGCGAGTACAACCTCTACCAGGACGCCCTGAGCCAACTCGAGCTCGCCGATGCGCTGGGCTACGACTACGCCTGGGAGGTGGAGCACCACTTCCTGGAGGAATACTCCCACTCCTCCGCGCCGGAGGTGTTCCTCTCCGCCGCCAGCCAGCGCACCAAGCGCATCCGGCTCGGCCACGGCATCTTCCAGCTGACCACCAACCACCCGGCCAAGGTGGCCGAGAAAGTCTCGGCGCTGGACCTGATCTCCAACGGCCGGGTCGAGCTCGGCATGGGCGAGAGCGCCTCGATCACCGAGCTGACCCCGTTCAAGGTCCGCTTCGAGGACAAGCGCGCGATCTGGGAAGACGCGGTGCGCTGCCTGATCCCGATGTTCGGCGACGGCGGCGTCGAATACCACGGCCCGCACTTCGACTTCCCGCTGCGCAACGTGCTGCCGAAGCCCCGCCAGAAGCCGCATCCGCCGCTGTGGACCGCCTGCTCGCAACTGCCGACCATCGCCTACGCCGGCGAGAAGGGCATCGGCGCGCTCGGCTTCCAGTTCGTCAGCGCCGACGCCGCCCATGCCTGGGTCCACGCCTACTACAACGGCATCACCAAGCGCCTGGCCAAGCTGGCCGACTATCCGGTCAACCCCAACATCGCCCTGGTCTCGATGTTCATGTGCGCGCCCAGCGACGAGGAGGCGCGCCACAAGGCCGACGGCGCCACCTTCTTCCAGTTCTGCCTGCGCTTCTACAACAGCGCCGACCGCGCTCGCCCGGCCCCGGGCGAGGTCGACATGTGGACCGAGTACAACAAATGGAAGGCCGCCAACGCCGACCAGGCCGAGCGCGCGCTCTCCGGCGGTCTGATCGGCAGCCCCGAGACCATCCGGCGCAAGCTGCGCAAGTTCGAAGCCTCGCACATCGATCAGGTGATCCTGCTCAACCAGGCCGGCCGCAACACCCACCGGGACATCTGCGACAGCCTGGAATTGTTCGCCGAGGAAGTGATGCCCGAGTTCCACGCCAACATCCCCGCCCACGAGGCGTGGAAGGCGGACGTGCTCAGTGGACGGACGGTGCTGGAGGAGATCGAAACGGCGGCGTTCCAGGACCGCTATGGGGCCAAGGCGCTGACGGTTTGAGGGCAATCGACCGCCGCGGGCGGCGCGAACGGGCGGACTAGTGCTGCTTTCCCCTATTCCGCCTCGGCGCACGAATAAACTGGCCTGCGAAGACTGATTTCGCCCACCTGGAGACCGCTTGCTCCCAATAACCGAACGGATCATACTACGCGTGCATTGACTCAGATATACCAGAGCGAGCCACCGAACGGCGGGATGGGCTACGTAGTCTATCCCGACCCCGTGCTTCCGAACTACAAGTTCTGCACGGTCGAGGCGTATTGGAAAGTAAAGCCAACCTTTCCGAGTAAGCGGCGCGGACCGTTTCCCACCGCGGAGCAGGTGATCGAGCGCGCCGTGCGGATGGCGGAACCGATGGACGTGGATGTGTGGGTCGTCACGGTGACGGGTCGCTAAACCGCGTTCCCCAGTCGCAGCACAGGCGCCGAGTCCGATGTCCTCAGTAGGGCCAATGCAGCCGCACGAGGCCGAAGCGGTCGCCGCACTGTGGCGGGTCTACATGGTCGAGCTGTTCGGCGAGCCTGGCCATATGACGCCGGCGGTGTTCCGCCGCGATGGGCTGGGCGCGCGCTTCAACACCATGCTGGCGCGGGACCGGGGCGGCGCGCCGACCGGCGCCGCGGTGTGGTGGATGAGCTATGACGCCCATCATGGGGTCCAGGGCGGGGAGATCGCCGACATGTTCGTCGCCCCGACCCACCGCGCGCTCGGCGTCGCCGTCCAGGTCATCGCGGCCGTCGCCGCGGAGGTGCGTGGGCGCGGCGGGGTGTTCCTGCGGGGCCCCGCGACACCGGAGAACGCCCAGCGGCTGGCCCAGCGCGGCTACCTCAGCGGCGCCTTTCCGCTGGTCAACGTCTATTGGGGGCTGGGCCTGTTCGACACCCTGGCCGACAACGCCGGCGCGGATGCTCGCACCCTGGCGCGCCGTCTCGCGGCGGCGCGGCCTTGACATTGATCGTTACTT
>DATNIH010000184.1:0-3092 GCA_035604515.1 Caulobacteraceae bacterium | reverse complement strand
CGTCCAAGAACTCCGGAAGCAGAACCCCTTGCCGGCGATCCTCACCCTCGACGAAGCGCTTCATCGACAACCTCACGGCTATGTCGATGCGCAAGACTAAGCTGCGTCGGCGTTTTCACACAGCCTCGGTCGATAGCTGCCATCGCCGGCCTGCCGGAAACCGGACATCGCCGACGTCGGCCATGAGCCACGGACTGGCATTGGATCTGGCGCCGGAACCGGACATTCGCGTCGACGATCTCGTGGCAACGAACGACCGCCCGCCACCACACCAGAGCGCGTTGAACGATGAAAGCCGGCAATTACTCTACACCATAGCCCCACTCTAAGGTTGAGACTCGATCAGATCCAGTAAACGATGGTGGTTGTGAGTCCTGACCCTAATCCGGACCGAACCGAAAAAGACTGAATGCGAATATTACCCACATGGCAATCAGCACGAAGTTGCTGGCGGCGAACGGGACCACTCGGTGCGTTACCCTGTTGTAAGTCAGATGGATAATGCTGTGGCCGGTCCGCAGCACGACATAGGCCCAAGCCAGAGACAGGAAGACTAGATCGACCCTGCGGGTCGCGTAGATCGCTAGCGACAAGACGTGAAACAGCAACGGCGCTTCGAGGGTGTTCATGTAGTTGCGATTGGGAAGCGAGACATCCGCCGGCACCCTCGCCGATTCGCCGAGGCTGTAATCGTTCGGCGTGGTGTCGCCGCGAAGCGCGGACTGGATTCGTTTGATCGGCATCATACCCAGCGGGATGAAGGTGAGCAGCGCCATCACGATCATCGGCCAGAAGATATATTCCTGTGTCATGTCCTCTCTGCCCGCGTAACACCCGAGACTTATTGCGATTCCTCGCAGAGGTCGTCCACGGACGCGCGTGGGGCTTCGCTGCTACCCGATCATTCCGAACGGCAAGGTCCGGCAAGCCCTGCCCGGAAATGGATGACCGCGCGGACAGGGTCCGGCCGAGCAACAGGTTTGTCCGGGCACGGTGCTTTGGCGGACACACCGCGATGTCCGCTGCCGGGCGTGGACCCAAGGGCAATGATTGGCGCGCCGCCGACTCAACGGCGGTTATGGCGCGGTGACCGCGCCCGCTACGCGGTCCCTTGCCTTCGCGCCCAGTCGGCGAACCGCGCCCGGCCCTCGCAGCCGTACTTGGCGCCGACCTGGCGGGCGATGTCAGCGAGGCTGACGGTCTTCAGCTGCGCGCGATAGGCCGCGTCGGCGGCCAGGAAGGCGCAGGCGACGTCACACGGGACCTCTGCAGAGGTGAATCTGGCGCACGGCCCCTGGCGACGGATGTTCTGGCACCGGAAACTCGGTTCGGGGCCCTCGATCGCCGCCTGGATATCCCAGAGGCTGATCTCGCGCGGCGGCCGGGCCAGCCGATAGCCGCCGCCGCTTCCCCGGCTCGCCGCCAGCACGCCAGCCCGCACCAGCGCTTGCAGGTGCTTGGCCATGTAGGCCGTCGGCAGCCGGTGGAAATCGGCCAGGGCCGCGGCGTTCAGGCTGGCGCCTGGCCCCAGGCCTGCCAGCACGGCGCAGGCGTGCGCCGCCCACTCGACTCCCTCGACGATTTTCATTGCGGATATCTAGCATCCGATTTAAGCGGACACAACTTGTCCGCAATGGAGAGATTCAAATGGGCGACGTCGCGATTGTAGGCGGAGGAATTGCGGGTCTGATCGCCGCAGCGGCGCTGGCGCGGCGCGGGCTGAGGCCGGTGGTGTTCGAAGCGGCGCCGGAGCTGGGCGGCCGGGCCCAGACCCGCATCGTCGACGGCTTCTGTTTCAATCAGGGGCCGCACGCGCTTTATCTCGCCGGGGCGCTCAAGGCGGCGCTGGACGATCTCAGCCTGTCGGCTCCCGGGGGCGGCCCGCGTCTCAGCGACGGGCTGGCGCTCTGGGGTGATGAGACGCATCCGCTTCCGGTCGGACCCCGCGAGGGCAACATCGCGCCGCCGCTGGGCGCGGCCAACACCCGGTGTCTGGCCGAGACGTTCGCGCGCATCGGCTCCGGAGATTATGGCGGTCCCGGAAGGCCGCTGCGGGCGTTCACCGCCGGGCTGCCGCGCGAGGTGGGTGCGGTGATCGAGGCGCTCATCCGCAATTCGACCTATAGCCATGCACCAGAAGAGATCGACGCCAAGGCCGCGCTCGACCAATTGCGATTGGGCTACCGCGGGGTGAGCTACGTCGATGGCGGCTGGCGGACGCTGATCACAGGGCTAGCGAACGCGGCGGCGACAGCTGGCGCGGACCTGCGCCGCGAACAGCCGATTGTTGCGCTTAGGCGCGAGCGTGAGCGGTGGCTGGTCGAGGCCGCCGGGCAGGTGGCGGAGAGGTTCGAGGCGGTGATCATGGCGGCCTCGCCAGAAGTGGCGCGCCAGCTTGTCAGCAACTCCGCCGAGGTAACCGCAGCGGCGCTCGCCGCCCAGCCCGTGCGCGCGATGACGCTAGACCTTGGCCTCGAGACTGTTGGTCCTGGCGCGACATACGCGCTCGGCATCGATGCGCCCGTGTATCTCTCGCTTCACTCGGTGGCGGCGCAGCTGGCGCCGACAGGGGCAGGGCTGTTGCATCTGTCGCGCTTTCTCGCGCCAGATGAGGCGCCCGACGCGGCGCACTTCGGCGAGCTCGAACGGCTGGCGGACCGGGTGAAGCCGGGTTGGCGCGAGCGGGTTGCGCGACGCCAGCGGTTGGTTGGCATCACGGTGGCGCATGACTTTCCGCGCTGGCGCCGTAGCGGCCGCCGAGCCCAGGTCGCCGTGGCCGACGCGCCCGGGCTGTTCCTGGCTGGCGACTGGGTGGGCGACGAAGGACTGCTGTCGGATGCTTCCGCGGCGAGCGCCACGCTCGCCGCTCACGAGGCCTCGACGTTCCTGGCCGGTGTTCCGGCCTAGGCTCACCCAAGTCCGTTATCGGGCACGAAGCCAATGTCCGGTGTTGGCGCGCCTCGGTCGTCGGGAGCGTCCGCTGTCCGGGAACTGATGCGGCGGCGGGCACGCCCCGGCGGGTCGGCGGTCTTGTCCGCTCTGAATGTCGGCTCTCGGGAGCGCTCCCAACGGCAACTTCCGATCCCAAAGCG
>DATNIH010000183.1:0-2301 GCA_035604515.1 Caulobacteraceae bacterium | reverse complement strand
GCCAGCCGCAGCGAGCACAGGCAGTTCGAAAAGACTGTCGCGAAGGGCCTGCGGCGCGACAGCGCGCGAGCGTTCGCGAAGCTTGCCGTCAAGGGCAACGGCGAGGCGCGCATCCGCGCTGACCCGCCGCTGATCGTGCCGATCGCGGACCTCGTCGATCGTGCAGGAGCGCGCCGGCTGGAACTCGGTGCGCGCAAGCTGCTGGACTCCTACCGCGCCAGCTTGTCCGGTGATCGCCGGCGGCTGCTGGAGCGCTTCCGCTACGCCGACCTGGCGCGGAAGGTGGTCGGAGTGGGGAGCGTGGGAACCCGTTGCTGGGTGATACTGCTGTTGGGACGCGACTCGAACGATCCGCTATTCCTGCAGGCCAAGGAAGCGCCCCGCTCTGTGCTCGAGCGGTTCGCCGGCAGGTCCGAGTTCGCCAATCAGGGGCAGCGGGTGGTAGAAGGCCAGCGGCTGATGCAGGCCGCGAGCGACGTCTTCCTTGGCTGGCTCCGCCAGCCGCCTGGTATCGAAGACCTCACCCTGCGCGACCTTTACGTCCGTCAGCTGTGGGACTCGAAGATCACGGCCGACATCGATGCGATGGGGCCGTCTGATATGGCGGTCTACGCGAGATTGTGCGCGTGGACCCTCGCCCGCGCTCACGCGCGCTCCGGAGACTCGATCGCGATTGCCAGCTACCTAGGTTCCTCCGACGTCTTCGATCGCGCAATCGCTACCTTCGCCGAGGCCTACGCCGACCAGAACGAGCGCGACCACGCCGCGCTCCTCCACGCCATAGCGATCGGGCGCCTACAAGCAGACCCAGAGCTCTGATCGTGCATCGAGAGGTGCTGCTGCGCGAAGCACGGATCGATGCGCTGGCCAACCTCCCTCGTGGTTGGCTGCAGGGTCCCTCTGGGAGCGCGACCGATGGGCGCCACCGGCGAGCCGGGTCTGGATCGGCGACGCCCTTGCCGCCGCACACGCCAGCTGACCACGCTGCCGGCGAGTAGTGCAATGCGTTGATCCCTAGCTCTTCGCCGGATCAGCCGAGGACTCAGGCCAGGCCACGGGCGATCTGCACATCTAATCGGCGAGTATTCGCACCGGGCATCAACAGGCGCGACGCCCACCTGCGCGCCGAGGAGTTCCTCCACGCCGACGCCCACCGGCCATGACCTTCAACCTCACCGGCCTCAGCCCCGGATCATGTCCTGATTGTCCTCACCGGCCGCTGGCGATGAGCCGCGCCTTGACGTGCAGCGTCGCCGGCCGCCGGATCATCCCTAGCAAGCCGCTGCTCATACCAAGCTGTCGATGGTCGACCGTCGTGGTCGCCTCGACCTCGAGCCCGTCGTCAGCCTGTCGAACGGTAGCCCCGACCTCGAGCGCCGCGGTCTTGCCGCCTGCCTCGAGCTCGCCCTCGACGTGCACCGTGCCTGCCCGTGCATCCACGACACGGGTCGACGAGAAACGCACCTGCGGATGCTCGGCAACGCCGAAGAAGTCGCCCGAGCGCAGATGCCTGTCCCGAGTCGCGTTTCCGGTATCGATGCTGTCAGCGTCGACCGTCAGCTCCATCTTCGTCTCCTCCGGCCCGATGTCGTAGGCGCCGTCGAAGCGGTCGAAGCGGCCGCGAACCGTGGTCAAGCCCCAGAATGTCTTGACCGCGAACTCGACGACTGTCCGGTCGCGGTCCACGGTCCAACGTGTCGCTGAAGGCGCCTCGTTCTGACTCTCGATGGTGGTCATCGGATCTCCTTTCGTAGCTGTGCGACTAACGCTGTCGCAGCGCGATGCCAAACCGATGCCACGGTGGTGGCTTCTGCTGCCCCGAGCGAGCGCGGCCGCCATCTGGACAACTGCTGTCGCCTCGATCGCGCGTCTGCCCAAGAACGCCGAAACCCGCAGACCTGACGGCAGCGGGTTTCGCCGACCGCCAACGGGTGCGCACTGTCACGAGGCGGCGAGCTTGTCCTTCACCTTTCCGAAGCGTTTGGGCGCTTGGCGCCCAAATGGAGCTAGGGGACTCGAACCCCGACCTCTGGGTGCGATGAGCGGATGTTCAGACGCCGAGATCGGGATTGTTCGCGTCTCCCTCCGGGAGCGCGAGTTGGCGTTCCAGGTCGGTGAACGCGGCGATGATCTCGGGCGCCTCGTAGGCGCGGTTGCGCCGGCCGACGTTGATTTGTTGCAGCACTCCTGCCGTGACGAGTTGCGCCACGGCGTTGTTCGCCGCCGTGAAGGAGCGTCCGATGAGTGTGGCCGCGCTGGGAACCGTCACCACCGGGGCTCCAGGGAGAGCGCGGAGCAACA
>DATNIH010000182.1:0-4278 GCA_035604515.1 Caulobacteraceae bacterium | reverse complement strand
GCCGTCATCCATGCTGGCCTCCTTCCCCAGCATGGACTTAAGAATCAGACCGCGACTGATTTGGGAATCCAGATTCCGTCAAAGCGGGCCATGCTCTAATGCAGGCGATCCGGGCCTGATCGCCCGCACCGCTCTCACGGCAGCAGCCAAGACCCGACGTCCAACGATAACAGCGGCGATCCTACACCGGTCCCGCAGATCGCGTTCTCACACACCCTCGACCCAAAGCGGTCATCGCCTACCGACTCTCGGCCGCGCTGGCCGGGGGCAGGTTGAACAGGCGCTCGGCCAGGCCGCCCAGCATGCTCAGCTTCTCGGCATCGGTGAGTTCGGCGGTCTCCAGGATGTGCTCTACGGCGTGTTCGACCCACGGATAGGGGAAGTCTGTGCCCAGCATGATCCGATCGGCGCCAACCTCGGCGGCCAGGTGCCGCAGCGCTTCTGGGGTAAAGACCAGGGCGTCATAGTAGAGGTCTTTCAGGTAGGCAGTGGGCGCCTTCTTAAGCGGGACGCGGTAGGTGGCTGGGAAGGTGCGGATGCCGGCGTCCGAGCGCGCGGCGTAGGAAGGCAGGTACCCGCCGCCATGAGCCGCCAGGATCTTCAGGCCCGGAAAGCGATCAAGGGTTCCCTCGAAGATCAGGTGCGACAGCGCAATCGTGGTCTCCAGCGGATTGCCGATGACGTTGCCGAGCCCGCCGGACCCACGCAGCCGGCTCGCCGCTTCGGGCACGCCCTGCGGATGGATGAAGATCACGGCGCCGAGTTCCTCGGCCTTCGCCCAGAACGGATGAAATCTGGGGTCAGCGAGTTCTGCGCCCGCCACACTGCCGCCGACGAGGGCGCCTTTGAGTCCAAGCTGCTTCACCGCGTGTTCGAGCTGCTGCGCTGCGAGCTCCGGGTGCTGCAGTGCTACCGTTGCCAGTGCGGTGAAGCGCTCGGGGTGGCGGCCGACGACCTCGGCGAGGCCGTCGTTCTGGAGCTCGACGACCCGGGAGGCGAGGTCGGGGTCGGCGTGGTACCAAAGCGGATTGACGCTCAGCACCTCCATGTCGATGCCCTGGGCGTCCATGGCCGCTAGGCGCGACGGAAGCTGATCCGCCTCCGCCTTCAGCACCGGTGGCAGTCCGGGGTTCGGCGTGGCCGGGTAGGCGACGCCCAGCAGCGCCATCGCCTGCGGAAATGCGCAATGGGCGTGGACGTCGATGGTGCGCACCCGCCGCCCGCCGGCGATGACCGCGCGGCGAGGGGCGTCGTGCGAGGCGACGCCGTCAGCCGCGACGTCGCAGGTAACAAAGGCGATGTCCGTCATCGGGGCGATTCTCGGGCGACGGCGCGGGTGGCCGGTGCAAACGAATGGCCAGCCGCCAGCAGTGAACCGACAACGCGACCGTGCGCCAGCATTCCGGGCCGCGCAATCAGTCGCCGAGAAACTGCAGGATACTGTTCAACGTCGCCTCGGGCGCCTCTTGCTGAACCCAGTGTCCTGCGCCCGGAATCAGCTCGCAGGCCGTCAGGCGCGTACAGCCTCGGGCCGCCATCGCCTCGAACGCGCCCGGCGATTGGAACACGCCCCAGTCGCGGGCGCCGGCGATGAAGGCGGCGGGTACGTCGATGGCGCGGCCGGCGAACAGCCGCAGCGCCGGGTCTGCGGCGGCGCGGTACCAGTTGAGACCGCCCTGAAACCCGGTGCGGCCGAACTCCGAGGCGTAGACGGCGAGATCTTCCTCAGGCAGCCATCGGCAGGCGCCAGCTTCGACCATCGACGGCGCCAGCAACGCCACCGTCTCGGCCATGCCCTTGTCCCGCGGCATGACGTAGTAGCCAGGTAACCGGGCGAAGGCTCCCGGCGTCCGCGCGCCGAGGGCGACGGGCGCGTTGGCGGCGAAGTCGCCGCCCTTCACATGGAAATAGCCGCGCAGGAACGCCGGCAGCCCCTGCGGCGCGTCCAACATGTCGCCGTTCGCCGCGGGGGTCGCGAAGAAGTGCGTGTAGTGCCGCCGCGGCGGGTCCAGAGCCGCTAACGCCGCGTCGAGGCCAGCGGCGGAGGCGGCGCCAGACGTAAGCGCCGGCGGCCCGGCGAAAGGCGCGCTCATGAGGACGACCGCCTGAAACACATCTGGACGGATGAGCGCAGACCAGGCCGCGGCGACCGATCCGAAGTCATGACCGATGAGCGCAGCCACGCGCGGCACGTCGATCGCCGAGAGCAAGGCAAGCAGGTCGGTGACGAGGTTCAGCTGGCGAAACGACGGTAGGTCCCCGTCGTAGCGGTCGTCCCAGCCGGTCGTTCGCCCGAATCCGCGCTGGTCCGGCGCGACCACATGATACCCCGCGGCGGCGAGCGTCGGCATGACCTTCCGCCAGCTGAACGCCAACTCCGGAAAGCCATGCAGCAGAACGATACAGGGGTCGGCCGGGCTGCCCGCTTCCAGAATATGCATCCGCAGCCCGTTGGCCTGTTCTACAAACCGTGAGCGGACGCCGGCCGGCAGCGGCAGCGCAGGAAGGCGCGTCATCGCAGGTTCCAGGTCTTCCGCCATCGAGTTCCTGTGGATCGCGCCGCTTCTATCCCAATTGGGTCGGTCGACAATGACCGGTATCGACCTCTTACCGCCGACTCTCGCGCAGCGTCGGCTTCGGGCGTGCCGCCAACAGACAGCCCAAAGCGGCCGTCAGGCCAGCGGATAGCGCGTCGGGGGACCTGTCACCGCGTCACCCTCGATCCAGACTTCGATGACGTCGCCGTTGGCGATCTGAGCCAGGCCAAGCTCGTGGCCGAACCGGCGCTCCACGAGCGCATGGATGGCGTAGCCGTGCGTGACAGCAATCAGCGGACCCTCGGTCACGGCCAGCACCTCACACAGAGCTTCCCAGCAGCGCTCGGCGACGGCGTCCAGGCTCTCGCCGCCGTGCACCTCGGAGTCGAGCACGCGCAGCTGGCGTTCCGCCATGTGCTTGCCCACGTCTGCATAGGACATGTCCTCCATCCAGCCGAGTTCGCCCTCGCGGATGCGGTGGTCGTGCGATGGGGTCCAGCCGCACAGGTCGGCGATCTCGTCGGCGGTATCGCGGGCACGGGAGAGGGGGCTTGCGATCAGCGTCGCGGGGCCGATGTCCTGGGACGCGACGAACGCAGCGACGCGCTTGGCCTGCTCTCGCCCGGCCTCGCTCAGCGGCGAGTCGCCCTTGCCCTCGAGACGTCCGTCGGCGTTGGCCTGCGACTGGCAGTGGCGAACGAGAAGGATCCGGCGGGGCATGGCCCCATCTGCGTGAAGGCGGACGAGGCGTCAACGCGCGGCAGCGGAGCGGGCCTAGCTGCTCTTTGGAAGCCATGACAGAGCCGAGGTCCGCTATCCGGCAGGGAGCCAATGGCAAGGTTCGACCCTAAGCGGCACTGGCAAGGTGGCCGAGGCTGACGCTGGTCAAAAGCTAAGCATGGCGCCAACCTCTGCCTGTCCCGCCGCGGGGGAGCGACTTGGCAAGTTGGATACTGCTTGGCGGGCCGGCCGCTGCGCTGGCGTTCGGCCTCGGCGTCACCTGGCTGGGCGTCGCCACGCCGGGCTACAGCGCCGTCAGGCAGACGATCAGCGAGCTGGGACCGCAAGGCGGGAGAGGACGCAGAGCCCTTGCCGGTCTCAATCTCATCATCGCGCTCGCCGCAATCATGTTGGCCTGCGGTCTCATCTTCGTCGCGAGGCATGTGCCCCGGACGACCACGCCGGCGTACTTCGTGGGCCTTTATGCCGTGCTTGCCGCTGGTCTGGCGGCGTTTCCCAGCGGCCACCCCCTCCACAACGTCGTCGGTCTTCTCCAAACGTTTCCTTTCGTCGGGGCGCCCTTGTCTGTCGCGCTGGTATGGCGCGGTCTGGGCGTGTTGGCCCCCATTTCGTGGGCCGCGCTCGGTCTGCTCATCATTGCGATGGCCATCAACCTCGCGCCGGCTTTTTCGCCACGATTGGGCAAGGCGTTCGCTCCAGTCTACGGCCTGCTCCAGAGGTCTCTCTTCGTGGCTTGGTACGGGTGGTGCGCGATCCTGGGTCTGTTGCTCTTCCTACGCGCATAGAACGCCCGGAGCGCGTGTCTCGCCCCGCCCGACGTTCGACCCTGCGGACGTCCGCTTGGCGGCCGAACATCGCCGGCAGCTATCGACCGAGGCTGTGTGAAAACGCCGACGCAGCTTAGTCTTGCGCATCGACATAGCCGTGAGGTTGTCGATGAAGCGCTTCGTCGAGGGTGAGGATCGCCGGCAAGGGGTTCTGCTTCCGGAGTTCTTGGACG
>DATNIH010000181.1:0-31662 GCA_035604515.1 Caulobacteraceae bacterium | reverse complement strand
CTATGGCCAGATCGACTACAAGATCACACCAACCATCAAGCTGACCGGCGGCATCCGCTACTCTTATGACCGCAAATACGGCACTGAGAGCATCCGCTTGACCTGCTTCACGGTGCCTGCCTGCTTCACCGTACCTGAGCTCAGCCCGTTCATTCCGGGCGGCATTCCGGTGGTCGACCTGACCCAGTTGCCGACCGTGGTGGACTCCGGCCCGCCCGCCAACCCCTTGCCGAAAGGCGTGACCGCTGCGACCACCTACAACGCCGCGACTGGCTTCGCGACGAGGCCTTACAACGCCTCATGGCAATCGCCCAGCGGCACCGCCGGGATCGAGTGGACCCCCGACAGCGATAGCCTGTTCTACGCCAAGTACGGCCGCGGCTATAAGTCGGGCGGTTACAATATCGGCATCTTCACCGTCCTGAGCTTCCAGCCCTGGACGGCCGCGGAGCACGTGAACTCGTTCGAAATCGGCGCGAAGCACACCTTCGGTCATTTCCTGACCGCGAACGCGGCCATTTTCTACTATGACTATTCTGACCTGCAGATCCCGATCGCGACGATCCAGACCGCCGGCGGCCTGTCGCAATCGGAAACCAACTTCTACAACGTGCCGAAATCAGTCTCGAGCGGGTTCGAGCTGGAAACCACCTGGACTCCGATCGAGCACCTGGCGATCCTGTTCAACTACTCGTTCCTCGACTCCCACATCAGCAAGGGGACCGCTGCCGATCCGGCCGACCCGAATGCCTTTGGGCCTGGGGCCAAGCCGCTGTTTACCCCGGCGCAGTGCATGGCCACGATCGCCACCGCCCACCCTGACTGCACGGTCGACGTCTACACGCAGACGTTGGCGCAAGCCACGGCCGTCGCAGCGGCAGGTGGTCCGGCTATACCGGCGAACACAGTCTTCGGGGGCGCAATTCCCGGCGATACGGGCCAGGGCTGGAACATTCCCCAGAACCTGGCGGGTAATCCGTTGCCGAACGCTCCGAGGAACAAGGTCGCGGTCAACGTGCTCTACACCATCCAGACGGGCGACGGCGCCAAGTGGGAGCCTTCCGTCAGCTGGGTCTGGCGCGACAAGGAGTATGGCCTCTTCTTCAAGGAGGCTTACGACGCCGCCCCGGCTTGGGATGAGTGGGATGCGCGCCTGAGCTACGTGTCTGCGAACGGCAAGTTCACCGCGATCGCCTTCATCAAGAACATCGCCAACAACCTTGGCTATGACCAGGGTGCGCTTGGCACGCGGGCGGCCGGCACCGTGGACGTCCCAGGGGGCGCCTCCGGCTACCAGATCGCCAACTACGTGCAGGGTCTCAACGGGCCGACCGGCTTCAACAGTGCGTTGCCCGGCGCCGACGCTCACGGCGTCTACAGCACCTACTACGTGACGCCGCCAAGGACCTACGGCATCGAGCTCCACTACAAGTTTTACTAGATAGCCCGGCGCGCTCCTCGGAGCGCGCCGTCAGCTGAACCCCTCCCAACTGCGCCCGGGGGCGACAGCTTCCGGGCGCTTCTTTGCCTGTCGATTGTAGGGGTCGGCCGCTGCCACGCAGCGCTATCCCGCCGCGGTCGGCGCTCACGCCCCCGCCATGGTGCGTTCCACTGGCCAGAGTTGGCTGTCGACTGGGTAACGAACGATCATTCGTTCAGGCGGGGAGGGGGCCGCCAACGCCTTCAGGCACGATCCGGCAGAGGAACTTCTCGATGTTGCGGCCCAGCGCCGGGACCGCGCCGTCGACTTCGAGCACGGCGCGCACGCAGACGCCGTCCAGGAATGCTGCGAGGACGTCCGGCAGCAGCTCGGCTGTCTCCGCGTCCAGCTGGCCGGCGGCGACGAGGGGCGCGAGCTTACCGCGCATGAAGCCGATCGCGTCATCGTTCCAGCGGGCCAGCTTGGCGAGGGCGCCGGCGGAGGGCGGCGGGCGCGACAGCACGCGGTAGCGCGAGCGATTGGCCTGAAAATCGTCGAGGCAGGCGCGCAGCAGCCGTTTGACGATGTGGTCCTCCGGGTCGGTCGCCGCGAAGGTCGTTTCAACGCGCTCGACGTAGCCGTCGACGCAGTAGTCCAACACCGCGTCGTAGAGCGCTTCCTTCGAAGCAAAGTACCAGTAGAAGCTGCCGCGGCTCACGTTGGAGCGACGGATCAGATCGTCGTAGGTCGCCCGCTCGAACCCCTGCTCGGCGAAACACTCGAGGCTCTGGTCGAGGATCTGCCGCAGCCGCACGGCGCTGCGCGCCTGTTGCTTCCTCGGCGCCGGTTCTCGGGTGTCAGATCTGCTCGAATCCATCCTGGAGCCGATCCTAGCGCAGCTCTGCTGCTGGGGTCGCTCGCTTGTTGCATAAACCGACTGTCCGGTCTAGTTTTTCGAAAAACGAGAAAGCATCATGCCCAAGATCCGGACGATCACCCGTGAACACATGAAGCCGCTGATCGAGCCCTACGGCCTGGCCGAAGCGGTCCGCGCGGGCGAACTGCTCTATGTCGCCGGCCAGACCGGCCTCGATGAGCGCCACCAGCTCGCCCCAGGCGGACTGAAGGCGCAGGCGACGCAGGCGTTCCGCAACATCCGTCAGATCATCGAACTTGCCGGCGCCCGCCCCGAAAACCTCGTGCACCTGACCTGGTACCTGGCCGATGCGCCGACAGCCCGTTCGTTCATCGAGGACGCGCTCGATGTGACGGCGGCCAGAAACGAGGTGTTTCCCGGGGTGGTCACCGGTTCGACCGCCGTGCGAGTCAAGGCGCTGCTGACGCCTGAACTGCTGGTTGAGATCCAGGCGATCGCGGCGCTATGAGCCCGATCCCAGACACGGTTAGCCCCGCTCCAACCGACGCCATCATCGTCGGCGCCGGCTTTGCCGGGCTGAAGGCCGCCTCTGAACTCGTTGCCAAGGGCCGCTCGGTCATCGTGCTGGAGGCCGACAACCGCGTCGGAGGGCGCACCAAGGCGGGCGAGATCGCCGGGCGCGTCGCCGACTACGGCGGCCAATGGGTCGGGCCCCGCCACAGCGTCCTGCTGGCCGAGGCGAAGCGGCTGGGGATCGAGACCTTTCCACAATACACGGCCGGCAAGACGGTGATGCTGCTGAACGGACGGCTCAGCCAGTTCGCCGGCGATGTCCCGCGCATGTCGCCGCTCGCCCTCATCGAGCTTGCAGCCCTGCAGGCGCGCTGGGACCGCGAGATGAAGACCATCCCCGCCGCAGCGCCATGGACTGCGCCGAAAGCGCGCGAGTGGGACGGCCAGACCCTCGAAACCTGGATCCGCCGCAACCTGCGCACCACCGAGGCGCGCGAGTTCGCCCGCATCGTGCCGCGCGGGGCCTGGGCCACCGAGGCAAGCCAGGTGTCCTACCTGTGGTTCCTCGACGCGCTGCGCAGCGGCGAGGGGCTGAACTCGCTGATGGCGGTCAAGGACGGTGTGCTCGAGTTCAAGTTCAAGGGCGGCATGAACCAGATCGCTCGCCGTCTCGCCGAAGAGCTGGGCGACCGCGTGGTGCTAGGCGCCCCGGTGCGCCGCATCGTCCACGACGACGACGGCGTGCGGGCCGAAACCGACAAAGGGCCGTTCGAAGCGAGGTTCGTCATCGTCGCTGTGCCGCCGGGTCCCACCAGCCGAATCGAGTTCCAACCGCACCTGCCCGCGGCCCATGACGGGCTGCGCCAGCGCATGCCGATGGGCGCGATCATCAAGGCGGCGGTCGCCTACGAGACTGCGTTCTGGCGCGAGGACGGCTTCTCGGGTCAGGTCGCTACCGACGACGACACGCTGGGCATCGTGATGGACGACGCCCAGGACGAGGGCCCGCCGGTGCTGCTGTGCTTCATCGAGGGGCCGCACGCTCTGGCCCTCAGCGCAGCGGGCAAGGCGGCTCGGCGGGAGAAGGTGGTCGCCTCGCTGGCGCGATTCTTCGGCCCGAAGGCCGCCGAGCCGCTGGACTACGACGACAACGACTGGCTGACCGAACCGTGGACCCACGGCTATGTCGGCGCGATGCCGCCGGGTGTCATGACTCGGTTCGGCCACGCCCTGCGCGAGCCGTGCGGCCGCATCCACTGGGCCGGCGCCGAAACCTCGGTGGAGTGGCAGAGCTACATCGAAGGCGCGATGCGCTCGGGCGTCCGCGCCGCCGCCGAGGTCGCCGCCCGGCACAACGCCTGACTCGCCTACGCGTCCAGCTTCAGGTCGAATTTCTGCGCGTCCACCGGCTTGGCGTCGCGCAGATCGGCGTCCTCGATCGGCGCGCCGCCGAGCGACACCCGGGCGGCGACGCCGATGTTGTGGATGGTGTTGGCGATGTCCTCGGCCGTATGCGCGGGGTCCGTCGCGACCATGACGGTGCGGTCGAGGATCTCCAGCGACCTGGCGCACATCTCCTTGGCGTAGGTCTTTCGGCACTCGGCGTTGGCCGGCATGTTGAACGGGTTCATGGCCGGGTGCGCGGCGCCCGCCCCCATCAGCACCTGGTCCCACTCGGTGTAGGTGTGCCGTCCGGTCTTGCCGATGATCACGCTCGGGAACAGTCCGACGAAGCGCCTGGCCGCCTCGGGCGACGGCAGCGTGTACATCACCTGGGTCGCGCAGTCGTGGTCGGGGCTGTGCATCGGGGCCGCCTTCAGCCCGAGATTGCCGAGCGAGCGCGTCGCCGCGAGGATCGCCTGCTTCTCGGCCCGCATCGCGGCGATCATGCCGGGCAGGCGGTCGAGTTGCACATTCAGCATCGCCCCCATCAGCTCGGACGCCCGCGCGCCGTTGCCGGAGAACGGCTTCACGTCATCGTTCCGCCCCTGCCAGTAGAAGTGGCACGGATCGATCGCGCACCTGGCCCGCTCGGCGAGCACGTCGTCGTTGACCGCGACGCCGCCGCCTTCGCCACAGGTCATGTTCTTGAAATAGTTGAAGCTGAACGCGCCGATGTGGCCGATCGAGCCCAGCTTGCGGCCCTTGTAGCCGCCGCCGACGCCCTGGCAGGCGTCCTCGACGACGATCAGGTTGTGGCGCTGGGCGATCGTCATGATCGCGTCCATGTCGCAGGCCGCCCCCCACATATGCACCGCGACGATGGCGCGCGTGCGGGGCCCGATCGCGGCCTCGATCGCCTTCGGATCGAGGGTGACGCTCTCGTCGATGTCCACGATCAGCGGGATGGCGCCAACGGTCAGCACTGAGGTCGCGGTCGCCATGTAGGTATGCGAGGGGATGATCACCTCGTCGCCGGGGCCAAGGCCCACCGCCGTCATCGCTGCGGCCAGCGCGTGGCTGCCGCTGGCCGCCAGCGCGAAGTGCTTCACCCCTAGGTAGTCGGCGTAGCGCGCCTCGAACCGGTCGCATTCGTGGCCGACGCCGTAACGGAACAGAGCCCTGGACTGGATCACGCGCGTGACTGCGTCGATCTCTTCCTGCCCGACCTGATACACGGCGTCCCCCTGGCAATGGCGCGCAAGCGCAGCGTGTTTTCAGCCTGAAGCCAACACCAGGCCCGGTCCAGCAAAACCGCTGTTCGCGCGGTTTCGCCGCCGGGTGAACTCGGCTATCCGACGTGTCGCATGCAACGCCGCGCGCCATGACTGCCAGTCCGTACGCCGTCGGCGCCCGCACCGTGGTGATCCACGAGGACGATATTGGCATGACGCACGGCGCCAACGTCGCCTTCCGCGAGCTGGCGGCCCGGGGCGTCTGCAGCGCGGGGTCGGTCATGGCGCCGTGCCCGTGGTTCCCCGAAGTGCTGGAGATGGCGGCCGAGAACCCGGCGCTCGATCTCGGCGTCCATCTGACCCTCAACAGCGAGAAGAAGCCCTATCGTTGGCGGCCGCTGACCAACCCGCCGCGGTCGGCCGGCCTTACGGACGAGCAGGGCTATTTCTGGCTGGACGTACCGTCGGTCCGACGCAACGCGGTTCCGGAAGCCGTCGAGGCCGAGCTCCGCGCCCAGATCGACGTGTCGCTCGCCGGCGGCATCGATGTCACCCACCTCGACGATCACATGGGTGTGGTGATGCTGCCGGAGTTCGTCGACATCTACGAACGCCTCGGGCGAGACTACGACGTGCCGATCCTGTTGCCGAGGGACCTGCGGGCGTTCAACCCCATGAGCTATGCAGGGCCGGCCTCCACCGGCCGCTACGATAAGGTGGTGGAAAGGGCGCGGACGCTGAACGAGCCGGTGTTCGATGTGGTCATCGAGAGTCCATGGAGGCGCACGACCGACGCCGCCAGCGCCTATCGGCAGTTGTTTGCCAACATCCCTGAGGGGCTCGCATACCTGGCGTTGCACTTCAACGCGCCGGGGGATTTCGAGGCGATCGAGCCTGAGTTCGCCCACATCCGCACCGAGGAGTACGCCTTCTTCCGCTCGGGCGCGGCCGAGGCGCTGATCGCAGAACATCAGATCGAAGTGATCGGCATGCGCCAGATCCGCGAACAGCTGCGCGCCCAGCGCCGGGGAGCGACGTCGTGATCCCCAAGGTCGCCCTGATCGGCGCGGGACGCATGGGCGCGATCCATGGGCGCAACGCGGCGGCCAATCCGAGCCTGGACTTGGTCTATCTGGTGGAATCGCGGCCTGAAGCGGCAGCCGGCCTGGCCGCCGAACTGGGCTGTCGCACGGCGACCTTCGCCGAGGTGCTGGTCGACCCCGGCCTCGCCGGCGTGATCATCGCCAGTCCCACCAGCGCCCATCTGGACATGGTGCTGGCCGCCCTGCGCGTTGGTAAGGCGGTGTTCTGCGAGAAGCCGCTGGACCTGGAGCTGGATCGGCTGCGGGCGGCGGAGGCGGAGCTCAAGGCCGTAGATCCGCCGCTCTACGTCGCCTTCAACCGCCGTTTCGACCCGCATTTCCAGGCGCTGAAGGCCAAGCTCGCCTCGGGCGCGATCGGATCGCTGGAGACGCTGCACCTGATCAGCCACGACCCGGCGCCGCCGCCGCCCTCGTTCATCCCCACCAGCGGCGGACTGTTTCGCGACTTCACCATCCACGACTTCGACATGGCCGGCTGGCTGGTCGACGAAACGCCGGCGGATGTCTTTGCCTGGGCCGAATGCCTCGTCGACCCCGCCATCGCCGAGGCGGGCGACGTCGATACCGCGCGCGTGATCCTGCGCTATGCCTCGGGTCGGATCTGCGTGATCAGCAACACCCGGCGCAGCGGCTACGGCTATGACCAGCGCGTCGAGGCCTACGGGTCGCGGGGCGCGGCCATGGCCGGCAATCCCCACATCTCGACCCTCGAGACCTGGACCGAAGCTGGGGCGCTCGCGGCGCCGATCTTCGCGAGCTTCCCGGCCCGCTACGCCCAGTCCTACCGCGCCGAACTGGATCACTTCGCCGACATCCTGGCTGGGTCGGCGGCGCCGCTTACGGGCTATGAAGCCAGCCTGCGCGCCCTTGTGCTGGCGGACGCGGCGGGCCGCTCCGTCAAGTCCGGCGCGCCCGTCGCTCTGGAGACGACCTGATGCCGGCGGTCGCCCTCTTCGGCGCCGGCCGCATCGGCGCAATCCATGCGGCCAACGTCGCGGCTCACTCCGACCTAACGCTGACGTACGTCGTTGACCCGGTAGCGCCGGCGGCAGAGCGACTGGCGGCGGCGCACGGCGCGCGGGTTGCCGCCGCGGGCGACGTGTTGGCCGATGCCGACGTCGCGGGCGTGATCATCGCCAGTTCCACGGACACGCATCTTGAGCACTGCCTGAACGCAGCGGCTGCGGGAAAGGCGATCTTCTGCGAGAAGCCGATCGATCTGGGACTTGCCCGAGCTCGGGCCGCGGCGCCGGCGCTCGCGTTGGCGCGCTTGCTACTGGGCTTCAACAGGCGTTTCGACCCGCAGTTCCAGGCGCTGAAGGCGCAGCTGGATTCAGGCGCGGTCGGCAAGCTGGAGACGCTGAATATCGTCAGCCACGACCCGGCGCCGCCGTCGATCGACTACGTAAAGGTTAGCGGCGGCCTGTTCCGCGATATGGCGATCCACGACTTCGACACCGCACGCTGGCTGCTGGGCGAGCCGCCGACCGAGGTGTTCGCCGCCGCCAGTTGTCTGGTGGACCCTGCCATCGGCGCGGCCGACGACGTGGACACCGCCAAGATCCTGCTGCGCACGGCATCGGGCAAGCTCTGCCTGATCAGCAACAGCCGCCGCAGTGGCTATGGCTACGACCAGCGGATCGAGGCGTTCGGGAGCACCGGCATGGTTCGGGCCGGCAACGTGACCGAAAGCGCGCTGGCGACCTGGAGCGAAGCCGGCGCAGCCGCCGACCGCTTCCAGAACTTCTTCCTCGACCGCTACGCCGACGCCTATCGCCTGGAGATGGGTCACTTCGCCGAGGTCATCGCCGGCGCTGCGCCGCGAGTGGGGCTGGCCGACGCGCTTGCGGCGCTGGAGCTCGCCGAAGCGGCGCAGGCGTCCGTGCGCAGCGGCGGACCAGTGCGTCTCTAAGTAGGCCGCCCTACGCTTCCACCGCCAAGCCGGCCACAGAGGCGGCGGCCCGCAAGGTTGCGAGGCCGATCCGGCTGTAGACCCGCGGATCGGCGCGCGCGGGATCCTGCTCGGCCTCGATGACGATCCATCCGGCGTAGCCGATCTTAGCCAGCGCGGCCATCACCGGCGCGAAGTCCAGATCGCCGTCGCCGGGCGCGGTGAACATGCCGGCGAGCACACCGTCGAGGAAGCTGCGCCCCTCGGCGAGGACCTGATCGAACACCGGCCGCCGAATGTCCTTGGCGTGCACGTGCGCGACGCGCTCCGGGTGACGCTGGATCAACTCCACCGCATCGACGCCGCCTAGCGCGGCGTGGCCGGTGTCGACGACAAAGCCGACATTGGCAGGCGTGTGGGCCACGAACTGCGCCAGGTCCTCCGGGCGCTCGACCACGGCGCCGAGGTGGAAGTGGTAGGCGAACTTCAGGCCCTGTGCTTCGACGTAGGCGGCGAGGACGCCGAGACGCTCGCCGAACGAGGGCCAATCGGCGTCCGCCAGCCGTGGGGTCGCTGCCAGCGGCCGATCGCGCAGGCCATGGATGGCCTTGCTGCACTCGGCGGCGATGAACACCGTCGAGCCCATCGCCTGCAGCAGCGCCAGATGCGGCTGCAGCGCTGCGATCTCCACCTCGGCCGAGCGCGCTAGCAGGTGGGTCGAGTACCAGCCGCCGATCAGGTCAAGACGATGCCGCGACAGCAGCGGCGCGAGCGTCTCGGCGTCGCGAGGGAACTTGCCGCCCAGCTCGACGCCGGCGAAGCCGATCGCCGCTGCGTCGTCCAAGATGGTCTCCACCGACGTGTCGCCACCGAGTTCCGGCATGTCGTCGTTGGTCCAGGCGATGGGGCTGACGCCGAAGCGGATGGCCATGGTCAGTTCCGCCGCGACTGGAGCTTGGTCTCGTACGCCACCCTTGCTGCGGCCACTTCGAGGCGCTGCGAGACCTGTGGGACGGCCACGTCCCACCAGGCGCCGCCGGCCTCGGTGCTGAGGCCGGGATCGGTGTCGATCACCACCACATAGGTGCGTGGCGAGGCCTGGGCGCGGCCCATCGCAGCCTCCAGCCCGGCGATCCCGTCCACCTTCTCCGAGAGCGCCCCCAAGCTGGCGGCGTGGGCGGCGAAGTCGATCTCCGGGAGCGCCTCATGCCGCGCATCGGCGAACAGGTTGTTGAACGGCGCGCCGCCGACCGACTGCTGCAGCCGGTTGATGCAGCCGAAGCCGCGATTGTCGAGCACCACGATGGTCAGTTTCAGGCCCAGCATCACCGAGGTGGCGATCTCGGAATTCATCATCAGATAGCTGCCGTCGCCGAGCATCACGATCACCTCGCGCGACGGGTCGGCCATTTTCACCCCGAGGCCGCCGGCGATCTCGTAGCCCATGCAGGAGAAGCCGTACTCGAGGTGGTAGCCGTCGCGCCGCTTCGGCCGCCACAGCTTGTGCAATTCGCCGGGCAGACCGCCCGCTGCGCAGACCACCACTGCGTCGTCCCTGGCCTGGCGCCAGACCGCCCCGATCACCTGGGCGTCGGAGGGGAGCAGGTTGCCGGCGGGGGCTGCGGTGGCCTCGCGCCAGGCGCCATTCCAGACTTCGACGCCGGCTTGCGCGGCCTGCGACCAGGCTTCGGGCGTCCGATATCCGCCGAGGCGCGGCAACAGGGCATCCAGCGTCGCCTCGGCGTCACCGACCACCGATAAGGCGCCCTGCTTGGCCGCATCGAAGGGCGTCACGTTGATCTGGGCGAGGCTGACGGCCGGATTGGCGAACAGCGCGCGCGAGCCGGTGGTGAAATCCTGCAGCCGCGTGCCGACGCCGATCACCAGGTCGGCCTCGGCCGCCGCCCGGTTGGCGGCGCTGGTTCCGGTGACCCCGATCGCGCCCAGGGCCAGCGGATGGTCCCACGGCAGCGCGCCGCGCCCGGCCTGCGTCTCCGCCACCGGGATGCCGGCCGCCTCGGCGAGCCGCGCCAGCGACACCTCGGCGGCGGCGTAGATCACCCCGCCGCCGGCGATGATCAGCGGCGCCTTGGCCGCGCGCAACCGCTCTGCCAGCGCCTCGACCTCGCGCGGATCAGGGGCTGGTCGCCGGATGCGCCACACCCGTCGTTCGAACAGGCGCGTGGGAAAGTCGGCCGCCTCGGTCTGGGTGTCCTGGCAGAAGGCGAGGGTGGCCGGACCGCACGTGGCTGGATCGAGCATGGTAGCCAGCGCGCGGGGCAGCGAGTCGATCAGCTGCTCTGGCCGCTGAATGCGGTCGAAGTAGCGCGAGACCGGCCGCAGGCAGTCGTTGGCGGTGACCGTGGCGTCGGCGAAGTCCTCGACCTGCTGCAGCACCGGATCGGGGCCGTGGCCGGCGAACACGTCACCAGGCAGCAGCAGCACCGGCAGGCGGTTGACGTGGGCCACGCCCGCGGCGGTCACCAGGTTGAGCGCGCCCGGCCCGATCGAGGTGGTGCAGGCCATCGCGCGGCGGCGTCGCCAGGCCTTGGCGAAGCCGATCGCGGCGTGGGCCATCGCCTGCTCGTTGTGTGCGCGGAACGTGGGCAGGGCATCGCCCGCCGCGTGCAGCGCCTCGCCGAGCCCAGCGACATTGCCGTGCCCGAAGATCGCCCACACCCCGGCGAAGTAGGGCGTCTCGGCGCCATCGATGTCGATGAACTGCGAGGACAGGTAGCGCACCAGCGCCTGGGCCGCAGTGAGGCGAACGGTGGCCATGGCCGGCCCTAATCCGCCGCCGGGCGCAGTTCGATCACCCGCCGGGCGGCGCCCTCGACGGCCGTCCGAGTCCAGAGCATCGGCACGTACTTTCCCTCCGCCCACAGCGGAAACAGGTCGTTGTAGTGCGGGCTGGCCGGGTCGCCGGACTGCCCGGGCGTGTTGATCACCCGGCTGTTGTCCCACTCACCCACGTCGAGCACCATGCGGAACGAGGCGCCGTTGGTCACGGCGAAGTCCTCCATGCGGTAGGTCGAGGCGCAGACGGTGAAGGCCGAGCCAGGCGCCGGCGTCGGGCCGTGGCTCATCCGCTCGCGCAGCTGCGGCCCGGCCAGCACCGCCGCCGGGGGGACGAAGCGGACGTGGTGCAGGTCGCCCCAGCGCCAGGCCGACATGTCGGGCCCGAGCCGCTCAGCGACCTCGTCCAGCGCCGCACGCAGGCTGGAGCGGAGCAAGGCCTCGCGCGCTGCCGCCGGATCGTCGCCGAGCGCGGGGCCCGGCGCCTGGAGGTAGGTCACCACGGCATAGGGCGAGCCAAACGCGATCACCTCGGCCGCCGCGGGCGCGGTGATCTTGGCCGCGGTGTGCGGGGCGAGGTGCTTGTTCAGCCACACGCCGGCGATAGCCGCGGCGGGGCTCTCGACGGTCTCATGTCCGTCCCAGGCCTCGAGCAGCCGCAGCGCCCGCTCGACCTGCGGGTCGTCCGATGCCAGCCCGCGCAGCAGGCCGATCGCCCGCATTGCCGAGCCGCTGAACACGTCGGTCTGCAGCGCCATCGAGTCTTCGACGGTGACGCGGTTGTTGGCCGAGAGCACCGCCGCGATCCGGTCCATCCGGCAGGGGTCGGCCCACTCGTACCCGAGCTTGCGCTGCGCCATGGGATAGTCGGCGGGCAGGTTCATCTCGTTGGCGGTGCCGATCCAGCCCCGTGCGGGATTGTAGATTTGGGGCAGCTCCTCCTGGGTCCAGAAGCCCTGCCACTCGTAGCGGCCGTCGCCGGGCACGGGCATCAGGCCGTCCCAGTTCGGCCGCCGCGGCATCAGGCCGGCGGGCGTCCAGCCGATGTTGCCCTCGACGTCGGCGTAGACGAAGTTCATCGCCGCCGCGCCCCAGTGCTTCAGCGCGTCCTTGAACGTCGGCCAGTCGCCGGCTGTCTGGTAGCGCGCGGCGGCGAAATAGGCCGAGGTCCCAGTTTCGAACCAGACCGAGCGCAGGGCGAAGGCGCGGCCGGCCTCGGGGTCGAGTTTCAGCACCGGGCCGTGGCGCGTGAAGCAGAGCTCGACCTCGCGGGCCGCTTCGCCCCGCACCGCCACCGTCTCCTTGAGGACCCGCATCGCCTCCCAGCCGTCACCATAGCGGTACTGGCGCGGGTCGTCGGGGTTCAGTTCGTAGACGTAGAGGTCCGCCTGGTCGGCCATGAAGATGGTGATGCCGAAGGCGATGCGTTCGTTGTGGCCGAGGGTGACGCCCGGCAGATGCAGCTCGCCCGCGCCCATCACCTTCAGCCCCGGCGCATCGAGGTGCACGACGTAGCGGATCGACGGCGCGATCAGCACCCGATGCGGGTCGCTGGCCAGCATGGCGCGGCCGCTGGCGGTGCGCGAGGGCGCAACCGCCCAATTGTTGGAGCCCTGCGCGGCGGCGGCCTCGGCCAGCTCGGCGAGCGTCGGCTCGGGCTTGGCGCCGGGCGGCTCGAAACTGACCTCCTTGGTCGCCAGCGTGTAGGTGGCCATGATGTCGGCGGGGATGTCGGCGGGATCGAGCCCCTCCGGGATGCGCACCTCGTGCGGCGGGTCGAGCTTGCGACGCAGCCGGTCGGCTTCCAGGCTGCCCGCCGCGGCGACCCGCGCCCGCAGCGACTCGGACTCAGCGTTGTTGCTGATGCCATGGCTGCGGATGCGCACCAGGTCGCCAACCTCCCAGGCGTCGGGGGCGCTCGATGTCAGCTCGAACTCGACCGGCAGCGGCGCGGCCCCCGATCTGACCTGGCCGACATAGGCGTTGATCCCGTCGACGAAGGCCTGCGACCACGTCCGCGCGTCGGGTCCATAGGCCGCCCATTCCGCATCCATGTCGCCGCGATAGAGGAACAGCCGCGTCGCCCGGTCCTGCTCGAGGTAGGCCGGCCCGAAGTTCTCCGAAAGCAACCCCAGCCCGCGCTTGCGCCACAGATCGAGTTGCCACAGCCGCTCGCGCGCCGCGTTCCAGCCCTGCGCGAAGAAAGCGTCATGTTGAGAGGCCGCATAGATGTGCGGGATGCCCCACTGATCGACAATGATCTCGGCCGGCTCGTTCACGCCCAGGGTCGCGACGGTCTCGCGGTCGATCGTCGTCGATGCGCTGTCAGCCATGTCGCGTCCCTCGTCTGTGCTCGCTCGCGGCCCGCCTCACGCGTGGATGCGGAAGGTCGGCCACCAGGCGCTGATCTCCTGGCCGTCGTACACAGCAATGTCGCCGAACTGCAGGAACACGCCCTCGCTCTCGGTGGGCCGCATGAACACGAAGTCATCCTGCGCCAGCTCCACCTTCGCCGAGCCGGCCAGCATCGCTCGCCCGCCGTAGTGGGCGCTGAACCGCAGGCCCGGCGGCGAGACCGGCCGCGCGTCGCCGTAGCCGCCGTAGAGGAAGAAACCGCGCCGGCTGTTCGGGTCGAGCGTGTTCAGCGCCGCCGTCAGACCTTCGCGCCGCGGAAACAGCGCCGGGTCCATCACCTTCAGCACTGGCTGCGCCACGAGGGCCGCCGGCTGCAGGTTCGCCAGCGTCGGCAGGTCGAAGTGGGTGGGCTTCACGAACGCCGAGCCGATCGACACCTCGTTGGCGTAGGGGTCGGCCAGGTGCAGCGCATAGGTGGGGCTGCCGGCGGTGTTCAGCGTCATGCCGGCGGTATCGCCGAGCTTCTCGGCCAGCACATGCAGCGCCGCGCCATAGCGCGCCATCACGTGGTCGACTTCCACGGCGGGCGAGGCGGCGCCGGCGGCATGGGCGTCGTAGCCCATCAGACCGGTGACCTGCAGCAGCGGCTCGGCCTTGATCAGATCGAGGGCGTCGGCCAGCGCATCCAGGTCCGTCAGGCCGCCGCGGTGCATGCCGACGTCGATCTCCAGGTTGATCCGCAACGGCGCGTGGTTGGCCCGGGCGATCTCAGCATACTGCGCCAGCCGCGCCCCGCTGTCCGCCAGCCACTGCGGCCGCGCCGCAGCGGCGGCGCTGTTGGCGTGACGATGCACGAAGTCCGCCACCTGCCGCGCCGGCAACGGCCGCCCCAGCAGCACGTCCGCCTCGGGCTGGGCGGCGACCATCTCGTCCAGCATCACCCCGTTGAACACCATCAGCCGGTCCGACCCGGTCCCCGCCATCACCAGGTTCAGTAAGGCTGGCGCGGGCAGCGACTTGCTGACCACGCGAAGGCCCAGGTGCGTCGGCGCCAGCGCGGTGCGGATCTTGGCGATGTTGGCTTCCAACCGCGGCCGGTCGACCACCAGCGTTGGCTGGGCCACGCCCGCGCGCTTCAACGCCGCCTGCAGGCCGGCGAAGTAGGCGTCGTGGCCGCCGGCGCCGCGATCCTTCTCCCGCAACCCAGGCAGGAGGTTCGAGGCCAGGGCGGTCGCGCGCAGCAGCAGCGGGTCGCGCGGCAGGGTCTTCACTGGCGTCCCCGTTCTCGGCCGCCGTTCCAGGTTCGACGCTGCGACAACTTGCAGACTGTGGCAAGTGCTGCGCGGCGCGCCTGGGCGGCGAGATCGGCCGACATTGAGTTTCTCTGATCGCTCACCCGCACGAAGGGCGTCGCGATGTTTCACGTGAAACCGCTATTCACCGATAATATCGGCCTCCCGCCCCGGGCGTCGTTCCGTGGCGCCCCCAGTTTTCCTGCAACTTCACCATGTCAAAGACCCGCGCCCGCCGAGCGCCAGCCTCAATCGCCCATACGGGTGAATCCCCGTCAAGCCGGCGCCTCGGTCGTGTCCTCATAAGTCCGCGCGGCGAGGGCCGCTTCCGGCACGAAGGCAGTGACCTGATTCGACCGACGGCCGCCGTTCCGACCCGGAACGCCTGGCGGCGACTGACTTATCTCTGCCTTAGGCAACCTCCGCTATCGGGCGGCAAGCCAACCGGGGTGAGTTCGACCCCAAAAAGCGGGCCTCCGCGTCCAGGCTGGCGAGCGCCTTTGCGCCCCGCGCGAATAGCTAGAAGTGGACCTTCACCTCGCCGCCGACCTGCCGGGGCGCGCCCCACGTCACGTAGCGAGTGCCGATGTTGGTCGAGTCGCCCATCGCCTGGATGTAGGGCTGGTTGGCAAGGTTGGTGGCGTAGAGGCGGGCCGTATACTTCTGGTCCGGGCTGTCCCAGATCAGGTTTAGATTGACCAGCCCGTAGGGCGCCTGGGAGTCCAATGGCGTGTTGAATTCTCTGAAGTAGACACGGGAGCTGTAGCTCGCGTCCAAGCGGGCGGTCAGGCGGCCAAAGCTGAGCTGATCGGTGCGGTAGGCGATGCCCACGTTGCCCGACTCGCGCGGCGCATTGTCGAGCAGATGACCGTCGAGATTTTGTAGACCGAGCCCAGGGTCTAGGCCGTCCGTGTTGGAGAAGCTGACGTAAACCGCGTTGATGTATGAGGCGTTCGCGTTGAGGATCCAGTGTGAGTCCGGGGACCACGCGCCCTCCACCTCCACGCCGTCAACCTTCGCCGCCGCCGCGTTGGTGACGTTGAGGGAGAGCCCGACAATCTGGCTTACCTGGAAGTTGCTGTAGTCGTAGTGGAAGACTGAGACGTTGAATGTGACCTTGTTGTCGAACAAGCGACTCTTTAAGCCAGCTTCATAAGACGTGATGGATTCAGGTTTGAAGTCATCTTGGCAGGAGTAAATATTCGCGCCACCGGCCTTGTAGCCGCGCGAGTAAGTGAAATAGACGTTCATCGAGGAGTTGAAGTCGTATTGCAGTCCGGCCCGAGGCGTCAGGGAGGTGAATTTCAGCTTGTCGGTCTCCTGGGGGCAAAAGGCCGCCAGCGGCAGCCTCTGTCCGCCGATCACCAAGCCGAACGTGTTGCCATAGACGGCGGTCTGATCGTCCTCGGAATAGCGCACGCCGGCGATCAGTTTCAGGGCCTTGGTCACGTGGAAGCTGCCGTCGGCGAACCCGGCATAGGAGGCGGTGTCGTAACGGGGCTGCTCGAAGTCCAGGAAGCTTGAGGGCGGCAGCCCCGACAGTCCAAGCGGGAAGACGTACGACAGACTGTTGGCGTCCGTTTCCGACAGATAGAAGGCGCCCGCCACCCAGTCCAGGCGATCCCACTGACCGCTCAGGTCGAATTCCTGCGTGACAGTCTGGTCGCGGTTCTTACCGGCGTAGGGCGCAACGCTGAGGTTCGTGCCGTCGCCGTCATTGGCGAAGGTGTAGGCGTAGTTCTGGTAGGCTGAAATCGACTTCAGCGCGCCGAACGGAAGCTGCCACGTGAAGGTTCCGCTGACACTCTGGTAGTCGCGGGCGCCCCGGACCGGGTCGTTATCGTCGGTTCGCCAGGGCGTGCTGATGAACGTGGCGTTGGCCAGGAAGGGGTTGATCGCCAAGGCGCCGGGCACCGGCGCGTTGTAGTTGGTCAGGTACTGCCATGGTCCGGTGCTGTGAACCGCCGAGACGCCAAGATCGAACGTCAAGGTCGGCGTCAGCTTCGCGGCCAGGCGGAAGCGCGCCGACAGGTCGGCGCCTTTATCGAGATCCTCACCCCCCGGCACGATGTTCTTCACGAAGCCGTCTTCGCGATCACGATAGTCAACCAGCAGCCGGGTGCTGACCTGGTCGTCGATCGGCACATTGAGGATGCCTTGGAGGTGGTACTCGTCGTAGCTGGCGTAGCCCGCAAGGACAGAGCCCTCGAATGTATCGGTGGGGGCGTTGGTGATGAAGTTGACTGTTCCCCCGGTGGCGTTGCGCCCATATAGCGTCCCCTGAGGTCCGCGCAGGACTTCCACCCGCTGTAGATCGTACTGGTCAAGATCGACCGTGGTGGTCTGGGCCTGGTAGACGCCGTCGACATTCATTGCCACGCCGGCCGTGCCGGACGAGCCGACTGTCGTGGCGCCGACGCCGCGGATGGTGATGCCGGTGGACCCGGTCAGGGTGCCGGAGTGAAAGCTCGGCACGGCGAACTGCAGGTCTTCGACGGAGGCGATGCCTCGCTGGTCGAGCTCTTTGCCCGAGATCGCCGAGACCGCCGCGGGGATCGCTTGCACCGACTCTGAGCGCTTTTGTGCGGTGACGACGATCTCCCCCACTTCCGCTGACCCCTGCTGGGCGGCGGTCGCGGACGGGCCAACCTGGTCCGCCAGGCTCGGGGACGCCGCCAACAGACCCGCTACGGCGACAGAGCCGCACAGCAGCACCTTGAGCGATGGATCGATCATGACTCCCCCCAGCCGAGCTTCGTCGGTTGATATTACGTTCAGGTGCGAGGTATCATCCAAACATCATATACTCGTCAAGAACCTTTCGGGCGGATACGTCACCGCACCCATTCGAAACCAAAATCGAGGACAGGGCATTTGGCCGGCAAGGCAGCGAAGCGTCAGAAGCGCGGGCGAGAATGGGACGTCATTGACGTCGCCTCGAAGCACCTGAACACCATGGGCGTATCGATCGAATGGTTCAGAGAAATTGCCGCCGAGTTGGAGATTTCGAGGCCGGCAATTTACAATTACGCCACGGATAGAGACGACTTACTGTTCAAGTGTTACTTGAAGGCGTGTGAGGCATTTGATGAGTCATTTGGAAACGCCTCCGCAGGTGGAGGCGACGCCGTCGAAGTCATCGACGGCTTTCTGACCGACATTAGTACGCGCGACGGCCCTGAGACGGCTGTCTTAAGCGAGGTCGAGGGGCTGCCACTCGACAAGCAAGCCATCATCTGGTCGCGCCGGAACGCTCTGGTGGCGCGCCTTTCGTCGATTATCCAACAAGGGGTCGCCGACCGACTATTCAGGCCGTTGGATACGGTCATCGTCGCGAATGCGGTTGTCGGGATGGCGAGTTGGGCGCCGCTCCATAGACGTTGGACAGCGGGTGGCGAACTCGCTCAAGGCGCTGTTGGCATGAAGGAGATCCTCTTCAGGGGGCTGGCGGCTGATCCGAAAGCCGCCCACGCCAAACCGGTCTGCTACGTACGTCCCCCACCGGCAAAAGTTGACCTGTTTGACCGTCGCGCCTTGGAAGACGCCAGGCGGGAAGGCATTCTCATGGCCGCTTCGGCGCTGTTCAACAGCAGGGGCATCGGGGGCACCCGCGTCGAGGACGTCGGTTCGGCGGTCGGCTTGAGCAAGCGCGCGATCTATCACTACATCGGACAGAAGGATGTGCTGGTAGACGCCTGTTTCGAGCGAGCCTTCAAGTTCTACCTTGGGGTAATGGACGCCGCCGAACGGCTGCCGGGTTCACGCCTGGAGGCGGTGTTTGGCGCACTTCACGATGTGATCGAGGCGACCCTCGATCCCGAGTTGTCGGTCCTGGTTCCCTACGTTGGATCTGGCCAGCTCAGTCCGAGCGCCAGGCTGGCGGTGAATGCCTATAGCCGCCGCCTGACCGAGGGATATCGAAGGCTCTTGATTGAGGGCGAGCGGGACGGAAGCATCAGATCCCTGCCGATTGATGAGGTGGTGCCGAGTCTGCCGGGAGTGTTCTCCTGGGCTTCGAATTCACCATCAATCTCCCGCGACGATCGTGGCCGGATCGCTGACGAACTCGCGACGCTCACAACGCGAGGCATCCTGGCATAAGGCCAAGGCTGCAGCTTTTCCGGCCCGCGGCCAACGGCTTATGGAGCAACGCGGTCACCTGACGGCGACGGCGAAGTTCGGGACGTGCGCATGCCAGTCGCCCGCCGCATCGACGGCAGTCACCGGCGCTGAGGTCTCGCTCGTTCATGAGTACAGGATCGCACGCTGGCGATGGCGGGTTGGCGGTTGTCTGACATCCGATCGTCCTTGCGGTTGCAGCGGGGGTGCTCAGGCCGTCGTACTGACGGTCCAGGTCGCGCTGTCGATGTTCGGCTGACGCCCCAGCTGCTCGGCGATCGCGTCCAGGTCCTTGGGGTCGGCAGTGGTGGGCACCAGCAGGGCGGCGAGCTCGACCAGTTCGTCGCTCTCGGACAGCGTCTCGATCTCGCGCACCGGATAATGATGGCGCTCGAGCGCCTCGTAGAGCAGGTCCCGCGCCTCCGAGACGTCGCCGGGCGCACAGACCACATGCACGCGGTAGAACGCTTCGGTTTCCTCGGGATTGATCGGGCGGCGGTTGACGTAGTCGACCAGCGGCCGCAGCAACGTGTTGCCCGCCAGCACGATGGCCGCGACGGCGGCGGACTCGGCCAAGAGGCCGCTGCCTGCGAAGGCGCCGACCGCCGCGGAGCCCCACAGCGTCGCCGCGGTGTTGAGGCCGCGCACCTGCTCGCCTTCCTTCATGATCACCCCCGCGCCCAGGAAGCCGATCCCGGAGACCACATAGGCCACGATCTGGGTCTGACCCTCGGCCCCGAGCAGCCGCCCGCCCAGGTGCACGAACGCCGCGGCGCCGACCGCGACCAACACCACGGTCCGCAGGCCCGCGTTGCGCTGGCGGATCTGCCGCTCCAGCCCGATCGCGCCGCCGAGCACGAAGGCTGTGCCGAGGCACACAATCGTGGCGATGAAAGCCTTCGCATCGGGGTTGGATATCGAGAACATCGCCGCGGCCCCCCGTGTCAGAACTGGCCGTGCAGGCGCAGGCCGAGGATTTCAGCCGGGCCACGGTCCCGGTTGTAGGCCGGGTTCACGACGGTCTGGCTGTCCAAGGTGAGGTGAACGCCCTTGACCACGGCTAGGCTGTAATAGGCCTCGACGATGGCCTCCGCGCCAGGATGCGGCAACTGCCCGTCGCCGACCAGGATGCCTAGGCCGCCGGCGGCGAGGTAGGCCTCATGGACTTTGGAGATGCCGTTGACCACCAGCGCCATCGCGACCGTGTCGTCCTTGCGGCCCCACCGCGCGCCGGCGATCGAGCCGCCGGCGGCGATCGTTCGGTCGATATCGGCGTACTCGTATGGCTCGTATTGCCCCTGGTCCCAGCCGGCGCGCAGGAAGACGCCGGCATCGTCGCTGACCGGCTGTTCGGCGTTGAGCGACACCCCGGAGCGGGTGGCGTAGCGGCGCACCAGCGCGGTGTCCGGGGTCTGGCCGGTCAGCTCGCCGAGCCGGATGGCGTCGTCGAAGCGCCCCATCCGGCCATCGGTCACGAAGGCGAGCAGCTTGATCTTGCCTTCGCGGCCCAGCCATTTCTGCCGGCGCTCGAGTTCGACCACCGGCTGAAACTGGCGGAAAGCGGGGGTCAAGTCGGCCTGGTTGGGCACCAGCGAGAGCGCCATCACCCCGCCGCGCAGGGTCCAGTCGCCCTGATACCACTCCGCGATCCCACCGTAGGAGAAGCCCCAGGCGTCCGCGGCGTAGTCGAAGCTGCCGGTGTCGATGATCGCCCAGTTGAGGAAGTCGTTCTGCGGATCGTGAGCGTAGGCGTTGTCGTCGACCACGTCGGTCAGACTGAACTTGCCCACCGTGATCACCAGGCGGTCCCTGGTGGTCTTGCCGCCAAACTCGAACAGGCCGGGGTCTACGGAATCGTCGCCGCCGCCCAGTTCGATGGTCTGGCGGAAGAACAGCCGCTGCGGGCGGTAGTAGGGCGAGCGGTGGCCGACCTTGGCGCCTTCGCCGTTCACGTAGCCGGCGACGCCCAGGGTGTTGCTGGGCGCGAAGCCCTGGTTCATGTCGAGATCGAACCAGAACTGCCCGCCCTTCCACGGCTGCACGCCGGCCAGCAGCGAGGCGTTCACGGTGTTGCTGGTTTCGGCCTCGCCCGTAAGGCTGTTCTTCCCCTCATACGGCGAGCGGAACGCCGGGTGGTATTGCAGCACGTCGGTCGCCTGCACGTGCACGGCCCAAGTCTCCGCCGCAGCGGCGTCGGGCGGCGCGCTGGCGGGTGCGGCGTCGGGATCGGCGCGAGCTCCCCCCGCAAGCAGGCAGATGGCAAAGGCCAGCGTCACCCCCATGCGAGCTTTCATGGAACATCCCTTTCCGGAGGGCCTTTCCGACCGGCGCGAGCGGGCGTATACCCTAGGGGACTATATTATCAAGAGAGCCGTCGCGCCCATGGGCCACGTCGCCAACGAGAAGGTGAAGCTGCTGAACCGGCTCAAGCGGATCCGGGGCCAGATCGAGGCGATCGAGCGGGCGGTGGACGCCGATGCGGAGTGCGCGCGGGTGCTGCAGCAGGCGACGTCGTGCCGGGGCGCGATGGACGGCTTCATCGCCGAGGTGATCGAAGACCACATCCGCGAGCACATGGTCGACCCGGCCGCGGACCGGGACGACCCGCGGCGGCTGGCGGCCGAGGAACTGGTCGGCATCGTCCACGCCTATCTCACCTAGTGGCCGTCCGCCGACGATTTGATTTGGTTCAAGGCGGAGGGCGGCGGTTCCGTCAGGTTTGGCGCGCGGCCGGGCTGGTGTGACGCAGCCGCAGTTCGGAGGGGGGCGATGCTTCGCGACCTTTTGGTGCATGTCGGAAGTGGCGAGCCTGGGCGCCAGCGCGTCAAGCTCGCGGTCGACCTCGCCCTTCGCACCGGCGCCCGACTCAGTGGCCTGCACGTCACGCCGCCCGCGGAGATTGCGCCGGTGTACAAACCCAGCCAGGTCGGCGCCGCGGTGGCTCGCAAGGCCGCGGCCCTGACCGCCGCCGCCGATCTCGCAAGGGCCATCTTCGAGGCGGAGGCAATCCGTCGCCTGCCAAACGCAAGCTGGTTCGAGGCGGAGGGCGATGTCGTCGAGGGCGTGTGCAGGCGATCGCGCTTCGCCGATCTGGTGATACTCGGTCGCGATGAGTGGCAAGACCCGCCCGAGACCCACCCCCTGCCGATCGCGCACTCGGTGGTGCTGCACTGCGGTCGCCCGGTGCTGGTCGTACCGATCGGCGCGCCGTTCGCGACCTTCGCCAAGGTCGCGGTCGCCTGGGATGGCAGCCGCGAGGCGGTAAGGGCGATCCATGACGCCCTGCCGCTGCTGAAGCTGGCTCAGGCCATCGACATCATCACGATGATCCGGCCCCACGAGACCATGATCGACGCCGAGGTGGAGGACCTGACAACGCACCTCGCCAACCACGGCATCGCCATCGCGGCCAAAGTGGATTGCGCTCCGGGCGCCGCTGAACACAAGACCCTGCAAGGCAACATCGACCGAGGCGCCTATGAGCTGGTCGTCATGGGCGGATATTCGCATCCTCAGTGGATGGAATTCATCTTCGGCGGCGCGACGATGTTCACATTGATGTCGTCGAAAATCCCCGTCTTCCTCTCGCACTGAACCGAAGCCGCCCGATGCATGATCGCTCTGTCAAACAACGCGCCGCGGCCCGGCAGAAGTTGCTGCGTGTCGCCTGGGAGCGGCTGAAGGAGCATCCGCTGGCGCGGGTGGGGCCGGGGCTGATCACCGGCGTCGCCGACGACGATCCGAGCGGCATCGCCACCTATTCCCAGGCCGGGGCGCAGTTCGGGCTGAACATGCTTTGGACCATGCCCCTGGCTTTCCCGCTGATGGCGGCGGTCCAATCCATGTGCGCCCGCATAGGCCGGGTGACCGGCAAGGGACTGGCGGCCAACATCAAAGCCGCCTTCCCGCCCGTCGTCCTGCGGGCCGTCGTGCTGCTGCTGCTGGTGGCCAACACCCTGAACATCGCCGCCGATGTCGCCGCAATGGGTGAGGTGGGTGAACTGGTCACCGGCGTGAACCGGCGCCTTATGACGCTGGGGTTCGTGTTGGGCAGCTTGGGCCTGCAGATCTTCGTGCCCTACCACCGCTATGTCGTGTTCCTGAAGTGGCTGACGCTGTCGCTGCTGGCCTATGCCGCGGTGCTCTTCACCGTTCATGTGCCCTGGGGGCAGGTCGCCCTACGCACGGTCTGGCCGAAGTTCACGCCCAATGCGACCGCCGCCGCCGTGGTCGTGGGCGTCTTCGGCACCACCATCAGCCCCTACCTGTTCTTCTGGCAGGCGTCGGAGGAAGTCGAAGACATGGACCGCAAGGGCGGCGCGGCCCTGACGACGGACAGCGCGGCCGCCCCAAGGGAGCTTCGCCGCATCAGGTGGGACACCTGGAGCGGCATGTTTTACTCCGATATCACCGCCTACTTCATCATCCTGGCCACCGCCGTGACGCTGAACGTGGCGGGCATCACCGACATCAACACCGCCGCGCAGGCGGCCACGGCGTTGCGGCCGCTGGCGGGACAGTTCGCCTTCCTGCTCTTCACCCTCGGTATCCTGGGTGTCGGCCTGATCGGCGTGCCCGTGCTGGCGGGCTCGGCCGCCTACGCCGCCGCCGAGGCGATGGGCTGGAAAGAAGGGCTCGAGCGCAAAGCGACCGACGCGCGCGGCTTCTATGGCGTCATCGCCATCAGCGTGCTGCTGGGCCTGGTTATCCAATATTCGCCGATCAGCCCGATGAAGGCGCTGTTCTGGAGCGCGGTCGTCAATGGCGTGGTCGCCGTGCCCCTGGTCGCGGTGATCGTCATTCTGTCCTCAAAGAAAAGCGTCATGGGGCCGTTCACGGCCAGCCGCACGCTCGTCGCGCTCGGCTGGATCACCGCCGTCGTGATGGGCGTCGCGGCCGTTGTCATGTTCCTGCCGAGCTAGCGCCACGAAGTCATTTGACCTCGCCGCCTTCAAGCCTCTAGCGACATGATAGCGCCGGCGTGCGCCGACGGTCGATCGGGAGTTCGGGATGACGGCAGCTGACCTGGCGGCGCGGCGCGAGCAGGCGCTGGGGGCGGGCGCGCCGCTGTTCTACCGCGCGCCGTTGCACATCGTGCGCGGCGAGGGCGCCTACCTCTACGACGCCGACGGCCGCCGCTACGTCGACATGTACAACAACGTCCCCTGCGTCGGTCACGCCAACCCGTACGTGGTCGAGGCGATGAGCCGCCAGCAGGCGACGCTGAACGTGCACAGCCGCTACCTGCACGAGGGCGTCGTTGCCTTCGCCGAACGGCTCGCGGCGCTGCACGCGAGCCCGGCGATCGAGAGCGTGGTGTTCAGCTGCAGCGGCACCGAGGCCAACGAGGTGGCGCTGCGCATGGCCCGCTTCGCCACCGCCAAGCGCGGCATCGTGTTCACCGACGCCACCTATCACGGCAACAGCGACTTGGTCAGCCAGCTGACCCGGGTGGGCGCGGCCGGACCGAAGAGCCCGGATCTGCGCGCGATCCCGTTCCCGCAGACCTATCGGCCGCTCGAAGCCGGGCTGAGCGGATCTGAACTGACCGACGCCTATCTGGACCGCCTGCGCGCGGCGATCGAGAGCCTGGAGCAGTCGGGCGACGGGATCGCCGCGCTGATCGTCTGCTCGATCTTCGCCAACGAGGGCCTGCCCGACGTGCCGCAGGGTTTCATGGCGCGGGCGGCGGAGATGGTCCGCGCGGCCGGCGGTCTGGTGATCGCCGACGAGGT
This sequence comes from Caulobacteraceae bacterium, assembly GCA_035604515.1. Lineage (GTDB taxonomy): Bacteria > Pseudomonadota > Alphaproteobacteria > Caulobacterales > Caulobacteraceae > Acaudatibacter. Next base: position 6,946 of record DATNIH010000181.1, on the reverse strand, counting down.
GCAGGCCGGCTATGGCCGCACCGGCCGCTGGTGGGGCTACGACGTCACCGGCTTCACCCCCGACATCGTCGTCACCGGCAAGCCTATGGGCAACGGGCTGCCGCTGGCGGCGACGGCCGCGAGCCGGGCGCTGGTCGACGGCTTTCGCGCCCGCACCCGCTACTTCAACACCTTCGCCTCCAGCCCGCTGCAGGCCGCGGTGGGCATGGCGGTGCTGGATGTGATCGAGCGTGATGGCCTCATCGCCAACGTGGCCGCGGTCGGGAGCGCGCTGAAGGCGGCGCTGATCGAGCGCAAGCTCGGCTGGGACGCCATCGGCGACGTGCGCGGCCACGGCCTCTTCATCGGCGTCGAGATGGTCAAGGACCCAGCCGCGAAGACACCCGACGCGGCGCTGGCCGCCGAGGTGTGCAACCGACTGAAGGACCGCGGCTTCCTCACCGCCCCCGCCGGCGCCTTCGGCAATGTGGTGAAGATCCGCCCGCCCCTGGTGTTCTCCCAGGGCGACGCCGAGGCGTTCCTCGATGCGTTCGACGCGACGGTCGCCGAGCTGCATGGATAAGGCCGAGGCGAGGCGCATCTTCACGCCGGCGGCGGTGGAGGCGCTGGCGGCGTTTCCGCTCGAACCGCAAGGTCTCGAGTTGGTCTCGCTGTCGGAGAACGTCACGTTCCGGGTGAGCGACCGGCACGGCGGCGAGGCCTATGTGCTGCGCCTGCACCGGCCGGGCTACCACACCCTCGAGGAGCTGAACTCGGAGCGGGTCTGGACCCGCGCGCTAGCCGCCGCGGGGATCGCCGTGCCGATCCCGCTCGCGACAACGGGTGGCGGCGACTACGTCGGCGTGCCGGTCCCGGCGCTCGGTCAGGAGCGCCAGGCGGGGATGACGCGGTGGACCGAGGGCGAGCTGCTGTCCGACCTGTTAGAGCGGGGCGCCGACGCGGCGGCCGCCGATCGCTTTTTCGAGCAGCTCGGCGCGATCGAGGCGGCGATGCACAACCAGTCGAGCGGCTGGCGCCCGCCGCCCGGGTTCGCGCGCCACGCGGTCGACCGCGACGGCCTGATGGGCGATGCGCCCTTCTGGGGACCGTTCTGGGACCATCCGGTGTTTTCGCCGGCCGAACGCGCGCTGGTGATCGCCACCCGCGATCGGATCCGCCGCGCGATGGACCGCTACGGGCGCGATGCCTCGACCTACGGCATGATCCACGCCGACCTGCACCCCGGCAATCTGCTCGTTGGCGGCGATGGACTGACGGTGATCGACTTCGACGACTGCGCGTTCGGCTGGCATCTCTACGACATCGCTGTCGGGCTGATTCACCAGCAGCGGTCGCCGCACTTTGCGGCGCGGCAGGACGCTTTCGTCCGCGGTTACCGCACCCGCCGGCATCTCGGCGACGACGCGCTGGCGCTGCTGCCGATGTTCCTGCTGGTGCGCGGGCTCGCCCAGATCGGCTGGCTGCACCAGCGCCCGGAGATCGACGTCTCCCGCACCATCCGGTCCAGCGCGGACCGCTTGCTGGCGCAGTGCGCGGCGTTCGAGGTCCCGTGCTGATATTGAACCACGAAAAACACGAAAAACACGAACAATTGCAGTGTCATCCCGGAGAGCCGCGCAGCGGACCCATCCGGGATCTGCTTCCCCGCTCGCGACAAGTAGATCCCGGATCGGCGCCGCTTCGCGGCTTGTCCGGGATGACAAGGTTGGGGCGGCTTGGCGTTCGTGCTTTTCGTGTTTTCCGTGGTTCCCCTTCAGCAGCCCTCCTCGCCGGGTTCCGATGTGGGCCGGGAGAAACGGGTGAGCCATGAGCAACGCCAAACGGCACGACCTGCAGGACCTCCGGCGCTTCGCAACCGAGCTCCTCACCGCCGCCGGCCTGGACGACGACAAGGCGGCGACCGTCGCGCGGCTTCTCATCGCCGCCGACGCCATGGGCCACACCACCCACGGCCTGGCGCAGCTGGCCGACTACCTGGTGGAGATCGAGACCGGCGCGATGGAAACCCAGGGCAAGCCCGCCGTCGTCTCCGACCGCGGCGCGGCGATGGTCTGGGACGGCCGGTGGTTGCCGGGCGTCTGGCTCGCGGCCGAAGCGGTCGCGCTGGCCTGCGAGCGCGCCGCCACGCTCGGCGTCTGCGCCGTCGCCATCCGCCGCAGCCACCACATCGGCTGCCTGGCGGCCCTGCTGCCCTACGCCACCGAGCGCGGCCTGCTGGCGATGGTGGCCTGCTCCGATCCGTCGGCGGCGATGGTCGCGCCGTTCGGCGGCCGCGGCGCGGTGTTCACGCCCGATCCGATCGCGGTCGGCATCCCGACCGACGGCGATCCGATCCTGATCGACATGTCGTCCTCGATCACCACCGCCGGCATGAGCGCGCGGCTGCGCGGCCAGGGCGCGCGCTATCCCGGCGCCTGGGCGCTCGACGCGGACGGCCGAGCGACCGACGATCCCGGCGTGCTGGCGGCCGACCCACCCGGCGCCCTGCTGCCGGCCGGCGGCCTCGACCACGGCCAGAAGGGCTACGGCCTCGCTCTTATGGTCGAGGCGCTGACCCAGGGCCTCGCCGCCCACGGCCGCGCCGACGGCGAGACCGGCTGGGGCGCATCGGTGTTCGTGCAGGTGTTCGACCCGGCGCTGTTCGGGGGCCTGGACGCGTTCAAGCGCCAGACCGGCTTCATCGCCGCCCTCTGCCGCACCTCGCCGCCGATCGATCCGGATCAGCCGGTGCGACTTCCCGGCGAGGCGGCCCTGCGGGGCCTGCGCGCCGCCGAGACGCAAGGCGTCGCGCTGCATCCGGGTATCTTGGAAAGTCTGGCCGAAGCTGCTGCGCGCTACGGCGTCGCCGACCCCCGAACCATCTAGGCCCCGAACCGCTTCAGCGTCGCCTCGTCCACCCCGACGCTAAGCCCCGCTTCGCGGATCTGCGCCCAGGTGGCGTCGTCGATCGGGATGCCGTCGGCCAGCCGCCGCGCCGTGCTCTCGCGCTCGGGATCGCCCGGCAGCCGCACCCGGTCCACGCCCTCGGCCGGCGCGGTGGAGCGGATGTAGTCCAGCATCGCCTCGGCCTCGGCCTCGAAGCCTTCGCGGCCGCCGAACGCGTCGGGATCGATCACCACCGAGAGCATGTTGTTGACCGCCGCGCCGAAGCCCCGGTTCGAGCCAGGCTGCATGGTCCACTGCCCCGCCAGCGCCCCACCCAGGAGTTCGCACAGGATCTGCATCCCGCCGCCCTTGTGCAGCCCGAACGGCAGCAGCAGCGAGCGCGCCTCGGCGCGGTAGAAGGTGCTGAGGTCGGTGGTCGGGTGTCCCTCGGCGTCGACCAGCACCCCGGCAGGCGCCGGCTCGCCCTTCAGGTAGGCGACCCGCAGCTTGCCCATCGCGACCGCGCTGGTGGCGTAGTCGAGCACGATGTGCTCGCCGCCCTTGCGCGGCACGGCGCAGCAGTAGGGATTGGTCAGCATGCGCGCCTCGCGCCCGCCGTACGGCGCCACGGTCGGGCCGGCCCCGACCACATTGACGTGGTGCATTGAGATCAACCCAGCGTCGGCGCACTGCTCGCCATAGGTGCCGATCCGCCCGATGTGGCAGGAATTGCGCAGCGCCACGCAGGCGACGCCGATCTGTTTGGCCCGTGCGATCGCCATCTCCGTGGTCTCGCGCGCCACCGGAGCGCCGAGACCGAACTGTCCGTCCATCACCATCACCGCGCCCCCGTCCGAGATCACCTTCGGCCGCGCGTTCGGGTGCAGCTTGCCGGTCTTGATCCAGGCCACATAGGACGGCGCCATCCCGACGCCGTGGGAGTCGTGGCCCTTCAGGTTGGCGGCGACCAGGTGATCGGCGCAGATCCGCGCCCGATCGGGCTCGGCGCCGGACGTCTCGAGGATCAGCGTCAGCAGCTCGGTCAGAGGCGCGGCGTCTATGATCATCTCTCGCTCCCGGTCGCGGCGTGAGGGGCGACCATTTGGAATTAGTAGTCGGCGGTCAATGGGCTCGCCTCAACGAGGGTCGGTCGAAGTCATCCCAACACCCGGTCATAGCCGGGCGTAAGTCCCGGCTATCCAAGCGCGCCGACGCCGCCGTGGCCGCGCCCGGCGCGGCCGCCCGTCGGTCGGTGTTCTTGGATCACCGGGACTTACGCCCGGTGATGACCGATTTCGAGTGGGGAGCGAACTCGGGGCTGCCGGAGTGACGGCCGAACGATCGTGCTCTACGCGTGTCAACCGAGCCATCGGTCATCGGGAGGGGTCATGAACGGCGCTGAGAGTCTGGTGCATTCGCTGCTGAAGAGCGGCGTCGACACCTGCTTCTGCAATCCCGGCACCTCGGAGATGCACTTCGTCGCGGCGCTGGACCGCATCGCCGGCATGCGCTGCGTGCTGGGCCTGTTCGAGGGCGTGGTGACCGGCGCCGCCGACGGCTACGCGCGGGCCGCCGGCAAGCCCGCGGCGACACTGCTGCACTGCGGCCCCGGCCTCGGCAATGGCCTGGCCAACCTGCACAACGCGCGGCGCGCCTCGACCCCGATCGTCAATATCGTCGGCGACCAGGCCACTTACCACCGCCCGTTCGATCCGCCGCTGACCGCCGACACCGAGGGCTTCGCGCGGGGCGTCTCCGGCTGGGTGCGCACCGCCAGCGACGTCGCGAGCGTCGGCGCCGATGCGGCCGCGGCGGTGCAGGCCGCGCAGATTGCGCCCGGCCAGGTCGCGACGCTGATCCTGCCCTCCGACACCTCGTGGAACGACGGCGGCGTCGTCGCCGAGGCGCTGCCGCGCCTGCCGACGCCGCTCGCCGCGCCCAGCCAGGTCGACGAGGCCGCCGCCATTCTGCGCCGGGGCGGTGACGGCGTGGTGCTGATGATCGGCCACGCCGGCCTGAGCGAAGCCGGGCAGGCGCTGGCGCACCGCATCGCCGGCGCCACCGGCTGCCGGGTGATGGCCGACGCCGGCGGCAAAGTCCCGCGCGGCCAGGGCCGGCTGATGATGGACCGCGTCCCCTACGTGGTCGACGTGGCCGTGGCGGCGATGGCGGGCACCAAGCACCTGATCCTGTGCTCGGCCAAGAAGCCGGTGACCTTCTTCGCCTACCCCGGCAAGCCGCAGACCTCGATCCCCGAGTCGGCGGAAGTGCACGTGCTGGCGCGCCGCGAGCAGGACCCGATCGAGGCGTTGACCCGGCTGGCCGAGGCTCTGCACGCGCCGCCGCTGCCGCCGCCCGACAATGGCGCGAAGCCCGAGGTCGGCCGCGGGCCGGTGACCCCGGAGTCGTTCGGCGCCACCATCGGCGCGCTGATCCCGGGAGGCGCGCTGGTGGTCGACGAGTCGATCACCTACGGCCGCAGCCTGGGCCGCTTCACCCAGGCCGCCGCGCCGCACGACTGGATGAGCGTGCTCGGCGGGGCGATCGGCGGCGGCATGCCGATGGCGACCGGCGCGGCGGTCGGCGCGCCCGGCCGGCGCGTCATCAACCTGCAGGCCGACGGTTCGGCGATGTACACGGTGCAGGCGCTCTGGACCCAGGCCCGCGAGCGCCTCGACGTTACCACCATCATCCTCTCCAACCGCAAGTATCAGATCCTGCTGGGCGAACTGGCCAACGTCGGCGCCAATCCCGGCCGCACGGCGCTGGAGATGATGGACCTCGGCAACCCAGACCTGAACTGGCCGCACCTCGCTGAGGGCATGGGCGTCGAGGCCGCACGCACCGACACCGCCGACGGCCTCGCCGACCTGCTGGCCAGCTCGCTGCGCCGCCCCGGCCCGTTCCTGATCGAACTGCTGATCTGACCGCAGGTAGCGTAGGCCGGTTTGAAAAGGCTTGACGGCGACAACTTTGGCGGGGCTCCTTCGGTGGAGTGCCAATCGTGGGCTAGGTTGCTCCGGCTCGTGAGACCCGAAGAGGCGCCAGCATGACGGTCGATGTTCAGCCGATCACCGCGGTGGGGTTCAACCACCTGCACCTCAACGTTCGGGACCTGGCGCGCTCGATCGGCTTCTACAAAGCGGCGTTCGGGTTGAAGGTGAAGTTCAGCGCCGGCCCCGACCTGATCTTCATGACGCCGGCCGACGGCGGCCACTCGCTGGCCCTGCACCTAGTCGGCGCGGACGAACCGGTGGGCATGGCGGGCGGGTTCCAGCACTTCGGCTTCAAGCTGAACGCCAGCGATCACGACCGCGCCATCGAGCAGGTCGAGCGCGCCGGCGGCTCGCTGGTCTCGCGCGGCAAGCACGACGGCAAGTATCCGTACGCCTACGTCGCCGATCCCGACGGCTACGTGATCGAGCTCTAAGCGCGATGGACCAGGCGGCCTGCGAGGCCCACGTCGAACGGGTTCGGCGTGACGGCTTCACCATCGTCGAGGACGCCATCGAGCCGGTGCTGGTCGACGAGCTGAGCCAGACCCTGCTGCGGCTCGAGCGCGAACTGGGCGCGAAGCCGGCGATGAACGGGTTCGAGGGTCATCGCACCGTACGCATCTACAACCTGCTGGCCCATGGCGCGGTGTTCGCCCAGGTCCCGACCCACGTCTCGGTGCTGCCGATCATCGAAGGGGTGCTCGACGCCGGTTGTCTCATTTCCTCGCTGTCGTCGATCGCCATCGACCCCGGCGAGATCGCCCAGCCGATCCACGCCGACGACATGGTGATCCCGCTCGACAAGCCGCACCGCTCGATCGTCTGCAACTCAATGTGGGTGCTGACCGATTTCACCGAGGCCAACGGCGCGACGCGCCTCGTGCCAGGCAGCCACCGCAAGCCCAACCCTGACTACGGCGGCGCCTACGAGACCATCCCCGCGACGATGCCCAAGGGCAGCGTGCTGATCTGGGATGGGTCGCTCTGGCACGGTGGCGGCGCCAACGTCACCGGCGAGCGCCGCACCGGCATCGCCATGAACTACTGCGCCGGCTTCATCCGCCAGCAGGAGAACCAGCAGCTGG
>DATNIH010000180.1:0-4372 GCA_035604515.1 Caulobacteraceae bacterium | reverse complement strand
CGACGGCGTTGAGATAGGCCGGCGCCCCCGGATCGGGCCAGGCGGCCGAGCGCCACCAGCCCGATCGCTGCACAACGCGCAGGTCCGAGCGCAGAAAAGCTGAGAGGGCCGCTTCCAAAAGCGCTTCGACGCTGGGATAGTCCCCGGCCAAATTGCCGCCTACAGCGAGGATGATGGCCTCATCGAGCGGCGCCGAGCGAACTCCTGGAAGGGTTGCCACCAAATGACCTTCTATCCCACCGAGCGGTTGGCGCTCTTCATCGACGGCGCCAACCTCTATTCCTCGGCCAAGGGGCTGGGTTTCGACATCGACTACAAGCGCCTGCTGGAAGAGTTCCGCAATCGCGGCGTCCTGGTGCGCGCCTACTACTACACCGCCCTGGTGGAGGATCAGGACTACTCGCCGATCCGCCCGCTGGTCGACTGGCTCGACTACAACGGCTTCACCCTGGTGACCAAGACCGCGCGCGAATACGTCGACTCCCAGGGGCGCAAACGCTGGCGCGGCGACATGGACGTCGACCTGGCCGTCGACATGATGGAGATCGCCGACCGCGTGGACCACGTGGTGCTGTTCTCCGGCGACGGCGACTTCCGCCGCCTGGTTGAAGCGATGCAGCGCAAGGGCGTGCGCGTCACCGTGGTCTCCACCGTCAAGTCGCAGCCGCCGATGGCCTCCGACGACCTGCGCCGACAGGCCGACGTGTTCATCGACCTCGCCGACCTCGCCGACATCATCGGCCGCCCTGCCCGACTGCCGCGGGTGATCCAGGAGGCGAAGGCGTCCTACCGGGCCGCGCGCGGCGACCAGGAGGTCGATGCCGAAACTTGATGTCGGCGCGGCAGGAGCGCTGGATCCGGAGCCGCCGCGCGGCTGCCCGCTCTGCCCGCGCCTGGTCCGCTACCGGGCCGAGAACCGCGCCGCCCATCCGGACTGGTGGAATGGCCCGGCGCCGTCGTTCGGCGATCCCGACGCGCGGCTGCTGATCGTGGGCCTTGCCCCCGGGCGCACCGGCGCCAACCGCACCGGCCGTCCGTTCACCGGCGATTTCGCCGGCGTGCTGCTCTACGAGACCCTGATCAAGACCGGCTTCGCTCGCGGAAGCTATGGCGCGCGGCCCGACGACGGCCTGACGCTGGTGGGTTGCATGATCACCAACGCGGTCCGCTGCGCGCCGCCCGGCAACAAGCCGGAAACCAGCGAGGAGACCGCCTGCCGCCCGTTCCTCGCCGCCCGCATCGCCGCCCTGCCCCGGCTGCAGGTGATCGTCACCCTCGGCGACGTCGCGCGGCGCAACGTACTGCGCGCGCTGGGCCTGAAAGCCTCGGCAGGCGCCGGCGGCCACGGCGGGCGCTGCGAGGCGGCCGGCTACAGCCTGATCAACAGCTACCACTGCTCACGGCTGAACACGAACACCGGCCGCCTGACCCCGGCGATGTTCGAGGCGGTGTTCGAGGCGGCGAAGGCGGAGCTGGCGGGCGGCGCCTAGCTTACCCCGCGTCGGTCACGTCCTCCTCGCAGTCCTCGGTGGAATAGACCTCCAGCGAATGCTCGAGCAGGTTCACGCACCAATAGCCTTTGCCCTTCCAGCGCATCAGGGTCGCCGCCTTGAGGTCGAGCGTCTGCTGGTAGGTCGCGCCGGTCGAGGTGGTGACCTTCAGCACGTGCGCGCCAGCGGTGACCGCGACGACGGTCGAGCCGAAGCCCGGCGCCGTGACCGGCTTGCCGCCGTCCAACGACGCCTTCGCGGCCTTGGGCAGGTGCGAGGCGATGTGCAGCAACGTCGGCGCGGCCATGGCTGCGGACGCCGCCAGCACAGCGATCCCAGTGGCGATCGATCCCAGGCGCGGTTTCATCTCGTGTTTCCTTTGGTCGACCGTCTGCGCGGCGGTCCGTGACGCAGCCGGCTAACCTTGGCCGTTCCTGAGCTTCGACACAAACCCTCCGCGGTTTGAGCCCTGGCTTTGCAGTCCCCCTGTCGGCTACTTCGTCTGGGAACGGACACGAGGCCGAGCATGAAACTGCGCATCCTGAGCGGCGTCGACATCAAGGCCTTGCTGCCGATGGCGGCCTGTATCGACCTGATGCGCACGACGATGATCGCCGTCTCCGAAGGTCGCGTCCGCGTGCCGCCGCGCACCGTGCTGCCGGTCTCCAGCGGCGGAATGCTGGGAAACATGCCCGGCTACCTGGCCGAGCCCAAGTGCTTCGGGGTCAAGCTGCTCAGCCTCTTCCCCGGCAACCCGGCGGCCGGGCTGTCCTCGCATCTGGGACTCGTGTTGCTGTTCGAGCCCAAGCACGGCCTGCCGGTGGCGATGCTGGACGCCGCCGAGCTGACCGCGATCCGCACCGCCGCCGTCAGCGGCCTCGCCACCCAGCTGCTGGCGCGGCAAGACGCCGGCGACCTCGCCATCCTCGGCGCCGGCGAGCAGGCGCGCAGCCACCTGGAGGCGATGCTGTCCGTGCGCGCCCTGCGCCGCGTGCGGATCTGGTCGCGTAACGCGGCGCACGCCGAAGCCTTCGCGGCAGAAGCGCGCGAACGTCACGGCCTCAGGATCGAAGTCGCCGCGAGCGCCGAAGCGGCCGTGGACGGCGCGGACCTGGTCTGCACCGTCACCGGCTCGTCCGAGCCAATCCTGCGCGGCGACTGGATCGCGCCCGGCGCGCACCTCAACGTCGTCGGCGCCAGCCGCATCGCCGCGGCGGAGATCGACACGGCGGCGGTGGTGAAATCGCGCGTCTTCGTCGACTTCCGCCAGTCCGCGGAACTGGAAGCGGGAGAGTTGCGCCGCGCGTTGGACGCCGGCGCGATCACGCCCGACCACGTGCTGGGCGAGATCGGCGAAGTGGCCAAGGGATCAGTGGCTGGCCGGCGCGCGCCAGAGGACGTCACCCTGTTCAAGTCCCTCGGCATCGCCCCCGAGGATCTCGCCTCGGCGCACTACGTCCTGCAGCGCGCCGAGGCCGAGGGTGTCGGTCAGGTTGTCGAGCTCTAGGAGGCGCGGGTGAATGTCCGACTGCCGACCGCGGCCGAGGTCGACGCCGCGCGGGCCAATATCGCCGGCGTCGCACGGCGCACGCCGCTGTGGCGGCTCGACGCTGAAACGCCGCCGGGCACGACGATCTGGCTCAAGCTGGAAAACCTGCAACCGTTGGGATCGTTCAAGCTGCGCGCCGGCGTCAACGCGCTGAAGTCGAAGGATCCGGCCGAGCTGCGCGGCGGCGTGATCGCCCCCAGCGCCGGCAACTTCGGGCTCGGCCTTACCTACGCCGCCCGCCGGCTCGGCCTTCCCGTCACCATCGTCGCCCCCGACACCGCGGCCATGGCCAAGACCGACGCGCTGCTGGCGCTGGGCGCGACGGTGGTGCGCATCCCGTTCGAGGATTGGTGGCAGGTCCTGACCACGCGACGGTTCGAGGGCGCTGGCGGCGTGTTCTTCCATCCGGTCGCCATGACCGAGGTCGTCGCCGGCAACGCCACCATCGCCGCCGAAATCATCGAGGATCTGGCTCAGTTCGACGCCGTCGTGGTCCCGTTCGGCGGCGGCGGATTGATCAGCGGGATCGGCTCGGTGATGCGGCGGTTGAAGCCCGGCGTGCGGATGATCGCCGCCGAGGCCGAGACGGCCGGACCCGCCGCCGCGGCGTTGGCGGCGGGGGCGCCGGTGCGGGTCAGTCACACGCCGAGCTTCGTCGACGGCATCGGCAGCAGCATCGTGCTGGAGGAGATGTGGCCGCTGGTGCGCGAGACGCTCGATGCGGCGGCCGGCGTCTCCCTGGCCGAGATCGCCGGCGCGATCCGGCTGCTGGCGAGCGAGCACCACGTGATCGCCGAGGGCGCCGGCGCCGCCTCGGTCGCCGCGGCGCTGTCCGGCCGCGCCGGCGCGGGCGACATCGTCTGCATCGTCTCCGGCGGCAACATCGACGCCGCCAAGCTCGGGCCGATCCTGGCGGGTCAGACGCCGTGATCGCCGCCAGCGAACTGACCCGCATCGTGTTCGGCTGCGGCAACTTCGGCGGGCTCGGCTCGTCGCCGGCCCTGCGCGGCAAGGGCGACGACCGCGAGCGGGCGCTGGCGCTGCTCGACCACGCCCGCGACCTCGGCCTCACCCGCTTCGATACCGCCAACACCTACGGCGGCGGCGTCAGCGAAGAGCTGCTGGGCGAATGGCTGGGCCGCCAGGGCGCTGGCTTCCGCGCCCGCATCGAGGTGGCGACCAAGGTCGGCAACCCGGTCGGGTGTTCGCCCGGCGAGCGACCGCTCAGCCGCTCCCAGGTCGCGCACCACCTCGACGTATCGCTGGGACGGCTCGGGCTGGAGCAGATCGGGCTCTACTATCTGCACGAATTCGACCGCGCGACCGCGCTCGA
>DATNIH010000179.1:0-56010 GCA_035604515.1 Caulobacteraceae bacterium | reverse complement strand
TAACGGTCCAACATCGGTTCCTCCATGTCTGACATCGACGATTCACCTGCGCCGCACCCGGCGCTCATGGCCGTTGCGACAGTGATAGACATCCTCGCCATACCCTCCCGGCTGTGGCGTAAGCGGCACGCGCTCGTTCAGCTCGACAAAGCATTCGCGGCAGAACTCAGTCCCGAACGACGGATCATCTGCCGACGACTCCGCGCGCGCCGACTGAGCCTTTTCCTTCGCAAGCTGGCGATCGATGCGCTGCTTTTCGTCCTCAAGACGCCGGATTATCTCGCTGCGGTCGTGCTCGTCTTCTTCAGGCGTCATCGTTCCGAGGCTCCTTGATGAGGGGCAGTTCTAGTTGGTTCGGGTCGCCCTCCGGCGGCTTCGGACGCCAGCGCCAGACCCTACGCCGGGACGCCTGCGGTTCCCGCACTCCGACCAGTTGGTCGGTACGTCAGGCGCTTGCCACGGGCGCCCTTGATGGTGTTGGCGGTCCGCTGCACGTCGTCGATGCCAAGCCGGACGCGGTTGTTCATGCGAAAATCGAACTCGGCGAGGTAGCGGTTCAGGTGCTTGGCGTCGATGTGCTGGTAAACGCCAACGAGGCCGCGCTTGAAGATCGAGAAGAAGCCTTCGAGCGTTTGGGTGTGCACGTCACCGCGAGCGTACTCGCCCTTGGAGTGATCGACCGACTCGTGGCGCACCACGTACCGGTCGTAGATCGTCGAACCGTCCGTCACGAGCCGGCTATCGAAATCGAGGTGACGGCTCAGCGCCAAGCGAACATTGCGGTCGTCGAGGTACATGGAGCGGATCGGGCCGTCGCGCTCCACGAGGCTCACCACCATGCGGGCGCGCTCGCCCTCGAAACGGCGCGTCTTGGGCGACTTGCCGAGATACATTTCGTCGGCCTCGACGGTCTTTCCCAGACCGCCAACGGGGCCGTCAAAGCCGCCGAAGCCATCGTCCATGGCCGCGCGGATGCGATGGCCCAGAAACCAAGCCGTCTTCATCCCGACGCCGAGCGTGCGCTGGAGCTGGCGCGTGGAGATGCCTTTCTTGGACGAGCACATCAAGTGCATAGCCTGAAGCCAGATGCGCAGCGGCGCATGGCTGGACTCGAAGATCGTTCCGATACGGACGGTGAACGGCTTACGGCACGCGTAGCACTTGCGCAGGCCGATACGCGTCGTCGAACCGTTGAGCCGGCCGATCCGCTCGCATTCGCCGCAGTGAGGGCAATAGGGGCCATCGGGCCACAGCTTGCTCTCGACATAGGCGAAGGCGGCTTCTTCGTTGTGGAAGCGGGCCTCGGAAAGAACGGAAGACATCGCGGTAACTCCTTGCAGGAATTACATTAGGCTATGGGGTGGGTACGTCAAGTGAAACTTCGCCACCTAATTTCCGATAATCTTCCTTAGGCGCGAAATATCCATGGCCAAAAGGGGCCTCTCCCTACCCTGGATTCGCCTGGCTGACGTTCAGGCGATCCGGGCGCGGGTTTCCGTGCGGGCCTGATAGAGCTCCCAGAATCGGTTGGCGATCGCCGCGCTCTCGATACCGCCCTGGCCGTTATCCCAGGCGGTGCCCTTGACCATGCCGGCGACCATCACCTCGCCGACATAGACGCCGTCGCCCTTCAGCCGCGCCGCCAGCAGCCCGACAAGTTTGTGTTTGGCCGCGTTGGCGACCGCGACGCCCATGCTCTTCAGTCCGACGGCGAACTCATCGGCTTGCGGGCTAAGTTCGCCAAAAGCGCCGTTGGTGACCAGAACCGCGCCTTCGTTCGCGCCCTTCAGATCCGGCAGCGCTTCCTGGACGGCGGCCAGCAGCCCGACAATGGCGACCTTGAAGACGCCCCCCACCACGGCCGGATCGGTGGCCATGAGATCGCCGGCCTCGGCGCCGCCGTAGGCGTTCCAGTGCACGACGGTGATCGGGCCGAGTTCGGCGCGCGCCTTGGCGATCGCTGCGCGGATGGCGTCCGGGTCGCCGGCGTCGGCGGGAAACGCGGCGGCGGTGACGCCCCTCGCCTTCAGCGCCTGGACGCCGGCGGCGAGACGTTCCTGGTTTCGCGCCACGAGCGCCACGGAGAAACCCTCCGCGCCGAATTTCTCCGCCACCGCGGTGGAAATGCCCGGGCCGAACCCGACAACGATGATGGTCTTCGACATGTCGCCTCCGAGAGCCAGGCCACCCCAGCGGTCATGTACATAGGCGCTGGACCTGGGCGATCCACGCCGACCTGATCACATCACGCGAAGTAGCCGCCCTCTTTCATGTCGGTCAGCAGCTCCGGTTGCTCCGGTCGCCAGCCCAGCCACTCGCGGGTGAGCGCGCTGGAGGTCGGGTTGTCCATCGCCGAGAAGCCCGCCAGGAAGTCGAGGTAGGCAGGCGCTTCTTCGGCGGTGACACTCTTTGCCGGCACGCCGAGCCCTGCCCCGATCGCCTCGGCGATCGCGCGCATCGGCACGCCTTCCTCGGCGACCGCATGCAGCCGCGCGCCCGGCGCGGCTTTCTCCAACCCCAGACGGAACACCCGCGCGGCGTCGAGCCGGTGCACGGTCGGCCAGCGGTTGAGCCCGTCGCCCACATAGGCCGCAGCACCCTTCTCCCGCGCGAAATCGATCATCCGCGGCACGAAGCCGTGGTCGCCGGCGCCGTGAACCGTGGGCGGCAGCCGCACCGTGACGCCGCGAAAGCCGCGACCCTCGGCCAACACCATCGCGTCCGACGCGGCGCGGCCGAAAGCGGGGCCGGCGGGATCGTCCAGCTCGGTGGCCGGATGGGCGTGCGAGACCATCAGGGTCCCGGAGGCGATGACCATCGGCTTTCCCGAGCCCTGCAGCGCGCCCGTAATCGCTTCCACCGCCCGATTGTCGGTCTCGATGTTGGCTGCGAACTGGGTGAAGTCGTGGATGAAAGCGGTGTGGATCACGCCGTCGCACGCCTTGGCGCCGGCCACGAGGCTGTCCAGGTCAGTCAGCTCGCCCCGATGCGCTTGGACGCCCGCCTGCGCCAACGCGGCCGCGGCGGCGTCGCTGCGCGCCAGCCCGAGCACCTCGTGCCCCGCCGCAAGCAACTCTCGCACGGTCGCCGAGCCGATGAAGCCGGTGGCGCCGGTCACGAAAACACGCATGCTGAACTCCTCCTTGGCCTAGGCTCGGGATATGGGGCGGGCCGGAGGACGGAAAAGCCGAGAGACTATACGGGTATAACCGCTAATACCCTCAGGAGCTCGGCGTTCACCGTGGGCAGCCTCGTCACCGCTGCTGCATCCGGTCGGCAGGCAGTGATAGCTGTGCCTTATGCCACGCAAGCTGGGCGCTTCCGCCCTTCCCCTTCTCGCCACGCTGAGCGCCATGGCCTGCTTCCAGGTCGGCGCGGCGTTCGCCAAGTCGCTGTTTCCCGCGGTGGGACCGCTGGGCGCCGTCACGCTGCGCCTGGGGTTCGGCGCGATCATGCTGGTCGCCATCGCGCGCCCCTGGCGCAACTGGCCCAGGCCAGCGCCGATCTGGCCGCTGCTGGGCCTCGGGGTCGCGGCCGGCGGCGCGGTGGCGATGTTCTACCTCGCGCAGAGCCGCCTGCCGCTGGCGGTCGCCATCTCGCTGCAGTTCCTGGGGCCGCTGGCGGTGGCGGTGTTCGGCTCGCGGCGCCCGATCGACCTGCTGTGGGCTGCGCTCGCAGCGGCCGGCGTCTGGTGTTTGGTCGGCGCCGGCGCGACAGCCTCTGCGGTCGACCCGCTAGGCCTGGGGTTCGCCATGTGCGCCGCCGTGGCCTGGGCGAGCTACATCCTCTGCGGCCGCGCCGCGAGCGCCGCGTTCGGGGGTTCCACCGCTGCGCTGGCCTCGAGCATCGCCGCGATCCTGGTGCTGCCGTTCGGCGTGGCGCAGGCCGGCGCCGCGCTGCTGGCCCCGTCGACGCTGCCGATGGCGTTGCTGGTGGCGCTACTCTCGACCGTGATCCCGTTCTCGCTCGAGCTCTACGCCCTGCCCCGCCTGCCGGCGCGCACCTTCGCCACCTTCACCAGCCTTGAGCCGGCGTTCGGCGTGGCCTCAGGGTGGGTGCTGCTGAACCAGCACCTCGCCCTCGCCCGGATCGCCGGGGTCGCGGTGGTGATTACAGCCGCAGCCGGCGCTGCCTGGTCGAGCGCCCGCGCTGCTCCGCCGAGCCTTGCCGATGCGCCGCCGACCTAGGGATGCTCGCGAAAAAACTTGCGCTGCCGTCGGTTCACTGTTTGGGAAAGCGTCACGATAGGAAGGGACGTCACCCCCCCCGAGAGGATCCCCCATGGACGCGAAGACCGAGACCCTGACGCCAGCCGCCAGGATGGCCGCGGAGAACGCCGTGCGCATCCCCAACGAGAGCGCTGAGTACCGCGCGGCGCGCACTTCCCTGCTGGCCGAGGAGATCGAGCTAAGGCGCCGGCTGGAACGCGTCGCCGCCCAGCGGCGCGCGCTACCGCCGGGCGGGCCGGTGAGCGGCGACTATCGCTTCCAGACCGAGAGCGGCCCAACCGACTTCGTCGGCCTGTTCGGCGGCCGACAGACGTTGGCGATCTTCAGCTACATGTTCGGCCCGCAGCGCCAGCGTCCCTGCCCGATGTGCACCAACATGCTCGATGCTTGGGACGGCAACGCGGCCGACATCTCGCAGCATGCTTCCCTAGTGGTGGTCGCGCGATCGCCGATCGAGAAGCTGATCGCCTGGAAACAGGAACGCGGCTGGAAACATCTGCGCCTGGCGAGTGATCTCAACGACGCTTATAGCCGCGACTATCTCGGTGTTTCGGACGATGGCGAAAACGGGGTTCTAAGCGTGTTCACGCGCCGCGACGGGACCATCCGGCATTTCTGGTCGAACGAGATGAGCCAATCGACCGTCGACCCTGGCCAGGATGTTCGCGGCGTGTTGGAGACCTACTCTCCATTGTGGCACGTGCTGGATACGACGCCCGAGGGCCGGGCGCCTGACTGGTATCCATCGTTGAACTACGCTTGACCGGGGGCGACGCCGGCGAAGGGTGATGCGGGCCGATATCCCAGCGCCGCATTACTTGGCTCGCACCCGGTTGTTGCGCGGCCCGTGTTCCAGCTCCGCCAGGCCGAGCCGCTCGATGATCGGCGTCACATAGTTGGCGAAGCGGCCGCGGTAGCCTTTTCTGAGCCCGTAGTAGCCACCCACCGGGTTGTCGTCCGCCCGCGCCCAGGCCTCGACCGTGCCGTCCTTCACCGGCTTGCCCTCGTCGGCGTTGCCCAGTTCGACCCAGTCGCCGCGGGCGCGCAGCATCGCATGCAGGTCGTCGATGCCGCGCAGGTGGTAGGACAGCCGCGTCGCCCCGACCTGGACGAAGATCGCCGGCGGCGCCGCGGCTTCATCGCGCCAGGCCTCGTATTCGGAGGTCTGGGACGGCGTCTGCAGCTTCCAGGGGTCGTCTTTCACGCCCGCTCCGCTCATGGCCGTTCCCGCTCCCCGGTTGAAGTCGCACCCTACCCTGCCCCCACTGACTCCTCATGTCAGCTAGGGCGCCGCTTGAGGCTGCTTCAGTCCTGCGGCGGCATGGTCTCGAACACGGTGAGCCCGGGCGGCAGCGGGACCCAGGCCGGGCGGTCGCGGTTGAAGATGGCCATGGCCGGCCGGAAGCGGGACGCGTCGTCGAGGGAGCCGGCGTAGACGGTGTGGGAGTCGCTCTCGCCGACGATGCCGCCGAACACCAGGCCGCCGCAGGTCGGACAGAAGTTGCGGGTCGCCTCGCCCCTGAGCGCCTTGGAGGTGAACTGGCGGGCGGGGCCGCTGAAGCGCACGGCGCTGGCGGGAAAGCCCATGAACCCGATGGAGCCGCCGCCGGACGCCTTGCGGCAGTCTCCGCAAAAGCAGAAGCCGGCAAAGGTCGGCTCGCCCCGCGCCTCGTAACGCAAGGCGCCGCACAGACAGCCGCCGGTGATGGGTTGGCCAGGTTCGTTCATGGTCCGCTCTCCGCGCCGGCGGCGTCCCGCCCCGCCGGTTGTCCCACCGCCTGCCGCGGCGGCGAGGGGTCAAGGCCAGGTAGCGCGCCCAGGAACCCGATCATGGCGGCATTGAACGCCGCCGGATCCTGCAGCGGCGCGAAGTGGCTCACGCCCGGCAGGATGATGAGTTGGGCGCCGGGGATGGTGCGCGCCAGGTACTCAGTGTGCTGGCGCAGAATGAACTCCTCGTGCTCGCCGTCGACGATGGCGATCGCCGGCCCGCTGATCGCCGCCAGCTCGGGCGGCGTGTAGTTCGGCTCGCGCATCTGCATGTCGAGCACCGCCTTGGAAAGCGCCCCGAAGTCGTTCGGCGTCGGGGACAACTTCGCATAATTGGCGGCCAGCGCCGGCGCCGCCTTCGGCAGGATCGGCGCGAGTGCGCCCATCGGATTGAAGCCGTGCAGGTCCATGTTGGCGCCGAAGGCGAAGACGTGCGTGACCCGCTGCGGGTGCTTCATCGCCATGATCAGGCCAAGGATGGCGCCGTCGCTCCAGCCGACGACGTCGGCGTGGTCGAGGCTGAGCGCGTCCATCACCGCGATCACGTCCGATTCCATCAGCTCGTATCCGAGCGGGCGCTCGCCCAGGGTGCTGCGGCCGTGGCCGCGGCTGTCGATCACGATCACCCGGCGGCCACTGGCGAGCAACGCCGGGACCTGGCCGCCCCAGTAGTCGCTGCTGGCGTCGCCGCCGTGCAGGAGGATCACCGGCGGCCCGCTGCCGAAGGTCGCGAACCAGATCCGCGCGCCATCGTGAGCGACGCGACCCTCGACATCGAAGGCTGGCAGCGGCGCGGGGGCCGGCAGCGTCTGCCAGGGCGGGGTGTCGGCAAAGGCCAAGCTCGCGGTCGCGACCACAAGAAACGCGATAGCGATACCGGCCAAGCGTAGCCCGCGGTGAAGACAGGACTTCAACTCAACCTCTCCGAAATTGTCATCCCGGCCGCAGCCGCGCAGCGGCGAAGAGCCGGGATCTACTTGGCGCCGTTGTGGCGAGGAGATCCCGGACGAGTCCGCTGCGCGGCTCTCCGGGATGACAAACCCTATTTGATTGAAGACCTTGAATGGAACAACGCGTCCGCATCAGCGAAGACGAGCGCTAGGCGTCCTCCAGGAAGGTCACGCCCGGCGCGGTCTTGAGGGCGCCGCGGGCGGCGGCGTCGAGCACGAAGCGGCCCGGCAACTTCAGCTCGACCTCGCGTCCGCCGGCGAAACCCGCCACCAGCACGACGTCACCGCCGCCGGAGGGGGCCGTGCGCAGCCGCTGGCGCAGCGCCTGGGCGTCGGCGGCCGCCGTCGACAGGTGCACACGCAGCGATGCGGGAATGCTCTCGATCGCCCGATCGAGCGGCTCGGCCTCGTCGCCAAAGAAGCGTACGTCGCCCTCCGAGCTCTTGGCGCGGACCTTGATCATGATGTGCGCGCCCGCCTCCAGCACGTCGCGGTGCTTGCGCAGCGCCTCGGGCGGGAACAGCACCTCGTATTCGCCGGTGGGATCGGAAAGACTGACGAAGGCGAATTTCTCGCCGCTGCCGGACGCCGCGCGCTCCTGCCGCCGCCGCACGACGCCGGCCATGCGGAACGCCTCCGAGCCCGCGCGGGCCTGGGTCAAGGCGTCGACGTAGAGCGTGACGCGCCGCCGGCGCAGCACCTCGACCACATCGTCGAGCGGATGGCCGCTGAAGTAGAAGCCGACCGCCGCCAGCTCCTCGTCGAGCTTGGCCGCGGGCTCGAGCGGCGCGGTCTTCGGCAACCTCGGCCGGCCGGCGTCGGCGTGCTCGCCGCCAAATAGGCTGGCCTGGCCCGAGGTGCGCTCGGCGGCGATGCTCTGCGCGTAGCCGATCAGCACGTCGGCGGAGGCGAGGATCTGGGCGCGATTGGCGTGGATCGCATCGAACGCGCCGGCGCGGGCGAGATTCTCCAGCGCCCGCTTGCCGACCTGGCGCGGATCGATCCGCTCCACGAAGTCGAACAGGTCGCGGAACGGCCCGCCCTCGCGGCGCACCGCCACCACGTGCTCCATCGCCGAAAGGCCGACATTGCGCACGGCGCCCAGAGCGTAGAGCACCTCGCCGCCCTCGACCTCGAAGTCGGCCCCGGAACGGTTCACGTCGGGCGGGCGCACCTTCACCTCGAAGCGGCGGGCGTCCTGGTAGAACACCGCCAGCCGGTCGGTGTTGGAGATGTCGAGGCTCATCGAGGCGGCGAAGAACTCCACCGGCGCGTGGGTCTTCAGCCAGGCGGTCTGGTAGGTGATGTAGGCGTAGGCGGCCGCGTGGCTCTTGTTGAAGCCGTAGCCGGCGAACTTGGCCACCAGATCGAAGATCTCGCCGGCCTGGTCGCGCGAGACGCCCTTGGCCTCCGCACCGGCGCCGAAACGGGCGCGCTGCTGGTCCATCTCCTCTTTTTTCTTCTTGCCCATGGCGCGGCGCAGCAGGTCGGCCTCGCCCAGGGTGTAGCCGGCCAGGATCTGGGCGATCTGCATCACCTGCTCCTGGTAGACGATGATGCCGTAGGTCTCGGCCAGCACCGGCTGCAGCCACGGGTGCAGCCACTGGATCTGCTTGCGGCCGGACTTGCCGTCACAGAAGGCGTCGATGTTGTCCATCGGGCCGGGGCGATAGAGCGCGCCCAGCGCGGTGACGTCCTCGATCGACGTGGGTCTGAGCTTGCGCAGGGTGTCGCGCATGCCCTGCCCTTCCAGCTGGAACACCCCGACGGTATGGCCAGCCGACATCAGGTCGTAGACCTGCTGGTCGTCCAGCGGCAGCACCAAGACGTCGGGCGCGGCCCCGCGTCGCTCGAGGTATCGCACCGCGCGGTCGATCACGGTCAGGGTCTTCAGGCCCAGGAAGTCGAACTTCACCGGCCCGGCGCTTTCGACCCACTTCATGTTGAACTGGGTGGCGGGGATATCGGAGCGCGGGTCGCGGTAGAGCGGCACCAGCTCGGTCAGCGGCCGGTCGCCGATGACGATGCCGGCGGCGTGGGTCGAGGCGTTGCGGTAGAGGCCCTCGAGCTGCAGGGCGATATCGAGCAGCTCGGCGACGCCCTCCTCGCGGTCGCGGGCCTGCTGCAGGCGAGGCTCGATCTCGATCGCCTTGGCCAGGGTGACCGGGTTGGCCGGATTGGCCGGCACCATCTTGGCGAGGCGGTCCACCAGGCCCAGCGGCAGCTGCAGCACGCGCCCGACGTCGCGCAGCACCGCCCGGGCCTGCAGGGTGCCGAAGGTGATGATCTGGGCGACGCGGTCGCGGCCGTACTTGGCCTGGACATAGGCGATCACCTCCTCGCGCCGCTCCTGGCAGAAGTCGGTGTCGATATCGGGCATCGAGACCCGCGCAGGGTCGAGGAAGCGCTCGAACAGCAGCTTGAAGCGCATCGGGTCGAGGCCAGTGATCAGCAGCGACCAGGCCACGATCGAACCCACCGCCGAGCCGCGCCCAGGGCCGACCGGAATCCCCTTCGAGACCGCGAACTTCATGAAGTCCGAGACGATCAGCAGGTAGCCGGAAAAGCCCATCGAGGTGATGACGCCGAGTTCGCGCTCGAGCCGGGCCCAATAGTCGGCCTCCGGCGCGTAGAGCGGGTGACTAGCCATGCGGGCGCGCAGCCCCTCGCGGGCCTGGGCGGCGAGCTCCTCGTCCTCGCTGCGGCCGCCAACCGTGGGAAACCGCGGCAGCACCGGATCGCGCTTCTTGACCATGAAGGCGCAGCGCTGGGCGATCTCCAGGGTGTTGTCGCAAGCTTCGGGCAGGTCGGCGAACAGCCGCCGCATCTCGTCCGCGCCCTTGAACCAGTGCTCGGCGGTGACGCGCCGGCGCTCGTCCTGGCCGAGGAAGGCGCCGTCGGCGATGCAGAGCAGCGCATCGTGCGCCCGGTAGGTCTTGGCGGCCGCGAAGTAGACGTCGTTGGTGGCGACCAGGGGCGCATCGTGCTCATAGGCGTAGGCGACCAGGCCCGGCTCGGCGGCGGCTTCGACCGGCAGGCCGTGGCGCTGCAGCTCGATGTAGAAGCGGTCACCGAATACGCGCTGCATCTCAGCCAGCGCCCGCTCCGCGTCCGCCGTCCTGCCGGCCGCCAACAGGGGATCGATCGGCCCGTCAGGCCCCCCCGACAGCAGGATCAGGCCTTCGGCCTTTTCGGCCACGCGCGCCCAGGGCACGTGCGGCTCGTCGGTCGCGGCGACATCGAGGTAGGCGGCGGAGGAGAGTTCGGTCAGATGGCGCCAGCCGGTCTCGTTCTGCGCCAGCAGCACTACGGTCGGGATGCGCGCCCAGCGCTCCGGCGGGCCCTCGCCGATCCCGGACACAGGCAGCGCGCAGCCGACGATCGGCTGCACCCCCGCCTCCTTGGTCGCGACCGAGAACTCCAGCGCCCCGAACAGGTTGGCGCGGTCGGCCAATGCCACCGCCGGCATGCCAGCGGCCTGCGCCAGTTTGCCGAGCGCGTCAGGCTTGATCGCGCCTTCCAGCAGGGAGCAGGCCGAGCGCGTGCGAAGATGGACGAAGCCTTCGCTCAACCGCGCCAATGGTCCCTCCCCTCACCGCCGACGACTCAGCCGGCGTAGCTCGCCACCTGGCAGACCATCCAAACGAACCCCGCCACCGAGGCAAGGGCCAGGCCTTCGCGCGCCAGTCGAATCATGGGGACAACTCCTGCATCCGTACCCGATTTGTTCCGGGTCGGGCTTATTCCCCTTTTGTTCTGGTTTGTCAAGCGCCGGTTATCGGCTCAGCCCGGATTCTTGGAGAGCCAGTCCATGGCTGCTGAGTCGCCCTGGGCCGCGGCCTTCATGTACCAGTACCGCGCCATCGCGGTGTTGACCGGCGTGCTGCCGTAGCCGTTGGCGTAGTAGGCGGCCTCCCAATGCTCGCCCAGCACGTTGCCCTGGTTGGCGGATTTCTGGAACAGGTCGAACGCCGCCTCGTCGTTCATCTTGACGCCATTGCCGAGCGCATAGGCGACGCCCATCCCCGCCTCCCCGTACGCGTCGCCCTTGTTGGCCGACAGCGACCACCACTCGGCCGCGGTGACCAGGTCGCCGCTCTTCTCCGCCGCGGCCGCGTTCGCATTCATCGTCGACGGGTCAAGCATTCCTGGAATCGGATTGTTGGCGACCAGGGGGTTGGGGCCGGCGGGATCGAACAGGGCGTTGGTGTCGACCGTCTCGTTGGTGGCGCCGGCGGTGTTGGTGTCGGCGACGACGGCGTTGGTGGCGTTGTCCGCGTCGTTGCTGGCCAGGTTGGCGGCGTCGTTGACGGCGTTGTTGGGCGTCTCGCCCCCGTGGCCGCTGAGCAACGCGACGATGATCACCAGCGACAGCACCGCGCCGACGGACGCCAGGGTCACGATCAGCGGGGTTGGCAGCGGAGGCGGCGGCGGAGGAGGCGGCGGCGGGGGGGGTGGCGGTGACACTGACGGCGGTGGCGGCGGTGACGTCGCAGGCGGCGGCGACACCGCAGGCGGGGGCGAGACGGGCGGTGGCGGCGACACGGCGGGCGGTGGCGACACCGGCGGTGGCGGCAAGACCGGCGGCGGCGGAGGCGGCGGCAAGGGGTTCGGGTCGGCGCGGATCGGGGCCGGACGCTCGAACATCTGGGCGAGGTCGTTGCGCGCCTTGGCCACCGCCCGCGACGCCGCCGAGAGCGCGGCGGCCGCGGCGCGGCGCTCGGTGTCGGCCGCCTCCATCGCCTCGCGGCTGGCGTCGAGCTCGGCCTGGGCGGCGTGCAGCACCGCGCTGCTGACCCGCATCTCCGCCACGCGCTGGAACTGCGCCTCGGCGGCGTCGAACGCGGTGCGCGTGGCCGCGGCGGCCTCCTTGGTCTCGGCTTCCTGCGCCTTGGCGTCCTGGAAGGCCTCCTCCGCGGCGGCGGCGTTGGTCTGGGCGTCCTCGACCGCCTGTTCGCGGCGCGCCAGCGCCCCGGTGAGTTCGCCGGCCTTGGCGACGCCGCCGGTCACCAGATATTCCTCGAGCGTCGCCACCAGGCGCGACCAGCCGCCGTGGCTGTCGCGGCCGTTCCAGTCGTCGATCGGCAGGCCGTTGATGCGGTCGAACGGGAACGGCGGGGCGTGGACGCCGCTGAGGGCGTTGACCAGCTTGTGCCGGCTCAGCGCCAGGCGGGCCTCGTCACGGACGTACTCGCTGTTGGTCGAGGCCGGGGTCCAGATCACCACCAGGGCGGAGAGCTCGGTGACCTGGCGCTCCAGCTCCTGCTGCCAGTCGACGCCGGGCATGTCCTGGTCCCACCAGACGTCGACGCCGATCGAGCGCAGCGCCCGCACGACCTGCTCCGCCAGGACCCGGTCGGTCCGCGAATAGGAGAGAAAGACTCCAGACATCCCCGACGCCCTTGAGAACGGCGTTCAACCTAGCGCAAGGCCCCGCGGGTGTCAGCCGATGGCGCCGAGCGCCTCGGCGAGTCCCGTCAGCGTTTCAATGCGCAGGTCCGCGGCGGTGGCCTGCGGCGACGCCCCATGAATCACGCCCCACGGGCCACGGCGGATGAACACCGCGCGCATGCCGGCGACCCCGGCGGGCAGCACGTCGTTGTCGAGCCGGTCACCGACATAGGCGATGGCGTCGGCCGGGACGCCGGCGGCCTCGACCACCTTGGCGAAGAAGCCGGGATCGGGCTTCTCGACGCCCCACCTCGCCGAGGAGGCGATGAAGTCGGCCGGGACGCCGAGGGCGGCGAGCGAGGTCTCGGCCGCCTCGGGCTGATTGCCCGAGATACCGACGCGGAAGCCGGCGGCTCGCAGCGCCGCCAGGCACGGTAGCGCGTCGGGATAGAAGTCGCGTGGCTCCAGCGTGTAGCGCCAGCCGGCGGCCTCGCGGCGGGCGTGCGCGGCGGCGTAGTCGAAGCCCGGCCGCACCAGCTCGAACACCCGGCGGTGATGCCAGCCGCGCTCGACCACGGCGCCGAAGGCGGCGGCGAAGGTAAAGCGCGGCACGCCCATCCAATCGGCCCAGTCGCCCCAGTGGCGGGTCTCGTCGACCAGGGTTTCGCCGACGTCGAACACGACGCAGCGGATCCGGCTCATCGGACTTGCGCTTCGAGCCGCCCGTCCTTCAACGCCAGCACCCGGTCCATGAAGGCGGTGAGCTCGAGGTTGTGGGTGGCGACCACGGCCGCGACACCGCGCTGGCGGGCCTGGTCGTGCAGGCTCTGGAACACCGTCTTCGAGGTGGTCGGGTCGAGGTTGCCGGTCGGCTCGTCGCAGAGCAGCAGGCGCGGGCTGTTGGCCAGGGCGCGCGCCACCGCCACCCGCTGCTGCTCGCCGCCGGAGAGCTTGGCCGGCTGGTGGGTGAGGCGATCGGCGAGGCCGAGGTCGCCCAGCAGGGTCCTGGCCCTCGCCTCGGCCTCGCGGCGGGACTTTCCGGCGATCATCAGCGGCAGGGCGACGTTATCGAGCGCCGACAGCTCCGGCAGCAGGTGATGGAACTGGTAGACGAAGCCGATCTCCTTCAGCCGGATGCGGGTGCGGGCCCGGTCCGAGAGCGTCGAGCAATCCTCTCCGTCGATGACGATGGTCCCGGCGGTTGGGTGCTCGAGCAGGCCCGCGGCGTGCAGCAGCGACGACTTGCCTGAGCCCGACGGGCCGATCAGGCCGACCAGCTCGCCTGGAAACACCTCCAGCTCGGCGCCCTTCAGCACCTCCAAGGTGCGCTCGCCAGTCACGTAGGAGCGCTTCAGTCCCCGGATGACGAGGACCGGCGCCGTCCCTGCGGGCTCACTCATAGCGAAGCGCCTCGACCGGATCGAGCCGCGAGGCGCGCCAGGCCGGATAGAGCGTCGAGAGGAAGGCGCAGAGCAGCGAAAAGACGGTGATGATCACCACTTCGCCGATATCCAGCCGCGCCGGCAGCTGGGAGAGGAAGTAGATCTTGGCGTTGAATACCTTCACCCCGAACAGCCACTCCACGAAGTGCTGGATCGGCACGATGAAGGCGCAGAACAGCACGCCGATGGCGACGCCGGCCGCCGTGCCAGCAGCCCCGATGGCCGAGCCGCACAGGAAGAAGATGCGCAGGATCGAGCTTTGTCGGGCGCCGATGGTGCGCAGGATGGCGATGTCGCGCGCCTTGTTCTTCACCAGCATCACCAGCGCCGAGATGATGTTCAGCGAGGCGATCAGCACCAGCAGCGCCAGGATCAGGAACATCACGTTGTGCTCGACCTGCAGGGCGCCGAAGTAGTCCTGGTTCTTCTCGGTCCAGTCGCTCACGACCGCGCCGCGCCCGCCCGCCTCGGTCAGGGCCGGCTTGATCGAGGGGGCGAGGTCGACGTCGTCCAGCTTGACCTCGATATAGTCGACCCCCGCGCCGCGGTTGAAGAACAGCTGCGCCTGCTTCAGCGGCATGTAGACGAAGGTCTGGTCGTATTCGCTCATGCCGACCTCGAACACGCCGCCGACCACGTAGGTCTTCTGGATCGGCACCGTGCCCAGCGCCGTCGCGGCGCCGGAGGGTCCGGTCAGCGTCACCGGATCGCCAGCGCGAACGCCCAGGCTCTGCGCCAGCCGCGCGCCCAGCAGCAGATGGTCGCCGCCGTCGTCGCCAGCCCCAAAGCCGGCCAGCGAGCCGTCCTTGATGTTGCCGGCGATCAGCTTCATCGCCTTCAGGTCGGCCGGGTCGACGCCGCGCACGACCGCGCCGGCAGCGCCGTCCTGGCTTTGGGCGAAGGCCTCGGACTCCACCACGGGCACGGCCTGGATCACGTGCGGCACGGCCCTGATCCGCGCCAGCGCGGCGTCGCGCTCCGCCGGGCTCTGGCCCGCCACCACCACGTAGTCGTGGCCGTTGAAGCCCAGGATCAGGTTGCTGAGGTCGCTGCGGAAGCCGTTCATCACCGAGATGACGATGATCAGCACCGATACCGCCAGCGTGATGGCGATGAACGAGATCACCGCGATCAGGGCGACGCCGCCTTCGTCGCGGCGGGCGCGCAGGTAGCGGGCGGCGATCTCGCGCTCCCACGCGCTGAAAGGCGGCGCTTGCTGCTCGCTCATCGGCGGCGTCAGCCGAAGTTCCGGAACATGCCCAGCGAGAGCCAGTGGAAGTGCACGGCGATCCAGAACGGCGCGAACAGCAGCGCCGAGACCCAGGTGGTGGTGATGAACTTGCGCTTCAGCTGCGGGTTCACCGGCGCCGCGGGATCGCCGCCGCCGGGTGTCTTGGTCCCGGCTTCCGCGTGGCTGACCACGCCCACCGGCAGCACGCTGAACAGCACCACCCACCAGACGATCAGATAGGTGGCGAGCGACGTCTCGAGGTTCACGCGTGGACCTCTTTCGGCTCGGCCATCAGCTCGACCAGCACCCCGCCCATGTCCTTCGGATGGACGAAGATCACCGGCACGCCGTGGGCGCCGATGCGTGGCTCGCCGGTCCCCAGCACGGTGGCGCCCTTGGCCCGCATCTCATCGCGCGCCGCCAGGATGTCGGGCACTTCGAAGCAGACGTGGTGCTGGCCGCCGCGCGGGTTCTTCTCCAGGAACGCGGTGATCGGCGAGTTGTCGCCGTAAGGCTCGATCAGCTCGATCTGGGCGTTGGGCAGCTCGACGAAGCTGACCCAGACGCCCTGCTCGGGCAGCGCGCGCTTCTCGGTGACCTTGGTCGCGCCCAGGACATCGAGATAGAGCTTCCAGGATTGCTCGATCGAGGGCGTGGCGATGCCCACGTGGTTGAGGCGTCCGATCATGGCCGAGCCCTAGCACCGTTGGCGGACGGTTTGAAGGCAGGCGCGATTGGGCCTCTGCTTAAGCCGAGGCTGATTGCTCCTCCCCTCGCTTTAGGCGAGGGGAGGTGTCGCGATGGCAAGCCGCTGTAAGGCGAGCCGCGACGGAGGGGAGACGCGCACCGGCGTCAGCGATAATCCTGCGCCGCCGTTCCCCCCATCGTCGCGCTTCGGTCGCTGACGCTTCCTCGCCAGCGACACTTCCCCCCGCTTCGCGGAGGGAAGAGCAACTAGGCTCAGCGCCTGGGTTGTCTACAAGGTGAGGCGATGGACGCCGACGGCGAACCCCTGGCTCAGTTCAGCTTCGAGACGCGGATCATCGAGTGGCGCGGCCCCTCGCCGTTCTTCTACGCGCCGATCCCGGCGCAATATGTCGATGAGCTCAGACAGCTCGCGAAGATCGTGTCCTACGGCTGGGGCGTGGCGCCCGTCGAGGCTCAGATCGGCGACGTCGCCTTCAAGACCTCGCTGTTCCCCAAGGACGGCGGCTATCTACTGCCCCTGAAGGTCGCCGTGAGACGTCAGGCCAACGCCACGGCCGGCGATGTGATCGTCGTCGAGCTGACGGTCCAGCCGCCAGCGCGCATCTGACTATTTCCGATCGGGCGGAGTCGTCTACCATCGGCGCACTCTCTATCGGACGGATGATCTGCATGACGCCGAGCGAGCAGCCCGATTCCGCCATGATGGCGCCCATCGAACGGGTTGCCGCGTTCATCACCTCCGGCGGCGTCGGCTCGGCCGTAGAGGTGTTCGCCGGCAGCGACGTGACCATCCTCGAGAATTTCGCCCCCTACCTGTTCACCGGCGATACGGCCGTCGAGACGTGGACGCTCGGGATGCAGGCCCACCTGAGCGGTCTGACGGGGCTGCGTCACCAATTTGGCCAGCCGCACAACTTCAGCCGCGCCGGCGACCGGGTGTTTCTGTCACTGCCGACGCAATGGTCCGGCTTCATTGGCGGCAGGGCCTTCACCGAGAGAGGCGGTTGGTGCTTCGTCCTGACGAAGCAGGCTCACGAATGGCGCATTCGCAACTACGGATGGGCCGTCACCGAGTTGTCGGTGGAGCCCCTCGCCCCGGCATGACCAAAACGTAACGCACGCGGCCGACGTCTCCCATTGCCCCACCGCCCTATCGCAGCTACTTTGCAATACAAAGCGAGGGCGAGCATGCAGGATCTGAACAGGGCCTTGGCGGAGATCGGCGCGATACGCAGCCAGCTGGCGCGGGGCGAGCGGTTCCACGGGCTAGGGCCGACCGCGTTCGCGGCGACCGGCGTGCTGGCGATGCTGATGGCGATCGGCCAGGCGCACTGGATGAGCCCGCCCAGTGTGACCGGGTTCCTGACGCTCTGGATCGCCGTCGCCGCGATCTCTGCGGCCGTGATCGGGGTCGAGATGATCGACCGCTCGCGGCGGATGCATTCGCAGCTGGCCGACGAGATGATCGTCGCGGCGGTGGTGCAGTTCCTGCCGGCGGGCGGCGCCGGCGTGCTGCTGACCGCCGTACTGTGGTGGTTCGCGCCCAAAGAGCTGTGGATGGCGCCAGGGCTCTGGCAGATCACCTTCGGGCTCGGGGTGTTCGCCTCGTGCCGCTTTCTGCCGCGCGGGCTGCTGTTCGTCGGCGGCTGGTATGTCGCCAGCGGCCTCGCCTGCCTCGCCTATGCCCAAGGAGGGCACGCGTTCTCGCCCTGGACCATGGGCGCGGCGTTCGGCGTCGGTCAGATGCTGGTGGCGGCGGTGCTGCGGTTCTCGGAGGCCAGTGATGACTGATCCAGCCCCGTTCGCCTACGAGGGCCTCGACCGGGTGATCCACGAGCGGGCGCGGCTCGGCATCCTGACGTCGCTGGCGGCCAACCCCAAGGGCCTGGTGTTCGGCGACCTGCGCCGGCTGTGCGGCCTCACCGACGGCAACCTCAGCCGCCACCTGACGGTGCTGCAGGAGACCGGCCTGGTGCAGGTGACCAAGGGCTTCGAGCGCAACCGCCCGCAGACGGTGTGCCGGATCACGCCGGAGGGCCGCACGCGGTTCCTGGAATACCTCGAGGTGCTCGACCGGGTGGTCCGCGACGCCGCCGCGGCAGCCAAGACGCAGCCGAACGAAAGCCCCCTGCCCGGCCTGGCCCCTGCCTGACCCCTTTTTTGGAAGGATACTTTCCAGTGCAAAGTACTTGGCGGACGCCAAACCCGCTGCATGTGGCGATCATCATGGACGGCAACGGCCGCTGGGGCGTGCGCCGCGGTCTGACGCGCACCGACGGACACGAGGCCGGCGCGGACGCGGTGCGGCGCACAGTGGAGGCCGCGCCGGACCTCGGCGTGACGACCTTGACCCTGTTCGCTTTCGCCGCCGCCAACTGGCAGCGGCCGGCGGGCGAGGTCGAGGCGCTGATGACGCTGTTCCGGTCCTATTTGGAGACCGACGCGCCGCGCCTGATCGACGGCGGCGCCCGACTCTCGATGATCGGGCGGCGCGACCGATTGCCGGCCGATCTGGCGGCGGCCGTGAGTGAGATCGAGGCCGCAACAATGTTAAATGATCGCCTCAACCTGCGGATCGCACTCGATTATTCCTCCCGCGAGGCGATTGCGCGCGCCGCCATCCACCTAGGGCCTGCCGCCTCACTCGACGACCTCGACCGGCTGATCACGGGCGATCCGCAAATCGGCCCGGTAGACCTGCTGATCCGCACCGGCGGTGAACAGCGCCTCTCCGACTTCATGCTCTGGGAGTGCGCCTTCGCCGAACTCTGGTTTACCCGCCGCATGTGGCCGGAGTTCAATGGCGTGGACCTGGCCGAGGCGATCGCCGATTTCCGGCGACGGACGCGGACGTTCGGCGCGGTGGTCGAGGGGCCGCGCCTGCAGGTAGCGGGATAGCGCGTCAGGCCAAGCGAGGCTATCTCGCACTTCCGTTGAGAGCGTGCTCAATCGCGCAGTCTAAGGGAGAACCGCGGAGATACGCGGAGCTACCGTGGGCTGCATCGCAAACGGCGCGTAAGCTCGTCGGGTCTTGTTGGCCTGTCGGCCAGCGAACCGCCGACCTGCGTGATGCTCGCTTGCTCCGCGTATCTCCGCGATCTCCGCGGTTCATTCTTTTGCGGTGAGCCCCGCAGCGCTGAGACCGCCGGTTAGATTAGACCCGCAGCACCGTCGTCTCGACGACCGGGCGGCGTTCCCAGATGCGGTAGGCGGCTTTCTTCAGCGCCCGCGACAGCGCCTGCTCCACGGTCTGGTCGTCTTCGCGGTCGGGGCCGGAGAGCCGCTTCAGCGCCGTCTCGGCTTCGGCGGCGAGGTCGTCGAGGGCTTCGTCGAGGTCGTAGTCTTCGTCGCCAGGCAGGCCGAGCGCGCGGACCTGGGGGCCAGAGGCGATGCGGCCGCGGCTGTCCAGCGCCACCGCGACAGTGAGCACGCCATTGAAGGATGCGTGACGACGCTCGCGCAGCGCCTCGCCGTTCTCGGGCGTGACCATGCCGCCGTCGACATAGAGCCGGCCGGCGGGCACCTCGTCGATGATAGTAGCGCGGCCGGGGGCGAGGCGGACCATGTCGCCGTTGCGCGGCGCGACCTGCTCGGCGACCTGCAGGTCGCGGGCGAGATTGACGTGTTCCAGCAGGTGGCGGCGCTCGCCGTGGGTCGGCACCGCGATCTTGGGCCTGGCCCACTGGTACATCTGCTTCAGCTCGTCGCGGCAGGGGTGGCCGCTGACGTGCAGTCCGGGGTGGTCGCGCTCGGTGAACAGCCGCACGCCGCGGTCGGCCAGCTTGTTCTGCATGTTGCGGATCGGGATCTCGTTGCCGGGTATGATCCGCGAGGAGAACACGCAGCTGTCGCCCTGCCCGAGGCTCAGGTGCGGATGCGTGCCGTCCGCGACGCGGGCCAGGGCCGCGCGCACCTCGCCCTGGCTGCCGGTGCAGAGGTACAGCACCTTATCGGAGGGGAAGTGTCGGGCGTCGACGTCGGTTATGAACGGCTGGGTGTTCGCCAGCAGCCCGACCGAGCGGGCGGCGGCGGACATACGGATCATCGAGCGGCCGACCAGGCAGACGCGGCGGTCGTTGGCCTCGGCGGCGCGGATGATCGAGTCCATCCGCGCGACGTTGGAGGCGAAACAGGCGGCGGCGACCTTGCCCTTCAGCGTGCCGATCAGCTTGCCCAGCACCTCGCGCACGGTGGCCTCGGAGCCCGCCTCGCCATCGACGAAGACGTTCGTCGAGTCGCAGACCATGGCGAGGATGCCCTCGTCGCCGAGCTTGCGGATCGCGTCCTGGTCGGTGACGCCGCCGGTCAGCGGGTCGGGGTCGATCTTCCAGTCGCCGGTGTGCAGTATGGTGCCGAGCGGGGTCTTGATCGCCAAGCCATTGGGCTCGGGGATCGAGTGCGTGAGCGTGATCAGCGTCAGCTCGAACGGGCCCAGCTTGATCGTGCCCGAGAGCGGCACTTCGGTGATGCGGGCGTCGTCCAGCAGGCCCTTCTCGCGCAGCTTTTCGCGCAGCAGGAAGGCGGTGAACGGCGTGGCGTAGAGGGGCGCCTTCAGACGCGGCCAGAGCCAGCCCACGGCGCCGATGTGGTCCTCGTGGGCGTGAGTCAGCACGATGCCGAGGATGTCCTTGGCGTGCTCCTCGATAAAGCTGGGGTCCGGCAAGATGATCTCGACGCCGGGCGTGGTCTGGTCGCCGAAGGTGACGCCGAGGTCGACCACGATCCACTTGCGGGCGTGGGGCGGGCCGAAACCGTAGAGGTTGAAGTTCATGCCGATCTCGTTCGACCCGCCGAGCGGCAGGAAGACGAGTTCATCGTTGGGGGAGGCTAGATTGGGGGAAGCTGTCATCCAGCCGCCAGATGGGTGTTGCGGCGGTGGATTTCGAGCAGGCCGCGGATGGTGAGGTCGTGGTCGAAGTGGTCGATCGCGGTGGTGGCGCTCTCGAACAGCGAGGCGATGCCGCCGGTGCCGATCACTGTGAGGGGTTTGCCCCACTCGGCCTTGATGCGCGCGACCAGCCCCTCGATCATGCCGATGTAGCCCCAGAACACGCCGGACTGCATCGCGCCCACGGTGTCGACGCCGACGACGCGGTTGCCGGCCGGGCGGCGGATGGCGACTCGGGGCAGCTGGGCGGCTGCGTCGTGCAGCGCCTGCATCGAGAGATTGATGCCGGGCGCGATCACCCCGCCCTCGAACGCGCCGTCGCCGCTGATGACGTCGAAGGTGGTGGCGGTGCCGCTGTCGATCACCAAGAGGTCGCCGGCGTAAGCGACGTGGGCGCCGATGGCGTTGACCAGGCGATCGGCGCCGGCCTCTGAGGGCTTCAGGATGCGAACCTCGATGCCGAGATCGGCGTTCTCGCCGATCACCAGCGGTTCGACGTGCAGATAGCGGCGCGAGAGGTTGCGCAGGTTGAACAGCGACTGCGGCACCACGCTGGAAATGATGCAGGCGTCGAGTTGGCCCAGGTTGAGCCCGCTCATCGCCAGCAATTGGACCAGCCAGACCGCGTATTCGTCGGCGGTGCGGCTCGACTCGGTCGCCGCGCGCCACTGGGCGATCCAGGCCTGGCCGTCGTGCACCGCGAAAAGGGTATTGGTGTTCCCCTGCTCGATCGCCAGCAGCATTAGGCGCCTCCGTTGGCGGGC
This sequence comes from Caulobacteraceae bacterium, assembly GCA_035604515.1. Lineage (GTDB taxonomy): Bacteria > Pseudomonadota > Alphaproteobacteria > Caulobacterales > Caulobacteraceae > Acaudatibacter. The sequence continues at coordinate 34,637 of DATNIH010000179.1, read as the reverse complement.
GAACCAAAAGGATTGGCCACGGAAAACACGGAAAACACGGAAATGCAGATCACAGAACGAGCCTTTCCACGCGCGCCTTTGGCGCGCATCCGAAGTTCACGAGCAAGCCCACATGCAGCCCAGTCGCCTTCAGATAGTTGAGTGTTTGCGCCCGATGCTCGGGCGCAAGTTCGCGCACCACCTTCAGCTCGACAATGATGCTGTCGAAGCAGACGAAGTCCGGCCTATAGGACTGAGCCAGCAGCATCCCTTTGTAGGTGATCCCAAGCGCCGGCGAGGCGACAAATGGGATGTCCTGCTCCTGGAACTCCAGCGCGAGCGCCTCCTGGTAAACCGCCTCCAGGAATCCGGTCCCCAGCTGCCGGCTGACCTCGAAGACCGCGCTGCGAATTCGGAAAGTCTCCTGCGAGTAGAGGAGTCCACCATCTGAGCCTTGCGTCCCGTCGTCCATGACTCAGCCCTGCCAAGACCGCTCGAAGACAAGTTGGCCACGGAAAACACGGAAAACACGGAAATTGGCTGTGGCGACGGTCCTAGGACATTTTCCCGCGCCTTTGGCGCGCTCGACCACCCCCGACCAGCGGCGCCGACCCTTTCCGTGTTTTCCGTGTTTTCCGTGGCTCACCTTCATCCGGCCCCAAAGAACACGTCGCCCGCGGTGATGCGGCGCACCACGCCGGACGCGATCCTGAGGCGCAATGCGCCGTCGCCGTCCAGGCCCTCGGCGACGCCGGCGATGGTTTCGCCTGGCAGGCGGGCGGTGCAGGCCTCTCCCAGACCGTGCGCCTTGGCCGTCCAGGCTTCGGCGATCGGCGGAAAGCCGAGCTGTTCCCAGAGCGCGCGCCAGCGCTCGAAGCTTTCGGCCAGCACGGCCAGCGCCTCGAGGGGCTGGGGCGGCGGGGCGCGCATGTGCTGGGCGAAGGCGGTGGCTGGTCGCTCGGCGGCGTCAGGCGGCGTCGCCAGGTTCACGCCGCAGCCGACCGCCAGCCAGAGCCCGCCACCCGGATGTGGCCCGGACTCAACCAGGATGCCGGCGGTCTTCTTGCCGCCGATCAGCGGGTCGTTGGGCCATTTCAGGCTGACCAGCGATGCTGGAACGTAGGCGCAGGCGAGATCGGCGACCGCCAGGGCGGCGACGAACGAGACCTGGGCGGCTTCGCCCGGCGGCTTGTCGGTATGGACCAGCAGCGTGGCGGCGAGGTTGCCGGCGCCGGTTTCCCAGCCGCGCCCGCGGCGGCCACGCCCGGCGGTCTGGCGTTTGGCGGTGATCCACAGCGGGCCCCGTTCACCGGCCTCGGCGCGGCGGCGCGCCTCTGCGTTGGTGGAATCGACTTCCTCCAGCGCCTCGATGGGGGGCAGGGGCATCGGGCGGCTCAGCGCACGAAGGCGATGGCGGCGTGCAACGAGATCGGGTCCAGCCAGGTCAGCGCGACCCAGACGACCGGGATCGCGAACAGGGCGGCGGCATAGGCGATGGCGACGGCGCCGCCCGGCGGCGTCTCAGTGGCGCCAGGCGCGGGATCGAACCACATCACCTTGATCAGCCGCAGATAGTAGAACGCCGCCACCACGCTGCCGACCAGGGCCGCGATCGCCGCCCAGGTGGTGAGCGGACCTGCCGCCAGCGCCGCCTTGAACACATAGAACTTGCCGAAGAAGCCAGAAAACGGCGGCATGCCGAGGGCCGAAAGCGAGAAGGCGGTGATCGCCAGCGCCAGGCCCGGCCGCTCGCCCATCAGCCCGGCGAAGTCGTCGAACGACTCCATCGCCCGGCCGTCCCGCTTCAGCGCCGCAAGGCAGGCGAAGAAGCCGGTGACGTCGACGGTGTAGAGCACCATGAAGATCAGCATCGACTGCACGCCGGCCGGTCCCCCGGCCGCCAGACCGATCAGGGCGTAGCCGATGTTGGCGATCGAGGAGTAGGCCCAAAGCCGCTTCAGGTTGCTCTGGGCCAGGCCCGCGAAGGCGCCGACGAACACCGAGAGCAGCGCCACGATCAGCACCACCTGGCGCCACTGGTCGGTCGAGCTGCTGAAGGCCTCGGTCAGCAGGCGGGCGAATAGAGCCATCGCCGCCAGCTTCGGCGCCCCGGCGAAGAAGCCGACGATCGGCGTCGGCGCGCCCTCGTAGACGTCGGGCGTCCACATGTGGAACGGCGCGGCCGAGACCTTGAAGCCGATGCCGCAGATCAGGAACACCAGGCCGAAGATTACGCCGGTGTGGGCGCCGCCGTGGGTGGCCGCGGCGATGTCGACGAAACGGGTCGAGCCGGCGAAGCCGTAGACCAGCGAGGCGCCGTAGAGCAGCAGGCCCGACGAGAGCGCGCCCAGCACGAAATACTTCAGCCCGGCCTCGGAGCTCTTGGCGTCGTCGCGCTGGAACGCGGCCAGGATGTAGAGCGCCAGCGAGTGCAGCTCGATGCCGACATAGAGCGAGATCAGGTCGCCGGCGGAGACCATGATCCCCATGCCAAGCGCGGCCAGGATGATCAACACGGTCAGCTCGAAGCGCTGCGTGCCCTTCTGGGTGAACCAGCGGTCGCAGAGCACGACGGCGATGGCGCTGGCGGCGAAGATCGCCACCTTGGCGAAGCCGGCCCAATCGTCGGCGATCAGCGCGCCGTTGAAGGCGCGCCCGCCCTGCCCGGTCGCCGCGGCGAAGGCGGCGACCGCCAGAGCCAGGACGGCGGCCAGGGTGAAGACCGGGCCGGTCTTCTTCACGAAGGCGCCCCAGATCAGCAGGATCAGCGCCGCGCCGGCAAGGATCGCTTCGGGGAGGGCCAGCATGAAGTCGTGGGCGAGGTTCATCGCTTACCGCCCCGTCGCGGCGCGGTAGGCGCTGACCAGCTGCTCGGTGGCCGCACCGGTCACCTCGAACACCAGGCCGGGCGCCAGGCCCAGCACCAGGGTGCCGACGATCAGCGGCGCGAAGATCAGCACCTCGCGGCTGTCGAGGTCGGTGATCGTCGTCAGCGCCGAGTTGGTGATCTCGCCGAAGATCACGCGCCGGTAGACGGTCAGCATGTAGACCGCCGAGAGGATCACGCCGGTGGCGGCGATGATCGCTGTCCAGGTGGAAGCGCGATAGCCGCCGGTCATAGTCAGGATCTCGCCGACGAAGCCGCTGGTCCCGGGCAGGCCGACGTTGCCCATGGCGAACAGCATGAAGGTCGCCGCGTACCACGGCATGCGGTTGGCCAGCCCGCCGTAGAAGGCGATCTCGCGGGTGTGCATGCGATCGTAGACCACGCCGACGCACAGGAAGAGCGCGCCGGAGATCACCCCGTGGCTCAGCATCTGGAAGATGGCGCCCTGCTCGCCCTGAATGTTGCCCGAGAAAATGCCCATGGTGACGAAGCCCATGTGCGCCACCGACGAATAGGCGATCAGCTTCTTGATGTCGGTCTGCCGGAACGCGACCAGCGAGGTGTAGACGATCGCGATCACCGAGAGGGTGAACACCAGCGGGGTGAACTGCACGCTGGCCTGCGGGAACATCGGCACCGAGAAACGCAGGAAGCCGTACCCGCCCATCTTCAGGAGGATGCCGGCCAGGATCACCGAGCCGGCGGTGGGCGCCTCGACGTGGGCGTCGGGCAGCCAGGTGTGCACCGGCCACATCGGCATCTTCACCGCGAACGAGGCGAAGAACGCCAGCCACATCCAGGTTTGGGCCTGCGGCGCGAACTTGAAGGTCATCAGCACCGGGATCGAGCTGGTGCCCGCCGCGCTGATCATGAACAGGATCGCCGCCAGCATCAGCACCGAGCCCAGCAGCGTGTAGAGGAAGAACTTGAACGCCGCGTAGACCCGGCGCTGGCCGCCCCAGATGCCGATGATCAGGAACATCGGGATCAGCTGACCTTCGAAGAACAGGTAGAACAGGATCAGGTCCAGCGCGCAGAACACCCCGATCACCAGGGTCTCCAGCACCAGGAACGCGATCATGTATTCGAGCACGCGGTCCTTGATCGTGGTCCAGCTGGCGAGGATGCACAGCGGCATCAGGAACGCGGTCAGCAGCACGAACAGCACCGAGATGCCGTCGACGCCCATGCGGTAGTGCAGGCCGGCGAACCAGGGCGTGTCCTCGACGAACTGGAAGCCCGGGTTGGCGCCGTTGAACGACGCCACCAGCACGATCGAGAGCGCAAACGTCGCCAGCGTCACCGCCAGGGTGATCCAGCGCGCCGCGCCGGCGGCCCGGACGTCGTCCGCTGCGAAGGCCTTCAGCGCCAGGAGCGCCGCGACACCGACCAGCGGCAGGAAGGTGACGAGCGAGAGGATGCCGACCATCTAGTGCGGCCCTCCCTTCGAGAAGGCCCACAGGCCGTAGGAGAGCAGCGCCACCACGCCGACCAGCATCACGAAGGCGTAGTGGTAGACGTAGCCGGTCTGGAAGCGCCCGGTGCGGCGGCCGACTGCGTACGAGACCGCGGAGACGCCGTCGGGACCCAGCCCGTCGATGATCTTCTGGTCGCCGCCCTTCCAGAACAGGTCGCCCAGCACCTGGGCGGCGCGCACGAAGGTCGCGTCGTACAACTCGTCGAAGTACCACTTGTTGTAGAGGAAGCTCCAGACCGGGCCTTTGCGGGCGGCGATGCGCGCGCCCATGCCCTCGTTGGCGATGTAGACCCACCAGGCGGCCGCGAAGCCGATGGCGGTGACGGTCAGCGGCGACCAGACCACCCAGGGCGGCAGGGTTGAGGCTTCGGGCAGCGGCGGCGCGCCGAGATTGAAGATCGCGCCTTTCCAGAACTCGATCCGGCCTTCGCCGATGAACGACGGCGCAAAGATCGCGCCGGCGACCACGGCGCCCGCCGCCAACGCCAGCAGCGGAACCAGCATCACCCAGGGGCTCTCGTGCGGATCGAGCGGGCCATGGTCGTCATGGCCGTGCGCGGCGTGGTCATCATGGCCATGCGCGTCGTGACCGTGCGCGCCGGTTTCGGCGGCCCACTTCGGCGTGCCATGGAAAGTCATGAAGATCAGCCGCCAGGAGTAGAACGAGGTCAGGCCCGCGGCGAGGACGCTGATGATGAAGGCGAAGCCGCCAACGCCGCTGCCGCCGGCCGAAGCCGCGTACGCCGCGTTGATGATCGCGTCCTTGGAGTAGAAGCCGGCGAAGCCCACATCGAGGTAGGGAATCCCGAAGCCGGTGATCGCCAGCGTGCCGGCCAGCATCACGGCGTAGGTGATCGGGGTCTTGTTCCACAGCCCGCCCATCGAGCGCATGTCCTGCTCGTGGTGCATGGCGTTGATCACGCTGCCGGCGGCCAGGAACAGCAGGCCTTTGAACGCGGCGTGGGTGAACAGGTGGAACATCGAGGCCTGGTAGGCCCCGACCCCGGCGGCGATGAACATGTAGCCGAGCTGCGAGCAGGTCGAATAGGCGATCACCCGCTTGATGTCGTTCTGCGCCAGCCCGACCGTCGCCGCGAACAGCGCCGTCACCGCCCCGATCACCGTCACGATCGCCCTGGCGGTCGGCGCGTACTCGAACATCGGCGAGAGCAGGCAGACCATGTAGACGCCGGCGGTGACCATGGTCGCGGCATGGATCAGCGCGGAGACCGGAGTCGGGCCCTCCATCGCGTCCGGCAGCCAGGTGTGCAGGAAGAACTGCGCCGACTTGCCCATCGCCCCGACGAACAGCAGCGCGCAGGCGAGATCCACCGCGTAGAACTGGTAGCCGGCGAACTCCCAGCCCTGCTTGGCGTGCTCGGCTACATGCGGGAAGATCTCGGCGAAGCGGATGGAGCCGAACACCCAGAAGGTGGTCATGATCCCCAGCGCGAAGCCGAAGTCGCCGACCCGGTTGACCACGAACGCCTTGATCGCCGCGGCCGGCGGCGCGGGGCGTCGGAACCAGAAGCCGATCAGCAGGTAGCTGGCCAGCCCGACGCCTTCCCAGCCGAAGAACAGCTGCATGAAGTCGGCCGCCGTCACCAGCGCCAGCATCGAGAAGGTGAAGAACGACAGGTAGGCGAAGAACCGGGGCTTGGAATCGTCCTCGGCCATGTAGCCCCAGGAGTAGAGGTGCACGAGCGCCGAGACCGTGGTCACCACGACCAGCATCACCGCCGAAAGGCTGTCGACGCGCACGCTCCAGGCCGACTTGAACGCGCCGACGTCGATGAACGGCGCGAGCTGGTAGGTGAAATGCCAGTCGCCGTAGACGGTGTTGACGAAGGTCAGCCAGCCCAGCGCGCAGGACAAGAACAGCAGCCCGGTGGTGACGGTCATCGAGGCCACGTCGCCGATCCGACGCCCGAACAGGCCGGCGACGATCGCCCCGAGCAGCGGGGCGAGCACGATGACGGTGACGATGAGCTGAGGCGACATCCGCCCTACCCCTTCATCATCGAGGCGTCGTCCACGGCGATGTCGCCGCGGTTGCGGAAGAAGGTGACGAGGATGGCCAGGCCCACGGCCGCCTCGGCGGCGGCGACGGTCAGCACGATCATCGCGAAAATCTGGCCGGTGATGTCGTGCAGGTAGGCCGAGAAGGCTACCAGGTTGATGTTCACCGCCAGCAGGATCAGCTCGATCGACATCAGGATGACGATTACGTTCTTGCGGTTCACGAAAATGCCGAAGACGCCGATCGTGAACAGGATCGCCGCGACGGTGAGGTAGTGCGCCAGGCCGATCATGGCGCGAGGCCCTCGCCGGATTTGATCTGCACCACGCGCATGCCGGTCGCCGGGGTGCGGGCGACCTGGTCGGCGATGCTCTGGCGGCGGACGCCGGGCTTGTGCCTCAGCGTCAGCACGATGGCCCCGATCATGGCCACCAGCAGCACCAGGCCCGCCGCCTGGAAGTAGTAGACGTAGTTGGTGTAGAGCACCCGCCCGATCGTCTCGGCGTTGGAGACGCCGGCGACGCTGGCCACGGGCGCGGCGTTCTTGCTGGCCGCGCCGTGGGCGCCGATGGCGACGGCCACGATCACCATCTCGACAGCGGCGACGCCAGCCACCAGGCCGCCGAGCGGCAGATAGCGCGCGAAGCCCTCCTTCAACGCCGAGAAGTCGACGTCGAGCATCATCACCACGAACAGGAACAGCACGGCGACCGCGCCGACGTAGACGATCACCAGCAGCATGGCGAGGAACTCGGCCCCGAGCAGCACGAACAGTCCTGCGGCCGAGAAGAAGGCGGCGATCAGGAACAGAACGGAGTGGACCGGATTGCGCGCCATGACGACCGCCAGGGCGCAAACGATCATCATCGTCGCGAGCAGGTAAAAGGCGATCGCCTGCACGTCCATCGGCCGCCGCTACTCCCTCAAGCCCGTGAAGCGGAGGCGGGCGTTGCCGGCCCCTCGTGAATCGCAAGCTCGTCTTAGCGAGGCGAAACGCGCACTTCCAGACGCTAATCGCACGCGGCGTGGCGGCATCATCGGCCCGTCCCGTAGGCGTCGAGCGCCGCATCGAGGCCCTTGCAGGTCACATCCCCGAAATCGTCCGGCGCCCCTGACGGCGGGAGCACCATCCGCAGGCCAGGCCCGCCAGGCACGAAGAGGGCGAACCGATCATGGCAACAGGCGATGCCGCCGGATCTGAAGGCGACCATCCAGTCACCGTTCCAGTGGGCCGCCCACAGGAAGCTGGCGGTGAGGTCGCCCGGCATGATGGAGTCGGTGTCGTTCCAGCGCTCGCCGTGGAGCGCCATCCAGGGGTGCAGCTGGGCGAGGAGCGTCGGCGGCAGGCCGTCGGCAGCGCCGACCGTCGCCAGCGGATGGCGGCAGTGGAGCTCGGGTCCGGGCTTCGGCGCCGCGCAGGCGCTGGTCACCAGTCCGACTGCGAGCAGCAGCCCGATCGACGTTGCACCGGCTCTCATCGATAGGGCGCGTCGAGCTCGAGGTTGCGGGCGATCTCACGCTCCCAGCGGTCGCCGTTCGCGAGCAGGCGCTCCTTGTCGTAGTAAAGTTCCTCGCGCGTCTCGACCGCGAACTCGGTGTTCGGGCCTTCGACGATGGCGTCGACCGGGCACGCCTCCTGGCAGAGGCCGCAGTAGATGCATTTGACCATGTCGATGTCGTAGCGGGTGGTGCGGCGACTGCCGTCCTCGCGCGGCTCGGCCTCGATGGTGATGGCCTGGGCCGGGCAGATCGCCTCGCAGAGCTTGCAGGCGATGCAGCGCTCTTCGCCGTTGGGATAACGCCGCAGGGCGTGCTCACCGCGGAAGCGGGGCGACTGCGGATTGCGCTCGTGCGGGTACTGCATGGTCGCCTTGGGCGAGACCAGGTAGCGCAGCCCCAGTCCAACGGCCCCCGCGAAGTCCATCAGCGCCGCGCCGCGAACGGCCTGGCCGATCCGCTTCAGCATCAGCTTCCCTTCTTCGGGTTGCAGGCATAGTCGCCCAGGTGGGTGGGATCACCGCCGGGCTTGAGCTGGAAGTCGCCGCCCTTGGCCTTGCAGGCGTCGTCGGCGGCCTTGAGCGCGTCGTAGTTGGCGTCGCCCTGGCTGTACCAGGGGTTGCCCTCCGGTCCATTGCTGGCGCAGGCGGCGAGCGCGGCGAAGGCGGCGGCGATCAGGACGATGCGCATCATGGGTTCAGCCAAAACACGCGGAAAGCGCCCATCAGCGCTACGGCGACGAGGGAAGTAGGCAGGAACACCTTCCAGCCCAGCCGCATCAGCTGGTCGTAGCGGTAGCGCGGCACCACGGCGCGGACCATGCCGTTGAGCAGGAAGAAGAAGAGGGTCTTAGCGGCGAAGACGAAGAACCCGATGATGCTGACGACCGTCGGGTTCCAACCGCGGAAGTCGACCGGGAACGGCAGCTGCCAGCCGCCGAAGAACAGCGACGCCGTGAACGCGCTCATCAGGATGATGTTCGCTGTCTCGGCCAGGTAGAACAGCATGTAGGGCGAAGAGCCGTATTCGACCTGGTAGCCGGCGACGAGTTCCGACTCGGCCTCGGGCAGGTCGAACGGCGGACGATTGGTCTCGGCGAGGGACGATATGAAGAAGATCACCGCCATCGGGATCATCACCAGCGCCGCCGGCAGGCCCCTCCAACCGTAGCCACCGAAGAAGTTCCAGTTCCAGAAGCCGCCGGCCTGGCGCTGGACGATGGTGTCCAGGTTCATCGATCCTGAGAGCAGGATCACCGTCACGATCACGAAGCCGATCGACACCTCGTAGCTGATCATCTGCGCCGCCGAGCGCAGGGCGCCCATGAACGGATACTTCGAGTTCGACGCCCAGCCGCCCATGATGATGCCGTAGACGCCCATCGAGGAGACCGCGAACAGGTAGAGGATGCCGACGTTGATGTTGGCGACCATCCAGCCCGGCGCGATCGGGATCGCCGCCCAGGCGCCCAGCGCCAGGGTGACGCTGATCAGCGGCGCCAGCAGGAACACCACCTTGTCCGCGCCGGCCGGGATGATCAGTTCCTTGAGCAGGAACTTGCCGAGGTCGGCGAACGACTGCAGCAGGCCGAACGGACCCACCACATTGGGACCTTTGCGCATCTGCACGCCGGCGAACAGCTTGCGATCGCCCCAGATCAGGAACGCGCAGGAAAGCAGCAGGCCCACCGTGATCAGCAGGATCTGCCCGAAGGTGATCAGGGCCCAGCCGCCCGGGGTGCTCATGAAGGCGGTCATCGGCGGCGACTACTCCGCGGCGATCTTGTGCGCGCCGGAGACCAGCGCGGCGCACTCGGCCATGGTCACGCTCGACCGGGCGATCGGGTTGGTGAGGTGGAAGGCCTTGATCGGGCTGGCGAGCGGCGCCTCGGACAGCGGGCCAGACGTCCCCAGGCCGGACAGATCGAAGACCGTCGGCGTCGCGCCCGGCGCGTAGTCGACCTGGCCAAAGCTGGGGTGGTCGGCGAACAGCTTGGCCCGCAGCTGCTCCAGCGAGTCGTAGGGCAGCTTGGCGCCCAGGTTCTCCGAGAGCGCGCGCAGGATCGCCCAGTCCTCCCGCGCTTCGCCCTTGGGGAACACCGCGCGCTCGCCGCGCTGCACCCGGCCCTCGGTGTTGACGTAGAGTCCGGCCTTTTCGGTGTAGGCCGCGCCCGGCAGGATCACGTCGGCCCGGTGCGCGCCGGCGTCACCGTGCGTGCCGAGGTAGACGACGAAGGCGTCGGTCTGCGAAAGGTCGATCTCGTCGGCGCCGAGCAGGAACAGCACGTCCAGCGCGCCCTGCTGCACCATCTCGCCGGCGCTCTTGCCGCCTTCGCGGGGCACAAAGCCCAGGTCGAGGCCGCCGACGCGGGCGGCCGCCGTGTGGAGCACGTTCCAGCCGTTCCAGCCGTCCTTGACCACGCCGGCGGCGCTGGCGAACGCCGAAACGGCGGCCAACGTCGCGGAGTCGGTCAAGGCGCCCTGCCCGACCACGATCGCCGGCCGCTCGGCGGCCTTGAAGGCCTTGATGAACTCGGACTCGCTCTTGGCCAGACCTTTGAACGAGGAGGCGCCGGCGCCGAGGTGGTCGTGCCGATAGGTCAGGTCCGCCGGCTCGCCGATGTGGGCGAAGCGGGCCTTGCCGGTCAGCCACATCTTGCGGAAGCGCGCGTTGAGCACGGGGGCTTCCAGGCGCGGATTGGTCCCGATCAGCAGGATCGCGTCAGCCGCCTCGATCCCGGCCAGCGTCGAGTTGAACAGCCAGCTCTCGCGCGGGCCGCGGCCAAGCAGCGTCCCATCCTGGCGGCAGTCCAGATTGGTCACGCCCGAACCGCTGAACAGGTCGAGCGCCGCCTTCATCGATTCGGCGTCCTGCAGGTCGCCGGCGATCACGCCGATGCGGTCGGCGCTGGTGGAGGTCAGCTTCTCGGCGACAAGGTCGAACGCCTCGGTCCAGGTCGCTGGCTCGAGCTTGCCGGCGCGACGCACAAACGGGCGGTCGAGCCGTTGTCGAGAGAGTCCGTCGACGGCGTAGCGCGTCTTGTCGGAGATCCACTCCTCATTGACCTCGTCGTTGGTGCGCGGCAGCACGCGCAGCACCGCCGGACCCCGGGCGTCGACCCGAATCGCCGATCCGATCGCGTCCATCACATCGACGCTCTCGGTCTTCTTCAGCTCCCAGGAGCGGGCGTTGAAGGCGTAGGGCTTGGAGGTCAGCGCGCCGACTGGGCACAGGTCGATGATGTTGGCCGACAGCTCGCTGGTGATGGCCTGGTTCAGATAGGTGGTGATCTCCACGTCCTCGCCGCGGCTGATCAGCCCGATCTCGGAGACGCCGGCCACCTCGGTGATGAACCTTACGCAGCGGGTGCACTGGATGCAGCGGGTCATCACCGTCTTGACCAGCGGCCCCATGTACTTCTCTTCGACCGCCCGCTTGTTCTCTTCGTAGCGGGTGGCGTCGCGGCCGTAGCCCATCGACTGGTCCTGCAGGTCGCACTCGCCGCCCTGGTCGCAGATCGGGCAATCCAGCGGGTGGTTGATCAGCAGGAACTCCATCACCCCCTGCCGCGCCTTCTTCACCATCGGCGAGTCGGTGATGATCTCCTGGCCCTCGGCGGCCGGCAGCGCGCAGGACGCCTGCGGCTTGGGCGGGCCCGGCTTCACCTCGACCAGGCACATGCGGCAGTTGCCCGCGATGGAGAGCCGCTCGTGGTAGCAGAACCGCGGAATCTCCTCGCCCGCCAGCTCGGCGACCTGGAGCACGGTCATGCCGTTCTCGAATTCGACCTCGACGCCGTTGACCTTGGCCTTGGGCATGTAACTCCGCTCAGTTGGGCGCAGCGACGCGACCGAAGCAGCGGTGTTTTCGCCGCTCGGCGGGTGGGCGATAACGCGTCTTGGCCGGCAGGAACAGGGTCTTTTCGCACCTGCGGCGCGCCGGCCCCCGGATCGGCCGGCCGCTCGCCGGTTGACGCGGCAAAGACGGCCCGCCAAGAACCAGCTTCGCCGCCCTCGGAGGAACTCCCATGCCCGACGCGCCCTCGCACTGGCTGGTGAAATCCGAGCCGGCCAAATACGCGTTCAGCGACCTGGTTCGCGACGGCAAGACCGTCTGGGACGGGGTCCGCAACAATCAGGCGGCGATCTACCTGCGCACCATGAAGGTCGGCGACGAGACCTTCTACTACCACTCGCAGGAGGGCCTGGCGGTAGTGGGGATCGCCAAGGTGGTGCGCGAGTCGTTCCCCGACCCGAGCGACCCGACCGGCCGATTCGTCGCGGTGGAGCTGGCCCCGGTGCGGGCGCTGCCCAAGCCGGTGACGCTGGCCGACATCAAAGCGACGCCGGCGCTGGCGGGCATGACCATGCTGCGGCTTTTCCGCCTGTCGGTGACGCCGATCACGCCAGAGGAGTGGCGGCTGATCCGCGAGATGGCGGGCGACGCCTAGTTCCAGTCGGGGTTGACGGCGATTCGCCTGTGTGAGTTCTCGATCTGTCGGCTGAAGCGCCGGCGGGTCTTTGACATCGTGAGTCTCTAGAAAATCTGGGCCAGCGCGCCGGCCCCACTGTGGCGAGCGGCTGAGCCGGGGACCGATACTATCGGTGAATAGCGGTTTCACGTGAAACATCGCCCGGCGGCGCTGCGGGGCCCGATCGCCAGAAAAGCTGAGAGCCCCAACGACTCGCCCGATCAAGCTCGGTTCAGCTGGCGGCGTCGCACCGAGGGGGTGGCTCGCCCAGCACATCGGCGATCACGCCCCGAAACCGGCAGGAATAGCGCTTCTCGTAGGTTCCTTGCCGGCGCAGGTAGCGTATCGCCGGCGCGTTGCAGCGGACCCGTTCGGCGATGCGGAAGCGCCAGTAGGGATCCTGCGGCGCCATCTGCAGCACCTGCTCCGAGGTGGTGATCATCAGGTTGCCGTAGGCGGTGTAACGATCGTGGTAGGTGCCGCCGGTGGTCGACTTCGGATCGGGCGTCGTCTGCAGCTTCTGCAGTTTCTCGTCGGTATCCGGACAGGCCAGCTCCGGGTTGGCGAGGCTGGCCTCACTTAGCGCGTTCCAGCTGGCGTAGGCGGCGTTCTGGAGCGCGAGTTCGCGCGATTCACGCAGCTGCTGGATGCCGACGATCACGGCCGCCAGCGTCGTGACCCCGGTGAGCAACGAGGAAATCCCGCCCAGCACAGCCCAGAACGCCGTCGAATGCAGCCAGGACCGCTCCTCGGCCGCCGTCGGCCCCTGCTGGTTGTCCGGATCGGGATCGCTGAAGGCCATGCTGGCGATCTTGGTATGGATCGCCAACAAGCGGAACCGCAAACCAATCGATTGCCGCTAGGTCAGGCTTCCACGATTGCCTCACCAACCTCTAGCCATCGGATCGCTTCAACCCACACGACATCGAGATGAGCGCGCAACACCCGATTGGTCGCGTTGCCGATGCGGAGCCAAAGTATCTGCGGGCCCTCGGCCTTCGCCCGCCTGACGGCGAAGTCTTCGTCCTTGGTCACGACGACCGCGCCGTGCTCCAATGCATAACGCCAGATCGCGGAATCCGGAGCAGCACTCATGCTGAGGTCACGAACGTGGATCGCCTCGAACCCTTTGTCTTCGAACCAACCCGCCAGCGTCGCCGGCAACTGCTGATCGATGAGGAATTTCACTCAGCGGCTATCTGGATGATTGGGTGGTCCACCGCGGCCGCGGCGTAAGCTAGCGCGGCGCGGATGTCCTCGACTTCGAGGTCGGGAAAATCTGTCAGGATTTCCTGTTCGGTCGCACCGCCCGCCAGCATCTCGAGCACATCCGTCACCCGAATTCGCATGCCGCGGATGCAGGGCCGGCCGCTCATCTTGTCTGGTTCAGCGGTGATGCGATCTGGCAGCGTCATGTCCGAAGCCTAGCACAATATAGTGAGCGGATCCGCGCCCTTACTCGGCCGCTTCCAGCGTCGCGCCCTGCACGTGGGGCTTGCGCGAGCGGTAGCTGGCGATGCGCTCTTCTACTTCGCCGCGGAAGTGCTTGAACATGCCCTGGATCGGCCAGGCCGCCGCATCGGCCAGCAGGCAGATAGTGTGGCCCTCCATCTGGCTGGCGACGTCGAGCAGCATGTCGATCTCTTTCGGATCGGCCTCGCCGGTGACCATCCGCTCCATGATCCGCCACATCCAGCCGGTGCCCTCGCGGCACGGCGTGCACTGGCCGCAGCTCTCGTGCTTGAAGAAGTACGCGACGCGCGCGATGGCCCGGACGATGTCGGTGGACTTGTCCATCACGATCATGGTGCCGGTGCCGAGCCCGGACTTGAACTGCTTGAGGCTGTCGAAGTCCATCAGCGCGACCTCGGCCTCCTCAGGCAGGATCACCTGCATGGAGACGCCGCCCGGGATGATCGCCTTCAGATTGCCCCAACCGCCGCGGACGCCGCCGAAGTGCTCGTCGATCATCTGCTTCATCGGCATCGACATCACTTCTTCGACCACGCACGGCGTGTTGACGTGGGCCGAAGCGCTGAACAGCTTGGTTCCGGCGTTGTTCGGCGCGCCGAAGCTGGTGAACCAGCCGGCGCCCCGCCGCAGGATCTCGGCGACGACCGAGATTGATTCCACGTTGTTGACCGTGGTCGGGCAGCCATAGAGGCCGCTGCCGGCCGGGAATGGCGGCTTCAGGCGCGGCTGGCCCTTCTTGCCTTCGAGGCTCTCCAGCAGCGCCATCTCGTCGCCGCAGATGTAGGCGCCGCCGCCGTGGGTGACGCGCACGTCGCACGGCCAGCCCAGCTTGTTGTCCTGGCCGACCAGGCCAGCGGCGTAGGCTTCCGCCAGCGCCTCCTCCAGATTGGCCCGGCCCTCGATGTTCTCGCCGCGGATGTAGATGTAGCAGGTGTGCGCCCGCATCGCTCGGCAGGCGACTATGCACGACTCGATCAGCCGATGCGGCTCGTGGCGCAGGATTTCGCGGTCCTTGCAGGCGCCTGGCTCGGACTCGTCGGCGTTGACCACCAGATAGTGCGGGCGCGGTCCTTCCTCCTTGGGCATGAAGGTCCACTTCAGCCCGGTGTTGAAGCCGGCGCCGCCGCGGCCGCGTAGCCCTGAGGCCTTGATCTGGTCGCAGATCCACTCCGGCGTCTGCGCCAGCATTTCGGCCGTGCCGTTCCAGATGCCGCGCCGCTTCGCCGCCTCCAGCCGGAAGTCGTGCAGGCCGTAGAGGTTGGTGAAGATGCGGTCCTTGTCTTCGAGAATGCCGACCATGGCTAACCCTTAGGGCTCCGGAGCGTTGGGATCGAAGGGATGGGCGCGCACCCAGGTGAGGCGGCGAGCGAGCGCGTAGACGAACAGGATCCAGCCCAGAGCGATAACGGCGACACCCGGCCAGAGCAACCACGGCGAGCCGTCGAAGCGGTACTTGGCCGCGATGATCATCGCCACGCCCACGGCGCAGGCGATGAAGCCGGCGAACCGCTGCGGGCGGCCAAGCGCGCGGACCTGTTCGAGATAGGCCGACTGGCGATCGAGCGTGGCCGCTTCGTCGCTCATCGGAGGGGCTTTTCACGCGCCACGCCCAGCATCAGCCAGCCGTGCGAGCCGAAACCCACCACCATGGCCCCAACGAACACCCACACGCCCCACGCGGCGTGGAAACCGAACGCGGCGATCACGCCGGCGAGCGCGACGATCAGGGCGCCGGCGGTGATTCCCAGCGTGATGAACAGCCGGCGGCGCTGGAGGGCCAGGTCCATGCCGGGAGGCTACGCCGGCTCCGGCGCGTTGGGGAGCTTGTAGGGTTCGGCGCGTGAGCCGTCGTAGAGCGTTGGATCGGTCAGGGTCAGCGGTCCGCCGACCGGCGCCGTCGCCTGGCGGCCAATGGTCGAGCCTTTCGGCGGCGTTCGGCCGGCGCGGAACTCGTCCAGCAGCGCCTTCAGCGACGCCGGGGTCAGGTCCTCGTAGTAGTCGTCGTTGATCGCGGCCATCGGGGCGTTGACACAGGCCCCCATGCACTCGACTTCTTCCCAGGAGAACTTGCCGTCGGCGCTGCGATGCTCCTTGGGCCCGATCTCCTTCGCCAGCAGTTCCATCAGTTCGCCCGCGCCGCAGAGCGCGCACGGCGGCGTGCCACAAACCTGGAAATGTGCAACAGAACCAACCGGTTCCAGCTGGAACATGGTGTAGAAGGTGACGCACTCGAGCACGCGGATCACCGCCATGCCGAGCAGGTCGGCGACGACGCGCAGCGCCGGCTCCGGCACCCAGCCTTCCTGCTTCTGCACCAGCCACAGCAGCGCGATCACCGCCGACTGCTGGCGGCCGGGCGGGAACTTGGCGATCCACCAGTGCGCCTTGTCCAGGCTTTCCGGCGTGAAGGCGAAGGACGCGGGCTGTTCCTTGGCCAGGCGGCGCACGCTCACCGGTCGATCTCCCCGAAAACGATGTCGAGCGATCCGAGGATCGCCGAGACGTCGGCCAGCAGGTGGCCGTGGCAGAGCCAGTCCATCGCCGCCAGGTGCGGATAGCTCGGCGCGCGGATCTTGCAGCGGTAGGGCTTGTTGCCGCCGTCGGCGACCAGATAGACGCCGAACTCGCCCTTGGGCGCCTCGACGAAGGCGTAAACCTCGCCCTCGGGCACGTGATAGCCTTCGGTGTAGAGCTTGAAGTGGTGGATCAGCGCTTCCATCGAGCGCTTCATCTCGCCGCGGCGGGGCGGCGAGACCTTGTGATCGGCCGCCAGCACCAGACCGGGCGTCTTCTTCAGCCGCTCGACGCACTCGAGGATGATCTTCGTCGACTGGCGGATCTCCTCCACGCGGCAGAGGTAGCGGTCGTAGTTGTCGCCGTTGAGTCCGACCGGAATCTCGAACTCGAGGTCGTCGTAGCACTCGTAAGGCTGGTTGCGGCGCAGGTCCCACGCCACATTGCAGCCGCGCAGCATCACGCCGGTGAAGCCCCAGGCGAAGGCCTGCTCCTTGGTCACCACGCCGATGTCGACATTGCGCTGCTTGAAGATGCGATTGTCGGTGAGCAGGCCCTCGATGTCGTCGAGCACCTTCGGGAATCGGCCTGCCCACCGCCCGATGTCGTCGATCAAGGCCGGGGTCAGGTCCTGGCGCACGCCGCCGGGGCGGAAGTAGTTGGCGTGCATCCGGGCGCCGGACGCGCGCTCATAGAACACCATCAGCTTCTCGCGCTCTTCGAAGCCCCAGAGGCTGGGGGTGAAGGCGCCGACGTCCATGGCCTGGGTGGTGACGTTGAGCAGGTGATTGAGGACGCGGCCGATCTCGCAATAGAGCACCCGGATCAGCTGGCCGCGGATCGGGATTTCCAGCCCCATCAGCCGCTCGATGGCCAGGACGAACGCGTGCTCCTGGTTCATCGGCGCGACGTAGTCGAGGCGGTCGAAGTAGCCGATGTTCTGGGCGTAGGGCCGCGCCTCGATCAGCTTCTCGGTGCCCCGGTGCAGCAGGCCGATGTGCGGATCGACCCGTTCCACCAGCTCCCCGTCCAGCTCGAGCACCAGCCGCAGCACGCCGTGCGCCGCCGGATGCTGCGGGCCGAAGTTGATGTTGAACTTGCGGACCGGCGTCTCGACGGAGGACGCGGCGGGAACCTGGGTCTCGCTCATGGCGCCTTCTCCGGGGCCAGGCGCCCGGCGCTCATCATCACCAGCAGCACGGCGCCGCCGAGCAGCGCCGCCTCCAGCATCAGGCTCTGATCCCAGCGCACCGAAAGCGCGATCTCGGCAAGACGCCGAGTGACCGGCAGCCCCAGCAACCAGATCCACAGCACCGCCGAGCGGTCCCAGAGCGGATAGGCCTTGTTGATGTTCAGCCCGGTGAAGATCGCGGCGAGCCCGCCGACGATCGAGAACGCCAGCATCTGGGCGAAGTGTCCGCCGGCGGCGGCCTCGGGATGCGTCAGCGTCGCCAGCAGCAGCCCGATGTTGCCCAAGAACAGCGTCGCCAGCACCGTCAGGCCATAGCCCACATTGGGCGCGGCGGCCCGAACCCAATGCTTCATGCCCCCTCGACCTTCTTGTCTGACGCCTTCTCGTCGCCCGGCAGCGCGCGGGGATAGCCTTGGCCGGGCCGCGCGTATTCGGCGCCCTCCCAGGGCGACAGGAAGTCCCAATTGCGGAATTCCACCGACTTGACCGGCTCGTAGACCACCCGCTTCAGCTCGTCGTCGTAGCGGACCTCCACGTACCCGGTCATCGGGAAATCCTTGCGCAGAGGATGGCCGTGGAAGCCGTAGTCGGTGAGCAGGCGGCGCAGGTCCGGGTGGCCTCCGAAGAACACGCCGTACATGTCGAAGGTCTCGCGCTCGAACCAGTCGGCGGCCGGATAGACGCTGACGATCGATGGAACGGGCGTATTCTCATCGGTCTCGACCTTCACCCGCACGCGTCGGTTCTTGGTCATCGAGAGCAGGTGGTAGACCACGTCAAAACGCTTCGAACGCTGCGGATAGTCCGCGCCGCAGACGTCGATCAGCTGCTGAAACTGCAGATCGGGCGCATCGCGCAGCAAGGTCAGAACGTCGATGATCCGATGCGGCGCCGCGGTGATGGTCAGCTCGCCGAAAGCGATACGACAGTCGGCGACCGCGCCCGCCGATTTGGCCACGATCAGCTCGCCAAGCTCCTTGAGCGCCGAGTCGTCCACGCGCCACGAGCTCATCGCTCGATGGTCCCGGTGCGACGGATCTTCTTCTGCAGCTGCAGAACGCCGTAGACCAACGCCTCAGCGGTGGGCGGACAGCCGGGCACGTAAATGTCCACCGGCACGATCCGGTCGCAGCCGCGAACCACGGAATAGCTGAAATAGTAGTAGCCGCCACCGTTGGCGCACGAGCCCATCGAGATCACGTAGCGCGGGTCCGGCATCTGGTCGTAGACCTTGCGCAGGGCCGGGGCCATCTTGTTGGTCAGCGTGCCGGCGACGATCATCACGTCCGACTGACGCGGGCTGCCGCGCGGCGCGAAGCCGTAACGCTCGAGGTCGTAGCGCGGCATGGCGGTCTGGATCATTTCCACCGCGCAGCAGGCCAGGCCGAAGCTCATGAACATCAGCGAGCCGGTCCGGGCCCAGGTGATCAGATCGTCGGCGGCGGTGGTGATGAAGCCCTTGTCGGCGAGGCTCTGGGAGAACTCGTCGAAATAGGGGTCGTGGATCTTGGCGTCATAGCCCTCGACCGAAGAACGCGCCGCGGACCCGGCGGGAACGACTACTCCCATTCCAGCGCGCCCTTCTTCCACTCGTAGACGAAGCCGACCGTGAGGACGCCCAGGAACGCCATCATCGACCAGAAGGCATAGGCCGCCGCTTCGTGCGGCATCCTCAGCAGACTGACGGCCCAGGGGAACAGAAACGCCACCTCCAGGTCGAAGATGATGAACAGGATCGAGACCAGGTAGAAGCGGACGTCGAACTTCATCCGTGCGTCGTCGAAAGCGTTAAAGCCGCACTCATAGGCGGAGAGCTTCTCGGCGTCGGGCGCCTTGGGCGCGATGATCGTCGGCAGGATGGTGAAGGCGACGCCGAGCGCGCAGGCGATCCCCAGGAAGATCACGATCGGCAGGTACTGCAGCAGGTACGCGTTCATCAGGACCCAGTTTTTCGGGAGGCGAAGCGGAGTCGCGCGATCTTCTAGACCATGCCGCACCGCCGTTCAAACCACCAACAGCGGCGCGCGCCAAGGGGTCGCGCATAGTCCGTTTGCACTATTGTGCCATGCGGCGCCGGCAGCCAGTCTCGGGGTCCTTCGCGGAGGCAAATCCGCGGGACTTCTTGGGACGAGACGATGAGACCAGCACTGATCGCCGCTGCATTCGCGGCCGCCGCCTTCTGTGGCGCCAGCCAGGCGGCGACACCGATCGACAACGGCGTCTATTCGCCGCAAACCGACGCGCCGACCCTGACGCAGGCGCGTCTCAGTCACACTTGCGTCGCGCGAAGCGCGGTCGCGGTCGGCTACTGGACGGCGCGCTACCTGGCTACGGCGAAGGTCGGCGCGCTGCGCCAGTGCGCAGTGCGCACGCCGCGCGGGTTGGTCTGCCTGATCGTCTCCTGCAGCTGAGCCACTCCGCCGCGCCGCTCGCCTGTTGACGCAAGGCGGGTGCGGACCTATCAGACCGCCTCTTTCGCGCGCCGCCTCGGCGGCCTGCGACGACGCGGGTGTAGCTCAGTTGGTTAGAGCGCCGGCCTGTCACGCCGGAGGTCGCGGGTTCGAGTCCCGTCACTCGCGCCATTGGTGACAATCTTTGCGAACGCCGCCGGTTGCCCGACCAGCGCTGTGACAGCGCTTAGCTGGCGAGAGCGAAGTCCGCCGCCGGCCTGGAGAAGGCGGCTTCGCCGCTGACGTCGGCATAGAGGTCCGAGAGCCGCCGGAACACTGCGTCCCAGCCGTGCTGGTCGCAGGCGCGCTGCCGGGCGGCGCGGTGCAGGCGCGCGAGGTCGCGCTCGAACAACGCCTCGACCGCGTCGGCGAAGTCGGGACCGGTGGAGCGGATGGCCAGCTCGCCCACGCTCCGGTCGACGCTCTCCCCCACCCCCCCGGCCGCGACACCCACGACCGGCAGCCCGCAGGCCATGGCCTCCAGCACGATCAGGCCGAACGGCTCGCTGTCGTTGGCGTGCACGAAGGCGTCACAGCTGGCCATCAGCGCCGCCAGCTTCGTCGGGTCGGTCTCATAGGGCAACTCGATCACGCGGCCGGGCGACGGCGTCGTGGCCCGGGCGCCGACCAGCAGCAGCACGTACGGATCGCCCAGCCGCTCGACCGCCTCGACCAGCACATCCACCCGCTTCTCCCGGGCGGGACGGCCGGCGAAAACCAGCAGGCGGTGGCGAGCCGAGAGGCCGAGGCGGCGGCGCAGGCCAGCCGGATCGGCGCCGTCGGGCCTGAACGCCTCGACGTCCACCCCGAGCGGCAAGGCGAGCGGGTCGTCGACGCCGGCGTCGGCCAGGCGCTCAGCGATGAAGCGGCTGGGCGCGACGGTGCGATCGAAACGGCGATAGATCTCGCCCCAGTGCCGGCGGATCGGCTTCTCCGCCCACTCGCCGAAATGCAGCGCCGCCAGGGCGCCGACGTCGGTGTGGCAGAAGCCGATCACCGGCACGCCCAGCGCCTCGCCTGCCTTCTGCGCGGCAAGCCCCGGCGTATAGGGATCGCCCGCTTCGATCAGCGTGGGTCGCTGGCGCATCAGGCGCTTCATCCAGGCCGTCTTGCCCAGCGGCAGGCGGTAGCCGTCCGCGAACGGCAGAGGGGCGGCATAGATCGAAAGTCGTCCGTTCCCATCCCAAGCATGCTTAGGCCCGGGCACCACCAGGGTGTGGCGGACGTGGGGGCGCATCCTGGCGAACCAGGTCCGCTTGGCGGTCAGGTAGCGCTTAACCCCACCGCTTTTCGGTGCGTAAAGCATGGTGGTGTCCACCAGGCGTGGCCCGCTGTCCAACACAGACCTGGCGAAGAGCTCGGCGCGCGAGGAAGCCCAGTCGACGACGCCTTTGGCTCTCACCGGCCGCACCTCCAGCGCTTCTCTGGGCGCCCCGGCCATAGTGGCCTGGAGCTCAAAACCCGTTCAACCCCGTTTTGCTCCCTTCGTTGGCCGCATCGGCGAAGTCAAGGCTTCGCTCCACTACGCTGGCTGCCGCGGCGCCGGCGCATGTCCTGCGATCATCTCGCGAGCCCGCGAACTGATCCGCGCAAGGATTGGTTGGACCGGGCGGCGGCTGAACCGCGATTGGCGCCCGGGCGCCGGATCGCGGTCGACGGCGGGGCGCGTTCGGCGGAGAAAGAACCGATCCATCTCAAGGGGAGCGCCGTTCATGATCAAGCTGACCTTCTGCCTCGTCAGGCTGCCTCATCTGTCACGCGATGAGTTCCACCGTTACTGGTTCGAGAACCACGCCCCGCTGGTGGCCAGCGTCCGCGAGACGCTTCGTATCCGCCGTTATGTCCAACTGCACAGCCTGCCGGCGGATGTGTCCGAGAGCATTAGGGTGACTCGGCAGGGTCCGGAGGGCTTCGATGGCGTCGCTCAGCTCTGGTGGGACAGCTTCGAAGACATGGCGCGCAGCGACCCGGCGGCTGCGGCGGCAGCCGGGAAGCTGCTGCTGGAGGACGAACGGAAGTTTATCGACCTGCCGAAGTCCCCGCTGTGGTGGGGCGAGGAGAAGGTGATCTTCTGAGGCGCCGCGAGAGGCCTACCCCGCGCCCAGAGCTAGGGCGATGCGGTAGGTGATGAAGGCCGCGACGTAGGCCAGGCTGATCATGTAGCCGAACAGGATCGCCGGCCATTTCCAGGAATTGGTCTCGCGCCTCACAACGCCCAGCGTCGAGGCGCACTGCGGGGCGAACACGTACCAGGCCAGGAACGCCAGCGCTGAGGCCAGCGACCAGTGGTGGGCCAAGGTGGCGCCGAGCACGCCGGTGTTGCCGTCGCCACCGCTCACCGCATAGACGGTGCCCAGCGCGCCGACCGCCACTTCCCGCGCCGCCATGCCGGGAATCAGCGCGACGCTCATCTGCCAGGAGAAGCCGATGGGTTGCAGGAGGGGCTGCAGCGCGTGGCCGATCATGCCGGCGAAACTGTAGTCGATCGCCGGGTCTCTCGCGCCGGCCGGCGCCAGCGGGACTTTCGCCAGCGCCCAGACGATCACCATCATCGACAGGATGATGGTGCCGGCCCGGCGCAGGAAGATCTCCGCGCGCTGCAGTACAAGGCGGAAGACGTTCCAGGGATCCGGCAGCTTGTAGGCCGGCAGCTCCATCAGGAACGGCTCGGAAGCGCCGCGCCAGAACACCTTGCGGATCACGAACGCCACGGCGAGCGCGCTGACGATGCCGGTCGCGTACAGCCCCAGCATCACCAGCCCCTGTTCGCTGACCCAGCCGAACAAGGTGTGGTTGGGGACGAAGGCGGAGATGATCAGCGTGTAGACCGGGATCCGCGCCGAACAGGTGGTCAGGGGCGCGACCAGGATGGTGGTCAGCCGGTCGCGCTTCTGGTCGATCACCCGGGTGGCCATGATTCCGGGGATGGCGCAGGCGTGCGACGAGAGCAGCGGGATGAAGGCGCGGCCATGCAGGCCCGCGCCGCCCATGATCTTGTCCATCAGAAAGGCCGCGCGGGCCATGTAGCCCACGTCCTCCAGCAGGATGATGAACAGGAACAGGATCATGATCTGCGGTAGGAACACCAGCACGCTGCCGACGCCAGCGATCAGGCCGTCGCAAAGGAAGCTCTTCAGGATCCCGTCAGGCAGCGCCTGACCGATCGCGGCGCTGAGCCAGGAAAATCCGGCCGTGATCAGGTCCATCACCGGCTGGGCCCAGGAGAACACCGCCTGGAACATGAAGAACAGCAGCACCAGCAGGATCGCGAGGCCTCCGACCGGGTGCAGCAGCACCGAGTCCAGCCGCCCGGTCCAGGTGTCCGGCCGTTTTGGCGGCTTGACGTAGGCCTTGATCAGCCGTTCGGCCTCGCGATGCAGCGTGCGGATCTCCGCGCTGGAGGGCTCGCGCCAGCTCGGCGGTGAGATCGCGCCAGCCGCCGCAGCGGTCTGGACCGCGGTGGCGAGCACGTCGATCCCGCGTCGCCGGGTAGCGACGGTGGCGACGATCGGAACGCCGAGATCGCGGGATAGCCCTTCGACGTCGATCTCCAGGCCTTGCCGCTGGGCGATGTCGATCATGTTCAGCGCCAGCACCAACGGCCGGCCAGAGGCCTTCAGTTCGAGGACCAGGCGCAGGGCGACCGCCAACGAGGTGGCGTCGGCGACGCAGACAATGACGTCCGGCGCCGCCTCGCCGGCGAGACGGCCCAGCACGGCGTCGCGGGTGATCGCCTCGTCCGGGCTGCGGGCCCGCAGGGAGTAGGTTCCGGGCAGGTCGAGAATGGTGAGGCGCGCGCCGTCCGCTGCGGTGTGGACGCCTTCTTTCCGCTCGACGGTGACGCCGGCGTAGTTGGCCACCTTCTGCCGCGCGCCGGTCAGCGCATTGAACAGCGCGGTCTTGCCGCAATTGGGCACGCCGGCCAGGGCGATGCGGAGGCGTTTGGTCTCGAAGGCGGGCTCGGCAATGAGCGTTATCGGGCTCGCCGCATTCATGACGCCGATCGCACCATCACGGCCGCTGCCTCGCGGCGGCGCAGCGCCACGGTGCGGTCAGCGAGCCTGACTGCGATCGGGTCACGGCCGAAGAAGCCTTCGTGCATCAGGCGCACCGGCGCGCCCTCGACAAAGCCCATTTCCAGCAGACGCCGCTCGATCTCTGCGCCGGCCAGGCCGGCGGCCTGGTCTGTGGCCCGTACTTCCACGATCACGCCGGCGAAACCTTTCCGCGCCGCCGACAGCGGCGACGCGGCGTGCTCGTCCGCCGGGCTGCCCTCCGCGCTGGCCATGTCGAACTCATTGAAGCGACGCACGGTGTGGCAGACTCTCTAATCGCGAACGATTATCAATATCAGACGTCAAGCGCCTTGTTCAACGCGCATCAATGCGATGGGACGTTGCGCCGCGCCACTCCGGGATTGTCCGGAGGTTCCTGCTCAGCTCGGTCGGAAGCGTTTTGAAGCCGGGAAGCCGCGTGGCGCCAGTTTGCCCGCTCCCGCCCGCCGGCCAAGCCAGTCGCGCCAGTCGGCCCAGGCCCGGGCGCGGCCGTCGGCGGTGGTCCAAGCCGCGCCGTCGGCGGCGGCGAAAACCACGCCGTCGCGCAGGCCGCCTTCGCGGTAGCTCTGCAGCTTGACGCCCTTGCCGCGCGGCATCTCCGGCAACTCCGCCAACGGGAAGATCAGCGCCTTGCCGTTGTCGCCGATCACCGCCAGATGGTCGCCTTCGGCCGGCTGGCAGAAACAGGCGCCGGCCACGTCGACGCCCAGCACCTGCTTGCCGGCCCGGCGCATCGCCACCGCCTCGTCCTCCGGCATCACGAAGCCGTAGCCCGCCTTCGACGCTAGCACCCGTTTGGCCCCCGGCTTGTAGACGAACAGCGCCAGAATGGAGACGCGGTCGTCGAGGTCGAGCATCAACCGCAACGGTTCGCCCTGTCCCCGCGCCGAGGGCAGTTTATCGCCCGCCAGAGTGAAGAAACGGCCGTCGGAGGCGAACAGCAGCAGCTTGTCGGTGGTCTCGGCCGGAACCAGGAAGCCGAGGCTGTCGCCTTCCTTAAACTTCAGCTCCGACGGGTCGTCGATCCGGCCGCGGGCGGCGCGGATCCAGCCGCGCTCGGAGAGAATTACGGTGATCGGCTCTCGCGCCACCAGGGCTTCGACGGACGCCGAGGCATCGATCGTCGGCGCGGTGTCGAAGGTGGAGCGGCGCTTGCCGACGGCGGTATTCGGGCCCAGCACCTCGCGCACGTGGCGAAGCCCGGCGCCGACCAGCTTCCACTGCTGTTTGTCGGAGTCGAGCATGCCTTGGATGCCGTCTCGCTCCTCGGCGAGGTCGGCATGCTCGCGCCGCAACTCCATCTCCTCGAGTTTGGCCAGCTGGCGCAGGCGGGTGTTGAGGATGGCGTCGGCCTGGATGTCGTCGATCTCGAACGCGGCCATCAGCTTGGCCTTCGGCTCGTCCTCGAAGCGGACGATGCGGATCACCTCGTCCAGGTTGAGGAACACGATCAGCAGGCCGGCCAGGATGTGCAGGCGCTGCTCGATCTTGCCGAGCCGGAAGCGGGCGCGGCGCACGATTACCTCGCGCCGGTGCTCGAGGAAGGCCAGCAATGCCGCCTTCAGACCCATCACTCGCGGCGTGCTCTTGGCGTCCAGGACGTTCAAGTTGACCGGGAAGCGCGCCTCCAGGTCGGAGAGCTTGAACAGGCTCTCCATCAAGAGTTCCGGCTCCACGGTGCGCGCCCGCGGCTCCAGCACCAGCCGGATGTCCTCGGCCGACTCGTCGTTCACGTCGCCCAGCAGCGGGGCTTTCTTCGCCTCGATCAGGCCAGCGATCTGGGCGACCAGGTCGGCCTTCTTCACCTGGTAGGGGATCTCGGTGACGACGATGCGCCAGGTTCCCCGCCCGGTGTCCTCCTTGGTCCACCGCGCTCGGTGGCGGATGCCGCCGCGACCGGTTTCGTAGGCCTCGAGGATCGACTCGCGGGTCTCGACGATAACGCCGCCGGTCGGGAAGTCGGGGCCCGGGACCTTCTCCATCAGTTCCGGCGTGGTCGCGTCCGGCCGCTCAAGCAGCAGCAGGCAGGCGTCGATCAGCTCGGCGGCGTTATGTGGCGGGATCGAGGTGGCCATGCCGACGGCGATGCCGGTCGAGCCGTTGGCGAGCAGGTTGGGGAAGCCGGCCGGCAGCACGACCGGCTCTTCCTCCTCACCGTCGTAGGTGGAGCGGAAGTCGACCGCATCCTCGTCGATGCCGTCGAGCAGCAGCTGCGCGGCCGACGTAAGGCGGCACTCGGTGTAGCGCATGGCGGCGGGGTTATCGCCGTCGATGTTGCCGAAGTTGCCCTGGCCGTCGATCAGCGGATAGCGCTGGGCGAAGTCCTGGGCAAGGCGGACCAGTGCGTCATAGACCGCGACGTCGCCGTGTGGGTGGTACTTGCCGATCACGTCGCCGACCACGCGCGCCGACTTTTTCGCCGACGTCTCCGGATCCAGCCGCAGCAGGCGCATGGCGTAGAGCAGGCGCCGGTGCACCGGCTTCAGCCCATCCCGCACATCCGGCAGCGCCCGCTGGGTAATGGTCGACAGAGCGTAGGCCAGATAGCGCCGCGACAGCGCTTCGGTCAGCGGCTCGTCGAGAATGCGGCCGGCGCCGCCGTCTGGCGGTCCTTCAGGCGGCAGGGAAGCATCGTCCATTCGGCTCGCATCGCCTGACTCTGCGGCCTCTGTCCAGGAATTGTGATTGACAATCACCTTGTCAATATGACATTTCTATTGTCATGTCGACATGGCAACCTGATCTAGCCCCTCTGATCAATCGGATTCCCCGGCTGTTTCACCTTCTGAAAGTCGTGGGCGACGCCACGCACGCTGATCTTGGCGTCAACACATCGATGCGCGGCGTGATGGCCTCTCTCTCGGCCAACGGCCCCAAGACCGTGCCGGAGCTCGCCCGCGAGCGGCCGGTCACGCGGCAGCACATCCAGACTGTCGTCAATGATCTTGAGGCCGCGGGACTGGCGCTGGCGCAGCCCAATCCCGCGCACCGTCGCTCATCGCTGATCGTGCTAACCGATGAGGGCCGCCGGGTGCTGCGCCTCATTCAACAGCGGGAGGCCGAGCTGATGGCGCGCACTGCGCCGGCCGTCTCTCACGGCGACCTCGCCGCGGCGATGCGCGTCCTGGACCTGCTTGAGCGCGACCTCGCCCTGCGGGTCTTTCAGCTGGGAGAGATCGATGTCCGAGCCTGACTTGGCCGCCCGGCTATTCGCCCAGTTCGGCCGTCCACAAGGGTTCCTCGGTTGGGTCGCCGGGAAGCTGATGGCCTCGCGGTCCGGCAACCGGATCCGCAATCGATGGACGGTGGACCTGCTCGACATCGGGGCGGGCGATCGCGTGCTGGAGGTGGGATATGGGCCCGGCCTCGGGGTGCAAGCGGCCCTGAGCAAGGTCACGCGCGGCCTAGTGGTCGGATTCGACCATTCCTGCGTGATGCACGGCCAGGCGCGGCGGCGCAATCAGCGGGCGGTGGAGCTTGGCGGATTGCTGCTGCGGACGGGCAGCCTTGAGGACGCGCCTGCGCTTGGATTGACCTTCGACCGCGCATTCTGCGTCAACGTCGCCCAGTTCTGGCCGGACCCAGATGTCGCCCTGGCTGTCCTCAAGTCGCTACTGAAGCCCGGCGGACGCCTCGCCCTCACCTATCAACCGGCTGGCCGGCGCCCGCAGGCGTCAGACGCCGACAGGTTCGCGACCGAGGCGTGGCCGCGACTGGAGCGGGCGGGGTTTTCGGACATCAAGGTCGAACGGCTGACCGATCTGAAGCCCATGCCCGCGGTGTGCCTGCTGGCGACCGCTTAGGTTGGCGCCGACGCGGCAGGCATGGACGGCGTTTCGGGCTGCTTGTCCGCCCGCCACCAGGGCAGCCAGGCCCAGAACTGCTCGTGGCCGTAGTAGATCGCGATCTTGGTGAAGGTCTCCACCCCAAGGATGATCCCGGCGTACTTCAGCTGGCCAGTGACGACCCAGCTGATGATGAAGGTGTCCAGGCTGCCGACAATGCGCCAGCTGACGGCCTTCGCCAGCGAGCGGCTGTGCGCTTCGGGTACGCGGATGAACATCGGACCCCTCCTTGAGAGAAGATTGATCGTCTCATGAGATAGGATCGGCGGCCAGAACTTCTATCTCTAGAAATTCTATAGGGTTTTGAAGATTACAGCCGAGCTGCCTCGGTCAGGCGGTCGAACAGCCAGTGGCGGGCTGGCGGGAGCGGGCGGTTGAGCGGGGCGAACACGAACCGCTCCAGGAAGTGGCCGGTGATGACGAGACCGGCGGCGACGTCGCCCTGGGCGAGGCCGCCCTGGGATGACAGCAGGAAAGGCGGCAGGGCGAACAGGCGGTCCTTGTAAGGGGCGCCGGCGGCGGCGCTGACGGCGCGCCCGGTGCGGGGGCTGACGTAGATCAGATCGTCGGGCGAGCCGGTGACGGCGCAGCGGGACAGATCGAGACCGAAGCCGAGATCGGCCAGCAGGCCGGCCTCAAAGCGCACGTAGACCGCCGGCCAGATCTCCGGCGCCTCCAGCGCGGCGATGAACGCTTCGAAACCGAGAAAGGCGCCCGGGTGCGGCTCCCGCTCCGGCAAGGCGCCGGCCGCCACCGCGGCGGCGGACGAGAGTCCGGCCAGCGCCACCGGATCGTCGAACAAGGCCGAAGGGCCCTCCCCTGCCGCCTCGAGGGTGGCCGAGCCGAGTTGGTCGGCGGTTCTGGCCCTGAACTGGGCGGTGACCCGGGCGCCGGCCTGCAGGAATGGCTTCATCCGCCGCGACGCCGCGCCAGCGACGTGCGCGGCGTACTTGCCGTGGCGCTGGGTCAGCATCTCGACGATCGCACCGGTCTCGCCATGTGAGCGGGCCGATAGCACGAAAGCGTTGTCCTCGAATTCCATGTCAGCGGCCTGCGGCTGCCGGGAGGCTAGACATCGAACTCCAGCCCGAGGTCGCGGTAGGTCTCGCGCTCCTCCGCCCAGTTCTCTCTCACCTTCACCACCAGGAAGAGGTGCACGGTCCGCCCGAGGATCTCCCCAAGTTCCTTACGCGAAGCCTCGCCGATCCACTTCAGGGTCTGCCCGCCTTTGCCGATCAGGATGGCGCGCTGGGTCTCGCGCTCGACGTAGATGGTCTGTTCGAGCCGAGCCGAGCCGTCTTTGCGCTCTTCGAAGGCCGTGGTCTCGACATTGGCCGCATAGGGCAGCTCTTCGTGGACCCGCAGGTACACCTTCTCGCGGGTGATTTCGGAGGCGAGCAGGCGCGCCGGCAGATCAGCCGTCTGGTCCTCGGGGTAAAGCCAGGGGCCACCGGGCATCAAGGCGGCCAGGCGGCGCTTCAGGTCGTCGACGCCGGAGCCGTCCAGCGCCGAGATCATGAACACCTCCGCATAGGCGCCGCTCTCAAACAGCCGCTGTGTCAGCGCCAGCAGATCGTCGCGGCGCACGCGGTCGACCTTGTTCAAGGCGAGAATGGCTTTGCGACCAGCCGCCTCGAGCCCGGCGATCACCGTGCGGACATCCTGGGCGGCGAGGCGGTCGGCGGCCCTCGCCGACCCGCCAGCCGCTGCCAGTTCTGCTTCAGCGTCGACCAGATGCACGACGGCGTCGGCGTCCTGGGCGCCGGACCAGGCCGCCCGCACCATGGCCCGATCCAGCCGCCGGCGCGGACGGAAGATGCCGGGCGTATCCACCAGCACGATCTGGCTCTCGCCCTCGATCGCCACGCCGCGCACTGGAAAGCGCGTGGTCTGCGCCTTCTGGGTGACGATCGTCACCTTGGATCCGACCAGGCGATTGACCAAGGTCGACTTGCCGGCGTTGGGCGCGCCGATCACCGCGGCGAAGCCGGCGCGGGTCATGCTGTCGGCGCTTCGCGCTCGAGCAACGCCAGCGCCGCCGCCTTTTCCGCCGCCTGCCGCGAGCCGGCGCTGGCTTGCACCGGCGATGCGCCGTCGATCACCGCCGCGACGGTGAACACCGGCGCGTGGTCGGGACCCGTGCGCGAGACCAGCTTGTAGACCGGCGCGCCGCGTCCACACGCGGCCGCCCACTCCTGCAGCCGTGATTTCGGATTGGCTGAGCGCTCGTCATGCGGCGCGTCGAGCAGCTGCGCCCACAACGCCAGCACCCGCTCGCGCGCCGCCTCGAGGCCGGCGTCGAGGAACAGCGCGCCGATCACCGCTTCGCAGGCGTCGGCGAGGAAGCGCGCCTGTTCCCGGGCGCCGCGGCGCGTCTCGCCGCCAGGCAGGCGCAGCGCCGGCCCGACGCCCAGTTCGCGGCCGATGTCGGCGCAGGTGTCGCGGCTGACCAGCATGTGGAGGCGCTTCGAGAGCGGCCCGGCCTCAGCGGCAGGATCGCGGGCAAACAGAGTCTCGGCCATCACCAGCGCCAGCACGCGGTCGCCGAGGAATTCCAGCCGCTCGTTGTCGGCCGCGCCATTGCCGACGCTGGAGTGGGTCAAGGCGCGCTCCAGCAAGGCGCGGTCCTTAAAGCTGTGGCCTAGACGGGTCTCAAGCTCGGCGATCGCGGCGATGCGCCTATCCATGGCGCGGCCGGGGCCTCAATGCAGCACCTTGAAGAAGCGATCCGGCCGGGCGTCGGTGAACCAGGTCCAGGGTTTGAAGATGCTGGCCCCTCCGGGGTGCTGCTCGTCCGCGCCGGTGTTCCACGAAAGTAGGATGAGACGCGCCTGGCCGACCAGGTTCTCCTCCGGGACGAAACCGACGCCGGCCTGGTCACCGACCTTGTCGTCGAGCGCGCTGTTCCAGCCGCAGCCGCCCAGCTTCGGATCGTCCGGCGAGAGGCCAGGATCGAAGCGGCTGTCGAGCGAGTTGTCGCGGTTGTCGCCCATCATGAAGTAGCAGTGCTGCGGCACGACGTAGGTCCCGGTGTCGCCGGCGTTCTCGAATCCGGGCGAGACCTGGATCTTGTAGTTGCGGCCCTCGGGATTGGTTTCCTGTTGCATTTTCACCGGCTGCCAGCCGCCCGGCAGGTCGCCCATGCCCATGCCGAGCGCCTTCTCGGCCACCGCCCTGTCGTTGATGTAGAGCTGACCGCCCTTCAGCTGGATGCGATCGCCAGGCAGACCCACCAGGCGCTTGATGAAGTCGACGTGACCGCTCGACGGCAGCTTGAAGACGATGATGTCGCCGCGCTTCGGCGGATTGAAGAAGATACGGCCGCTGAACAGGGGCGGGCTGAACGGGATCGAGTGGCGGCTCCAGCCGTAAGACCACTTGGTGACGATGATGTAGTCGCCCCGGTAGAGGTTCGGCTCATCTGAGGCCGAGGGTATGGTGTAGGGCTGAAACAGCAGGACCCGCAGAACCAAAGCGATCAGCAGCGCATAGACGACGGTCTTGACGATCTCGACCAGCTCGCCGACCAGCCCGAGCTTCTTCTCGGACTTGGCTCTGCTGCCTGATTTGGCGATGGGGGCGACGTTGGTCATGCTGGCTCGGGTCGTTTGCGGTCGCCGTAGCTAGACGCTGGATATCGCCCCGGCAAGCTTCTCGCCCGTTAACTCGTGCTCATGCGACGACAAGGCCTCGATCACGACGAACGCCTGGGCGTAGGGATGGTCGTCGGTCAGGCTGAGGTGGATTCGCGGATGCATCCCCGGCGGCGTGATGGCGGCGAGCCGCTTGGCGGCGCCGCCGGTCAGCGCAAGGGTCGGCGCCCCTGAACGCAGGTTGACCACGCCCATGTCGCGCCAAAACACCCCGGCGCGCAGGCCGGTTCCCAGCGCCTTGGCGCAGGCTTCCTTGGCCGCGAAACGCTTGGCGTAGCTGGCGGCGCGGTCCGCCTTGCGCTCGGAGCGCGACCGCTCGAGGTCGGTGAAGATGCGCCGGATGAAGCGCTCTCCGAAACGCTCCAGCGTCTCTTCGATTCGACGGATGTCCGCGAGATCGGACCCCAGGCCGATGATCAAGCCGCCGCCTCGTCGCGCGCGGCGTCCATCAGGGATCGCATCCGACGGATCGCGGGATCGAGGCCGGTGAAGATCGCTTCGCCGATCAGGAAGTGGCCGATATTGAGTTCCGCGACCTCGGGGATGGCCGCGATCGCGCCCACCGTCTCGTAGTCGATGCCGTGACCGGCGTGCACCTCCAGGCCCAGCGACGCGGCCTGACGCGCGCCGTCTTGCAGGGCCGCCAGCAGCCGCGCCGCCTGCGGGCGACGTTCGCGCACGGCGAGACAGTAGGCGCCGGTGTGCAACTCGATCACCTGCGCGCCAATGTTCGCCGCAGCCGCAATCTGCGCAGCGTCGGCCTCTATAAAGAGTGAGACGCGGATGCCGGCGGCCTTGAGGGCGCCGACGCACGGCGCGATGCGGTTGTGCTGGCCGACCACGTCCAGACCGCCCTCGGTGGTCACCTCTTCGCGCCGCTCCGGCACCAGGCAGGCGGCGTGCGGTCGGTGGGCCAGTGCGATCGCTTCCATCTCCTGGGTCACCGCCATCTCGAAATTGAGCGGCTTGCCGCGACGACGCGTGAGACCGGCCAGGGTATCGATATCGGCGTCGGAAATATGCCGACGGTCTTCGCGCAGGTGGGCGGTGATGCCGTCAGCCCCGGCGGCCATGGCGATCTCGGCTGCCCGCGCCGGATCGGGGTAGCCCTCGCCGCGCGCGTTGCGGATAGTGGCGACGTGGTCGATGTTGACGCCAAGCCTTAGACGGCGGGTCCTGGCCTGGAGCGGGGTGGAGTGTGAGACATTGGCGCTCATCCGCCCAATCTAGCGTCGCGCGGCGCGAAGCGTAAGAGCAGCAGCTACTCAGTAGCGTGGGCGAGGCGGCGGAATTCGCTCGGCTGCATCCCATAGGCCGTGCGGAACCAGCGCGAGAAGGTCGACAGGCTGGAGAAGCCGACCAGCGCGGTCACCTCGGTCAGCGGCTGGTCGCCATGACTGAGCTGCCAGGTGGCGACATCGCGCCGGGCCGCCTCCAGAAGTCGGGTGAAAGACTTGCCTTCGGCGGCGAGGCGGCGATGCACCGTGCGGCGATCGACACCCAGGTGCTGAGCGACCCGGTCTACGTTGCACTCCCCATCTGGCAGCAGACGCAGGATCAAGGCGGCGACGGTTTCGCTGGCGCGGGCGCCCTGCGGCGCGGCGCTGGCCTCGATATAGCGGGCGATCTCCCGCGCCATCTGCGGATCGGACTGGCTGAGAGGGGTCGCCAGGTCCTCATTGGTCATCAGGAAGCCGGTGAAGGAGGCGCCAAATTCGACGGCGCCCAGGAGCGCTCGGTAGGGCCCGGCGTCATTCGGCGCCGGACGCGCCATGGCGACGCGCGCAGGCTTCCAGTGCTCCCCCAGCAGGCCACGGAAGATCTGGACGTACATGGCAACGATCAGGTCGATCATCTGGCGGCTGGTGCGCGTCCGCGCGCTGATCAATTCGGGCACGACCATCAGCCCGCCGCCGATCGGCTCGATGCGGATCTCGACATAGTCGTTCTGGTAGCGAAGGTAGCGCTGCAGGACCTCAACCGCGGCCCGCACGCTCGGCTGTTCACGCATGAGGAGACCGAGCGGCCCCTTCATCGAAAGCTTGAAGCACCGCCCGACCAGTAGGCCGAATTCTTCGCTGCTCGCGGATTTCGCGCTGTCCGCCAAGAGCGCCTGCACGCGATCGGCCGGGATCTGATAGTCGGGGTGATCGAGCGCCGCTACTGGCAGTCCGGCCCGGCGGAGCATGTGATAGGGGTCCAACCCCAAGGACTTTGCGGCCTCAGCGAAGGCAAGCAACAGCGCGCTACGAACGAACCGAGGGCGCGACTCCTCGATGCTGTTGTCACCTAATGCAAACTTCACGTCTCGATCAGACAAGCGACGCGATCCTGACTGCGCGCCAGCCCTGTAGAAATATGGTTAACGCGTACTGGTGGTCTCAAAACAACCACAACCGCCGCGCCCACGTTCCACGGTTCTGAGCGACGTCCCACAGACGTCCAAATTATGCCTTTTTGGCCACATTTCAACCTTTCCGTCGTAACGAGCCCGAGGCCTACCTGGAATATGGTTAATTCTGCTGGTCGAACCCTCGCAAGTGCGCGGTTCCGACGCAGGAACAAGCGATACTATACCTATCGACTACTGTATTTACGTTTGCTTAACCATCCGCATTAAGCACTGCGTCAGCATGTTGCATCGTGCGACCATGTCCCCGCCAGTACGGTCAAGGCATACCAAAGGTCGTTGGACCGCCTGGACATCCAAGGCTCCGTGACCGGATCAGATTTGGTTGCAAATGGGGGTTGTGCAGTGGAGTGGAATGAAGAGCGCATTGAGGCTCTGACCAAGATGTGGCGGGATGGTCTTTCCGCCAGCCAGGTCGCCCGGCAACTGGGCGGCGTTTCACGCAGCGCCGTCATCGGCAAGGTCCACCGCCTAGGCATCGCCGGCCGCGACGCCCCGACCCGCCCGCTTGGCGGACGCCCCGCCACCCGGGTTCGCGCCAGCGCAGTTCCGGCTCCCGGGACTCGGCGGCCGGCCCTTCGACGAACCGGCTGACGATGCGCTCGATTTCCTTAGGTTTCATAGGGGTTTCGCGTCGGCGGGTGGCCATCGGCGCGTGTCCGGCGCAGTAGGAAGGATGTCCGGTCCGGAGGCGCCCGCAAAAGCCGAAACCCG